>JAHRYZ010000215.1 GCA_020621905.1 Rhizobium sp.
TCGTGATGGCATATTCGTTGCCGGTCTCGTTCAGCGTCGCTTCCGACGAAATCACGCGGAAGTCGGCGTAGCCGTGATTGTAGTAGAACTGGCGCAGCGCTTCTTCGTCAGCGCGCAGCTTGTCCTCGTTATAGACGTCCTTGCGGGTCAGGAAGGACAGCATGTTGGAGCGCTTGGTCTGCAGAACAGCCGCCAGGCGACCGTCGCCATAGGCATTGTTGCCGACGAAGTTGATCTGGGTGATCTTGGTGCGCTCGCCTTCGTTGATGACGAAGGCCAGATTGACACGGCCTTCAGCGACCGGAACGACCTGGGTCGTCACTTCGATGTCGCTGCGGCCGATGCCGGCATAGGCTTCCTTGATGCGCTCGATGTCGGCAGCGATGAGACTGTCGCTATAGGGACCCATGGGCTGCGTCTGCACGAAGCCACGCAGCTTGTCGTCCTTGATCTTGCGGTTGCCGTTGAACACGACCTGGTTGACGAGCTGGTTCTCGGTCACATTGACGACAAGCGTGCCGCCGGAAACCGAAATGCGCACATCCGAGAAGAAGCCGGTCGCATAGAGACGCTTGACCGATTCATCGATGTCGACATTGGAAAAACTCTGGCCGGGCTTGATGGTGATATTGGAGCGAACTGCATCCACACCGACACGCTGCACGCCACGGACATCGATACGCTGGATCACGGCCGCTTCGGCGACCGCAGCCGACGCGAGAAGAGCCACGCCTGCGCCCGAAGAAACAACACCAGCAGACAGCGCGACCGCCGACACCGCGTTCAAAAATCTTGAACCAGCCTTCATGTTTATTCTCAACCTTCTTCCATTGCCCCGGGGTCGTTGCCGACTCCGGCCCGTGTGTGGTTTTAACGGCTTTTACCCTACAAGCAAGTACGGACGTTAAATTCTATTTACTTCATTTGCAGCCGTGGCCCAATCGCCACTATGAGTTTGAAACATCGTAAACAAATCCTCTCCGCCGTGACAAGCCGAGACTCTAGCCGATTAACCGACTGATATCATTCCACGTTGCAAACACCATCAGCGACAGGATCATCACCAGGCCTATACGGAAAGCGATTTCCTGTGCGTTCTGCCCGACGGGCTTCCCGCGAATTGCCTCAAGCGCGGAGAGGACCAGGTGGCCGCCGTCAAGGACCGGAACTGGCATCAAATTGAGAAGCCCCAGGGAAACGGAAAGAACGGCTGCGAGATTGAACAGCGCGACGATCCCCAGGGTCGCCATCTGGCCGGACGCCTGGACGACCCGCACGGGTCCGCCGAGCTGATCCGCATTCATCCGACCGGCCACCAGATTGGACAGATAGTCGAAGGTGCCGGTAACGATGTGCCAAGTCTGCAGGGCGCCCTCGCCCACGGCCTGAAGCGGCGTCAGTTCGACAATGCGGAAATTGCCGCTCTGCTGGTTGGTGACGATACCGATCTGACCCACTTCCATCTCGTTGCCGAAACGATCCGTGGTGACGGCGCGACGCGGCACCATGTCCAGTCCGATCTCGCTGCCGTCCCGACGAACCGTGACGACCACCGGGATCTCGGGGCGCATGCTGATGTAGCGCACCACGTCGTCGAAGGTTTCGATGCGCGCGCCGTCGAGCGCGACGAGCACGTCGCCCGGCTTGACGCCCGCCTCGAAAGCGGCGCTCCCGGCCTTGACCTCGGCGACGACGGGATCTGCGACCGGCTTGCCCTGCGTCGCGAACAGCACGGCGAAAATGGCGATCGCCGCGACGAAATTGGCGATCGGACCTGCAGCCACGGTGACCGCACGCTTCCACAGCTTGGCGCCGGCCAGGGTCTGGGCGCGCTCGGCCAGCGTCATCTCCGCCAGTTCATCGCCATCCGCAAGGCTTGCCGCATCGGCATCGCCGTAGAACCGGACATAACCGCCGAGCGGGATGGCCGAAAGCTTCCAGCGGGTTCCGTGCGTATCGGTGTAGCCGACGATTTCCGGGCCGAAGCCGATGGAAAAAGCCAGAACGCGGATTCCCGACCAGCGGCCGGCAAGATAATGGCCAAGCTCGTGCACGAAGACGAGAAGCGACAGGACCACGACGTAGGGAAGGATATAGCCGGTCAGAAAACCGAAGAAGGCGGTAATGTGGTCCATCGTCCAATCCTATTCATGATGCTTTCGCGGTCTCACAGACCGAAAAGGAAAGCACCGAGAGAGTCGACAGCCCCCATGCCGACCGCGGAGAAACCTATCGCAATAAAGAATGCGGCGAAACAGGCAAATACCAGGGCGTCCACCCGATCCATCACGCCGCCATGCCCAGGGATGAGATGGCTGGAATCCTTCACGCCGAACCGACGCTTGATGAAGGATTCGAAGAGGTCGCCGATCTGGCCGGCGACCGACAGGAACAGCGCGATCAAGGGAACCCAGAGGCCGATCGACTGGAAGAAGGAAAGCGCGACGGCAACGCCGCCCAGCACGCCGGCGATTGTCCCACCGACAGCGCCGGACCAGGTCTTGCCGGGCGAGATGCGCGGCGCAAGCTTTGGCCCGCCAATGGCGCGGCCGACGAAATAGGCGAGGATGTCGGTCGACCAGACCACGGCAAAGACGAAGATCATTGCCGCAAAGCCCAACTGGTCCTCGCCGCGGATCGCCGCGAGCGAAACCGCACTCAGGCCCGCATAGAAGATCCCGCCCGGCTGCCACCAGCTCCAATTGCCGATGATGGCGGGGAGAACGGCGGTGAGGACAAGGCCGGCGAACAGCGGAATGGTAAGGTCGGCTTGGCCGAACAGCATGTTGGCGACGATGGCGACCATCGAGAACCAGCCGAATGCGTGGCCGCGCATGCTGCGCTCGCCAAGCTTGGTCATGGACGACCATTCGTAATAGACGAACAGGCCGATGGCGCCCGCAAGGATGCGGAATGCCGCGCCACCGAACCAGGTTGCCACCAGCACGACGGCAACCAAGACGATGGCGGAATAGATGCGAAGTGTCAGTTCCCGGCTCATGGTCAGGCCTTAAGATCCCGAGGCCACAGCCTTGGCGGACAGGCCGCCGAAGCGTCGGTCGCGGGCGCTGAAACGCTCGAGTGCGGCGAAGAACACCTCGCGGGTAAAGTCCGGCCAGAGGTCGGGCACGAACATGAGTTCGGCATAGGCCGCCTGCCACAAGAGGAAGTTGGACAGCCGCTCCTCGCCGCTGGTGCGGATGATCAGATCCGGATCGGGAATATCGGCCGTATCGAGCCGTTCGTCGATCATCTGTGCATTGATGTCCGACGCCTTGAGGTGCCCGGCTGCCACGTCGGCGGCGAGGCTTGCGGCTGCCCGCGCGATCTCGTCACGGGAGCCGTAGTTGAAGGCGATGACGACGGTGAGCGCGGAATTGCCCCGCGTCGTCTCTTCGGCCTCCAGCAGCAACGAGCGAATATCCTCGCGCAGACTGGCCCGGTCGCCGATGATGCGGATACGGACATTCTCGCGGTGCAGTTCCGCCAGGTCCCGGCGGATGAAGGTCTTCAGCAGGCCGAAGAGATCGTTGATCTCCGCTTCCGGACGGCGCCAGTTCTCCGAGGAGAAGGCAAACAGCGTCAGATAGCGGATGCCGGCCTCCCCCGCCGCCCGCACCGTTTCGCGCACCGCCTCGACGCCCTTGCGGTGCCCGAAGGATCGCGGCAGTCCGCGCGCGCTTGCCCATCGGCCATTGCCATCCATGATGATTGCAACATGCTCGGGTACGGCGCGTTTTTCAGCTGTCGACATATTCGGTCCGGTTCAATGCGTCCTGGGCGGGCAAAACGAAACGCGCATGCTAGACCTGCATGATTTCCTTTTCCTTCTCGACGAGCAAGCGGTCGATATCGGAAATCGTGTCGTCCGTCATCTTTTGCACCTTGTCGGAGGTGGAGCGGCTGATGTCCTGGCCGATCACGCCATCCTTCTCGGCCTTCTTGAGGCCTTCCATGCCGTCGCGGCGCACGTGGCGAATCGCCACCTTGGCCTTTTCGGCATATTCGTGCGCGACCTTGACGAGCGACTTGCGGCGTTCCTCGTTCAACTCGGGCAGCGGGATGCGCAGGTTCTGGCCGTCGACGATCGGATTGAGGCCGAGATTGGCTTCGCGGATGGCCCGGTCGACGGCGTTGACCATCGACTTGTCCCAGACCGAAATGCCGAGCATGCGGGGTTCCGGAACGGTGACGTTGGCGACCTGGTTCAGCGGCATGCGCGA
Organism: Rhizobium sp.; assembly: GCA_020621905.1. Taxonomy (GTDB): domain Bacteria; phylum Pseudomonadota; class Alphaproteobacteria; order Rhizobiales; family Rhizobiaceae; genus Allorhizobium. The sequence goes on from JAHRYZ010000215.1 coordinate 4,224, forward strand.
GCCATAGGCCTCGACCGTCACCGGATCGAGAATATTGGCCGATGCGCGGCCGGTGCGCAGCGACGCGATGTCGTGCTTGAACGCGTTGATCGCGCCATCCATGCGGCGCTTGATGTCGTTGAGATCAATACCTTCGCTCATGATGAACTCCCTTGTAGCCGGACGGCGGACCGTAGGATCGGTCGCCTGCCCTCAATTGTCACTGACGATGGTCTTGCAGCCACCGCCGGAAAGGATCTCGCCGAACCCGCCCTTTTCGTGGATGGAGAAGACGATGATCGGAATTGCGTTTTCGCGCGCCAGCGCCACGGCCGCCACGTCCATGACCGCGAGGCCCTTTTCGAGCACTTCGCTGTGGGTCAGATGGTCGAAGCGCGTCGCGGTCGGATCCTTCTTCGGATCGGCCGAATAGATACCATCGACCTGGGTCCCCTTGAAGATCGCCTCGGCGCCGATTTCGGCGGCACGCAGTGCGGCGGCCGAGTCGGTCGTGAAGAACGGATTGCCGGTGCCCCCGGCGAAGATCACCACGCGGCCCTGCGCCATGTGATGCAGCGTCTGGCGCTGGGAGAAGCTTTCGCAAATCTCCGGCATGGCGATGGCGGAGAGCACCACTGTGTCGATGTCGAGCTTGCGCAGCGAGGTAGCCAGCGCCAGCGCGTTGATCACGGTCGCCAGCATGCCCATGTGATCGCCGGTTACCCGATCGCCACCCTTGGAGGCCACAGCCACGCCGCGGAAGATGTTTCCGCCCCCGACCACGACCCCCACTTCGACACCCAAGGCACGCGCCTCGGCGATGTCACTGGCGATCCGGTCGGCAACCGCGACGTCGATGCCGAAGCCCTGGCTGCCCATCAAGGCCTCGCCGGAAGCTTTGAGAAGAACGCGCTTGTAGAGTGGTTTGGAAGTCATGCTGTATCCTCGGACAATTCTGAAGCCGGATACACGAAGGGCACCGCGTTGTCACGCGATGCCCCGACTTTTCCCTAACAAGGTCGATCGACCGAAAGCCGATCAGCCCTTGGCGACAGCGGCCACTTCGGCAGCGAAATCGCTCTCTTCCTTCTCGATGCCTTCGCCGAGCAGCAGGCGTGCCATGCCGACGACTTCGATCGACGCGCCGGCGAGCTTTTCAGCGTCCTTGACGGCCTGGCCGACGGTGATGTCGGGGTTCATGACGAAGGCCTGCGACAGCAGGGCGACTTCTTCGAAGAACTTGCGCATGCGGCCTTCGACCATCTTTTCGATGATCGCGTCCGGCTTGCCGGAAGCGCGCGACTGTTCGATGAAGACGTTGCGTTCGCGTTCGGCGACGGCGGCGTCGACTTCTTCCGAGCGGATGGCGAGCGGGTTGGTCGCAGCGATGTGCATGGCGACCTGCTTGCCGATCGAGGTCAGGACTTCCTTGTCGCCGACCGACTTCAGCGCAACCAGCACGCCGAGCTTGCCGAGGCCGTCGCCGGCAGCGTTGTGGACGTAGGTCGCGACGACGCCGTGGTCGACTTCCAGCAGAGCGGCACGACGCAGCGCCATGTTCTCGCCGATGGTGGCGATCGCATCCTTGATGGTGTCGGAAACCGACTTGCCCGAAGCCGGGTAGGTGGCGGCGGCGATCGCGTCAACCGAACCGTCGGTGGTCAGGGCAACCGAAGCAACGCCGCGGACGAGATCCTGGAAGGCATCGTTGCGGGCAACGAAGTCGGTCTCGGAGTTGACTTCGACGACGACAGCCTTGTGGCCGGCGCTGGCAATGCCGATGAGGCCTTCGGCAGCGGTGCGGCCCGACTTCTTGTCGGCCTTGGCGATGCCCTTGGCGCGCAGCCAGTCGATCGCGGCTTCGATGTCACCGTTGTTCTCGGTGAGCGCCTTCTTGCAATCCATCATGCCTGCGCCGGACTTTTCGCGCAGTTCCTTTACCAGTGCTGCTGTGATTTCAGCCATTGTGTGCCTCTTGTCGGTTCAATCGTGCGCCAGCCTTTTGCAACGAAGTGCGGCCTGCGCCCTGTTTGGGGGACGAAATGTACCCGGAAATGTGACAGCGTGATGAAGCGGGGCCATCACGGAAATAGTCGGTCCGCCTTGTCGATCGCAGCGCAAAGGCGCCGGCAGATCTTCAAAGGGGTAAGGCCGCCCGGGAGCACGGGGCTTCCAGGCGGCCGATCCCAATCGGGAAAAGCCGGCAGGGCGACAAGGCCCTGCCGCGCGGCGCCGTCAGGCGCCGGCTTCTGCTTCGAGAGCCGGCTCGATCGGAGCTTCGGCGGAACCGCCGATGTCACGACCCGAAGCGCCCTGCTGGCGAGCGATGCCGTCGATGGCAGCGCGGGCGATCAGGTCGCAGTACAGCGAGATGGCGCGCGAAGCGTCGTCGTTGCCCGGGATCGGATAGTCGATCAGGTCCGGATCGCAGTTCGAGTCGATGATGGCGACGACCGGGATGCCGAGGCGCTTGGCTTCGTCGATCGCGATCTTTTCCTTGTTGGTGTCGATGATGAACATCAGGTCCGGGGTGCCGCCCATGTCGCGGATACCGCCGAGAGCCTTGTCCAGTTTTTCGCGTTCGCGCTCGAGGTTCAGGCGTTCCTTCTTCGTGAAGCCCTGGGCTTCCGAGTTCAGGATTTCGTCGAGCTTGCGCAGACGCTGAATAGAGTTCGAGATCGTCTTCCAGTTGGTCATCATGCCGCCGAGCCAACGCGAGTTGACGTAGTACTGCGCCGAACGCTTCGCCGAGTCGGCGATCAGTTCGGACGCCTGGCGCTTGGTGCCGACGAACAGGACGCGGCCGCCGCGAGCGAC
>JAHRYZ010000216.1 GCA_020621905.1 Rhizobium sp.
CGCCCGAGACGAGACCCGGCAGATACTTGTCTTTCTGCTCTTCCGTGCCGTAGGCTTAGATCGGATAGATGACCAGGGAGGACTGCACGCTCATCATCGAGCGGTAGCCGGAATCGACACGCTCGACTTCGCGGGCGACAAGACCGTAGGAGACATAGCTCGCATCCGCCGCGCCGTACTTCTCCGGCAGGGTGACACCCAGCAGGCCGGCCTGGCCCATGAGCTTGAACAGTTCGGGCGCAACGGTTTCGCCGAGATAGGCTTCGTTGATGCGCGGCATGAGCTCGCTCTGGGCAAAGGCCTCGGCGGAGGCCTGGATCATGCGCTCGTCTTCGGAGAGCGCCTCCGCCATCAGGAATGGATCACTCCAGGAAAACGGCCGCATTTCGCTCATAGGTCTGATATCCTCTTTAAACTGGTGCATAGATTGATGAAACGGGAAGCGAACGCAAGACATGTTTACTCATGCGGCTATCAGGTCTATTCATAGCCAATGCTGACCCATCAACGCCGTTTCCTGCCTTCGACCAGTGCGCTCGCCGCCTTCGATTCCGTCGCCAAGCTCGGCAGTTTCTCCGCCGCCGCCAACGAACTGAACCTGACCCAGGGCGCGATCAGCCGGCAGATATCCCTCCTCGAAGACCAGCTCGGGGTCAAGCTGTTCGACCGCAACAACCGCGGCGTGGAGCTCACATCCATCGGCCGGGATTATGCCAAGGGGATCGGCGACGCGCTGGCGACCATACGCACCTTGTCATTGGAGGCGATGGCGAAAGCGGAAGACACCCACCTGCGGCTCGCCATCCTGCCGACCTTCGGCACGCGCTGGCTGATGCCGCGCATCCCGGACTTCCTGCAGAAGCACCCCTCGATCATCATCGACTTCGCCACCCGCATAGGCCAGTTCGATTTCGAAAGCTCTGGCCTCGATGCCGCGATCCACATCGGCGAGCCCAACTGGCCCGGCACCGATTGCCAGTTCCTCATGCAGGAAATGGTCGTGCCGGTCTGCAGCCCCGCCTTCTGCGCGATCATCCCGTGTCGCGGCCGGAAGAATGCTTCCATGCCGCTGTTCGACATGGCCTCGCGTCCGCGCGCTTGGGAACACTGGTTCGCAAGCTGGCATAGCCAACGCCCGGCGGCGGCATGCGCTTCGAACAATTCTCAAACGTGGTCCAGGCCTGCCTTGCCGGCCTCGGCATTGCATTGGTGCCGACCTTCCTGATCGAGCCGGAACTGGCGAGCGGGCAACTGGTCCGCGCCTGGAACCACGAGGTAAAGAGCGCCAGCGCCTATTATCTCGTCCGCCCGCTGTCGAAGATGGCCTACCAGCCCGCCACCGCCTTTTCCAACTGGCTGCTGGGACAGGTGCGGGAATTCAACGCTTCGAACGACGGCGCAGCCGGATAACCGAATGAAGGCCAAGCCGCCCACGGCGAAGGTTCCGCTTGCCAAAGTCATCCGATGATTTAATCTATTCGACATGAAGCCCGTTCAGAAGACCAGCCTTGCCGACACGGCGACCGAAGCCATTCGCGCCGAGATCATCTCCGGGCGTTTCGCTGTCGGCTCGCGCCTGCCAAACGAAGCGACCCTGTCGGCCACGCTCGGCATCAGCCGCGGAACCGTTCGCGAGGCCGTAAGGGTGCTGGCCTCTCAGGGCCTGCTCGAAGTGCTGCAGGGTTCCGGCACCTATGTCCGCTCCGCCGTCGACAGCCGCCGCACGCTGGAAGTCGCCCGCCATGCGAGCCTTCGGGACCGCTTCGAGGCCCGCTGCGCGCTCGACGTCGAGGCCGCCCGGCTTGCCGCCAAGCGTGCAGGCCCGGCGACGATCACGCGGCTGCGCGCCCTGCTCGCCCAGCGCGGAAATTCCGATGCCGGCGACCGGGAGAGTTTCATTGCCCGCGACCTCGCCTTCCACAAGGCGGTGATCGCCGCCTCGGCAAACCGCGCCCTGATCGAGCTTGTCGATTTCTTCTCCACCTCGATCGCGGAGACGATCCAGGCCACGATCGCCGGCGACCTGCCCGAACCAGACATGGCCGCCCATGTCGCGATCGTCGACGCGATTGAGACCGGCGACCCGGACAAGGCCGATGCCGCCGTGCGGCGTTTCATGGCGCCGGTCTTCGCCTTCCTCGACGGAAGACTTGAAGCGTGACCATCTCCGGACCGACCAGACCGCTGGACCTTGGCGACGAACTCCTGATCGATGCCGAGGACATGGCACCCGAGGCTCCACCGACCGCTTCGATGAGCCCGCTGGCACGCCTGCTGCTCGGCATCAGCCTGGTGCTGATCGCCTTCAACTTGCGGCCGCTGTTTTCCAGTGCCTCGGCGCTACTGCCGGAAATCCGCTCCGAACTCGGGCTGTCGGCGGCCGGCGCGAGCCTGCTCACCACCGTGCCCGTCGCGTGCCTAGGGCTCTTCTCGCCCCTCGCGCCGCGCCTGGCCGCGCGTCTCGGCGCCGAGCGTACCCTGCTGGCGGCCGTCGCTCTTCTTGCCCTCGGCACGGCTCTGCGCGCCTTCCACTCCCTCCCCCTGCTCTTCCTCGGCACCGCCCTTGCCGGCGCCTGCATCGCCGTCGGCAATGTCCTGCTGCCCGGACTGGTCAAGCGCGACTTTCCCGACAAGGCCGCGCTGATGACCGGCTTCTACACCATGGCGCTCTGTGCCGGTGCAGCGGGCGCCGCCGGCCTCACCCTGCCGATCGAGACGGCGCTTGGCGGTTCGCTCGGCGCTGCCCTGGCGATCTGGGCCATCCCCGCCGCCGTCGTCGGGTTGATCTGGCTGCCCCAGGCCCTCGGCAGCAGGGCGAAACCGGCAAAGACCAGTTTTCGCGTCGAAGGCCTCTGGCGCGACAGGCTCGCCTGGCAGGTCACCCTGTTCATGGGTCTGCAATCGGCTCTCGCCTATTGCGTCTTCGGCTGGCTGGTCCCGATCCTTCGCGATCGCGGCATTGACGGCGTCACCGCGGGCGCGATCGTTTCGCTCTCGGTCATGGTTCAGGCCGCCTCCTGCATCGTCTCACCGCAGATCGCCGTGCGCGGCAAGGACCAGCGCGTGGTGCATGTTGTCCTCGCCGCAATCGCCGTCATCGGCCTGCTCGGCCTTCTGTTCGCACCACTCTGGACCGTGTGGCCCTTTGCCATTTTGCAGGGCATCGGCCAGGGCGGGCTGGTTGCCGTGGCGCTCACCGCCGTCGTGCTGCGCTCGCCCGACCAGCATGTCGCCGCACACCTTTCCGGCATGGCACAATTCGTCGGCTATACGCTGGCCGCCGTCGCACCGCTCGTGGGCGGCCTGATCCGCGACTGGACCGGCCGTTTCGCCGCCACATCGGTGGTTTTCGTCGCCTTCGGCCTGGGCGCCGCGATCAACGGCTGGGGTGCCGGGCGCGCCTTGCATGTCGACGTCCGCACCATCCAGAACGCACCGTGACGAAGCCTTGTGTCGGGGCGCACAGCGCGTCACCGGCTACGATTGACAAGCGCCTGTTATGGACGAAGAGTATTCTCCGCTGAGATGCTCGAGCGTGGGGAGGGACATCATGTCCAGGCGCAGGTCCAACGGTTTCACCGCACTCTTGTTTGGCCTTCTGGCGCTTGCGCCACCCGCGCTTTCCGCCGGCGGACGCAGCGTCGTCACCACGCGCGACGGCGACTATTTTGGGTTCGACCTCAGAACCGAACAGAATGTTTCGCTCGCCCAGTGCCAGTCGAGCTGCATCGCCGACCAGGAATGTCGCGCCTTCACCTACAATCCCAAGGTGAAATGGTGCTTCCTGAAATCCGACTTCAACCAGCTGAACACCTTTGCCGGTGCCGTGGCCGGACGCATCGTCGAGCAGGGCGCGGAACCCGATATCGGCGCGCCCCAGCGACCCGATTTCGTCTCCGACCAGCTGATGGAAGATGCCCGACAGCAGCGCGCGGACCTCGCGCTGGGTGAAGACCAGCAAGGTTTCGGCCATAACGCCCTGCTCGACCAGGGGCGGCAGGCGTTGCTTGCCGGCAATTACGAGGGCGCCCTCCACGCCTTCAAGGGCGCTCTCGCGCTCACCCCCGAAGATCCGGCCCTGTGGATCGAGGTGGCCCGCGCCGCCAATTCCGTCACCGGCAACAGCGAAATGACCGGCCAGGGCGTGCTTGCCGCGCTCAACGGTTTTCTCCTCACCCGCTCCACCCAGGCCCGCGCCGATGCGCTCGCCGTGCTCGCCAAGGGGCTGGAGAATTCGGAAAACTATCGCGGCGCGCTCAGCGCCTACAAGGCCAGCCTCGAACTGGTGACGGCCAAGACCGTGCAGGCCGCCTTTAACGACCTGCGCGCCCGCAAGGGCTTCCGCGTCGTCAGCCACACCGTCGATGCCGACAGCCTGACGCCGCGTGCCTGCGTCGAGTTCTCCGATCCGCTGGTCAAGCGCGGCGTCGACTATACGCCCTTCGTCACTCTCGATGGTTCAGCCCCGAAAGCCGTCGACGCCAAGGACAACCAGATCTGCGTCGAAGGCCTGACCCACGGCCAGCGCTACAAGCTGGCGCTCCGTGCCGGCCTGCCCTCCTCCGTCGAGGAAAACCTCGAGGCCCAGGTCGATCTCGATGTCTATGTGAAGGACCGCTCGGCCGCCGTGCGCTTCACCGGCGACAATTTCGTCCTGCCGTCGACCGCCCGGCGCGGCATTCCGATCGTCTCCGTCAACACCGAGAACGCCAAGCTGGAACTCTACCGGATCGGCGACCGCAATGTGGCCCCGCTGCTGGCCGGCTCGCAGTTCCTCACCCAGCTCGACGGCTACGGCGCCGACCGCATCGAAAGCGAAAGCGGCGAGTTGATCTGGCAGGGCACGATCGACATTGCCAGCGAGCTCAACAAGGACGTGATCACCAGCTTCCCGGTCGATGAGGCACTGCCCAAGCGCCGCGCCGGCATCTATGTGATGACCGCGGCCGTCGCCAATGCCACCAGCGAGGACTGGGACACCCGGGCCACCCAGTGGTTCGTCGTCTCCGACATCGGGCTTTCGACCTTTGCCGGCACTGACGGCCTGCATGTCTTCGCCCGCTCGCTGGCAAGCGCCGCACCGCTGGCCGATGTCGATCTGCAGCTGATCGCCAAGAACAACGAGATCCTTGCGACGGCCCGCACCGGTGCCGACGGCCGCGCCCGCTTCGACGCAGGCCTGATGCGCGCGGGCAGTTTTGCCCCGGGTCATCGTCGCCTGCAAGGGCGAGGATGATACCGTTTCCTCGACATGACCCGAGCCGGCTTCGACCTGTCGGACCGCGGCGTCACCGGACGTCCGGCGCCCGGCGCCATCGACGTGCTCGCCTGGACCGAACGCGGCATCTACCGCCCCGGCGAAACCGTCCATGCGGCGGCCCTGTCGCGCGACACCGAGGCCGATGCGATCGAAAGGCTGCCGCTGACCTTCATCTTCAACCGCCCCGACGGCGTCGAATTCCGCCGCATGGTGGTGACCAGCGATACGCTCGGCGGTTATTCCGCCGACCTCCCGCTGCTGGCCGATGCCATGCGCGGCACCTGGACGATCAACATCCACACCGATCCGAAGAAGGAACCGATTGCGCAGAAGGGTTTCCTGGTCGACGATTTTGTGCCGGACCGGCTGGAATTCGACATCACCAGCGAGACCAAGAGCGTCGAGCCGGGCGTCCCCGTTCCGGTCTCTGTCGACGGCCGCTATCTCTATGGCGCTCCGGCGGCCGGCCTGATGCTCGAGGGCGAGGTGAACATCCGCCCGACCCGCACGAGCCCGGCCTTCGAACGTTATGTCTTCGGCCTTGCCGACGAGGAGCAGAGCGAAGACACCCGCATCCCGCTCGAGGCGCTCGAACCGCTCGACGAGGACGGCAAGACCAGCTTCGACGTCGACATCAGCGAACTGCCGTCGACCACGCAGATGCTGGAAGCCGAGATCGTGCTGCGCATGGTCGAAGGCGGTGGCCGGGCCGTCGAGCGCAAGCTCACCCTGCCGGTCCGTCCCGAAGGGGCGATGATCGGCGTGAAGCCGGAGTTCACCGGCGACCTCGCCGAGAATTCCACAGGCCGCTTCCACGTGATCGCCGTCGGACCCGACGGTGAAAAGCAGGCGCTGGCCGGCGCCAGGTGGAAACTCGTCAGCCTGGAACGGAACTACCAGTGGTATCGCGAGGGCTCGTCCTGGCGCTATGAACCGATCATCACCACCAAGCAGGTGGCCGACGGCACCGTGGACATCGAAAGCGACGGCGCGGAGATCGCCGTGCCCGTCACCTGGGGCCGCTATCGCCTCGAGATCGAACAGGCGAGCACCGACGGTTCCGCGTCCAGCGTCGAATTCGACGCCGGCTGGTTCGTCGAGGCCAGCTCGACCGAAACGCCCGACGCGCTGGAAATCGGTCTCGACAAGGAGAACTACAAGGTTGGCGATACCGCCAAGCTGAAGGTGTCCCCGCGCTTTGCCGGCGAACTGTTGCTGACCGTCGGCACCGATACGCTGGTGACCGCCCAGACCGCCAGCATCACCGTCGGCGGTGGCGAAGTCGAGATCCCGATCACGGCCGATTTCGGCCCCGGCGCCTATGTAACCGCCACCCTCTTCCGTCCCGGCGAGGCCCAGGAAAGCCGCATGCCGATGCGCGCGATCGGCGTTACCTGGCTGACGGTCGATCCGGGCGCCGACAAGCTGGCGATCAAGCTTTCGCCCCCGGACAAGACGCTGCCGCGCCAGGCCCTGCAGATCCCGATCGAGGTGGCCGGAGCCGGTATCGGCGAGGAAGCCTATGTCATGGTCGCCGCCGTCGACGTCGGCATCCTCAACCTGACGCGTTACGAAGCGCCCGATCCGGAGACCTG
>JAHRYZ010000217.1 GCA_020621905.1 Rhizobium sp.
ATCGATGAAGGAGCCGAAGGCGCCGGCAAAGCGGATCGTGTCGACCGTCTCGACGCCGAGCTTTTCCATCAGGAGCTTGATGCCGGCATAGAGGGCGGCCTTGGCGAGCTGGATGGCGCGCACGTCGTTCTGCGTCACCGTGATCGTCTGGGCGCCGTCATGCAGCAGGTAGGAGAAGGTGCGGCCGGTCGCGAGGATGCGCGGGCTTTTCGCCGCCATGCCGCCATCCACCACGCCGTCAGTGGAGATGACGCCGGAGAGATACATTTCCGCGACGACCTCGATGATCGCCGAGCCGCAGATGCCGGTGATGCCGGTGCTGGCCGCGGCCTCGGCAAAACCGTCCTCGTCGGACCACTGCTCGACGCCGATCACCTTGAAGCGCGGCTCGAGCGTTACCGGATCGATGCGCACGCGCTCGATGGCGCCGGGGGCGGCGCGCTGGCCGCAGGAGATTTCCGCGCCCTCGAAGGCAGGACCCGTCGGCGAGGAGGCGGCGACGGTGCGTTGGCGGTTACCGAGCACGATCTCGGCATTGGTGCCGACATCGACCAGCAGCATCACGCGGTCCTGGCGGTGCGGGCCTTCGGCGAGGGTCGCGCCGGCCGCATCCGCGCCGACATGGCCGGCGATGCAGGGCAGGAGATAGGTGCGGGCGCCGGGATTGAGGACGAGCTCGATGTCGCTCGCGGGGCACGAGACTGCGCCGGAAACGGCGAGCGCGAAGGGTGCCTGGCCAAGCTCGGTCGGATCGATGCCGAGGAACAGGTGATGCATGATCGGATTGGCGACGAACACCGAATCGAGAATGTCGGTGCGGGCGACGCCGCCCTCCGCGCAGACCTTGTCGACGAGTTCGGACACCGCCTGGCGCACCGCCTTGGTCATGGCTTCCCGGCCGTCCGGGTTCATCATGACGTAGGAGACGCGGCTCATCAGATCCTCGCCGAAGCGAATCTGCGGATTGGACGTGCCCGACGAGGCGACGACGCGGCCCGAGAGCAGCGAGACGAGATGCATGGCGATCGTCGTCGAGCCGATATCGCAGGCAAGGCCATAGGCCTCGTTGTGCAGGCCGGGCCAGAGCGCAATGATGGTCGGGCGCTGGGTGTCGCTGTCGCGGTGGATGGCGGCGGTCACCGTCCAGTTGCCCTTGCGCAGGATCTTCTGCACCTGCGGAAGCAGATAAGGTTCGACCTGCAGGTCAGTATAGCCCCAGTCCTTCTCCAGCATGACCTTCATGCGGTCGAGATCGCCGAGCGGCTTGTGCATGTCGGGCTCATCGACCTCGACATAGCAGAGATGGACGGCGGGATTGCGCTCGATCACCCGGTCGCTGGCGGCCTTGCGCACCACCTGGGCATTGACCACGGCATCCTGCGGCACGTCGACGACGAGATCGCCCTCGATGGTCGCGGAACAGGAAAGCCGCCGGCCTTCCGGCAGCGTGCGCACCTCGGCATAACGCTTTTCCTTCGGCCCGGGCGGCGAGATGTGGTCGTTGGACGAGACGATGCCGTGCTTGGCGAAATTGCCTTCCTGCACCTCGATCTGGCACCGCCCGCAGGTGGCCCGCCCGCCGCAGACGCTCTCGACATAGACGCCGAGCTGGCGGGCTGCATCGAGCACCGGCGTGCCGACCGGGAACCGGCCGCGCTTGCCGGACGGCATGAAGAGGACGAGGGGGTCTGTCTGGCGCGATTCGGTCATGGTGCGGGCACTGCGGAAAGTTTCACGTAAAGGACAGCAATCGCAAGGATTGCGGCGAAGAGAACGGAGCTAATCCAGAACCACAGGTTTGCCAGTCGCTCAACTTTGGCAGCGCTGAAACCCGCCTGCCGAGCGTAGACCATATGCGCCACCGTCACGCCGCCCGTCACCAGGAGGACGGGCACCAGATAGGCCTGGAGCAATTCGCCGAAACGCAGGAACTCGCCCTTTTCGGTAAGGACGACGAAGTACTGGAGAAGCGCCAGCGGGGCCGCGACGAGAAGTACGGTCTGTATGTTTTCAATATTGCCTACTCCTCGACGCGACCGCGTCGCTGTCAGTTCAGTTCACCTGTCGCGGTACTTCGCACCGCCTGGCTGCACGGCGGCCGCGGCGGCTGGAGGAGGCGCCGGGGCGGTGGTGGAGGTGGCGGCGGGTTCTGCCTGGCTTGTGGTCGCGGTAGGTCATGATCCAGTTGCCGCAATTGGGGTCCGTGCCGTTCAGCACGTTGGCGGCGCGCACGGCCTCCATTTCCTGCGGGCGGCAGGGGTTCATGATGGCCGACGTCATGCCGGCACCGATGACCATGGGGATGAAGCCGGCATTGATGCCGTGGCGGTGCGGCAGGCCGAAGGAGATGTTGGAGAGGCCGCAGGTGGTGTTGACCTTGAGCTCGTTGCGCAGGCGGTAGAGCAGGGCAAAAACCTGGCGGCCGGCATCGCCGAGCGCGCCGATCGGCATGACCAGCGGGTCGACGACGATGTCGCAGGGCTTGAAGCCGTAATCCATGGCGCGTTCGACGATCTTCTTGGCAACGGCGAAGCGCACGTCCGGATCCATGGAAATGCCGGTCTCGTCGTTGGAGATGGCGACGACCGGCACGTCGTACTTCTTGCAGAGCGGCAGGATGGCCTCGAGCTTTTCCTCCTCGCCGGTCACCGAATTGACCAGCGGACGGCCCTTGGCGACCTTCAGCGCGGCCTCGATCGCGGCGGTGACGGAGGAGTCGATCGACAGCGGCACGTCGACCAGGCCCTGGACGATCTCCATGGTCTTGACCAGCAGGCCCGGCTCGGTCTCGTTCGGGTTGACCGAGGTGACGCCGGCATTGACGTCGAGCATGGTGGCGCCGGCGGCGACCTGTTCCAGCGCGTCCTTGATGACGGTGTCGAAATTGCCCTCGATCATTTCGGCGGCGAGCTTCTTGCGGCCGGTCGGATTGATGCGTTCGCCGATGACGCAGAAGGGCTGGTCGAAGCCGATGATGATTTCGCGGGTGGCGGATGCGACGATGGTACGGGTCATTCTGGTTCTCCAGTCAGGGCGCGTCGACGAGGTCTAACGTGCCGGCATGAGGGTTACAAGGGCGGCGGAGGGCGCTCCGTCCGGCTCTCTTCAATGCGGATTCTTCGGCTGGTGCTGGGCGGCGAGACCGGCGAGCTGCTGCTGGTCCTCGACCTTGTCCCCGCGGATCGATTCAAGCCGGTCGGCGACCATGGCGTCGGTCGGGTTGGCCTCGCGCGTCCACGGCTTGCGACCTTTCAGCACGCCCGATTCATGGACGATCTCGGCGACATATTCCTCCTGCCGGTAGGCCATGACATGCATGCCGGAAATGCCCTCGATCTCCTTCACCTCGTTGATGATGTCGATGCAGAGCTGCTTGCCTTCCTTCTTCTGGTCCTGCGCCCCTTCGAGACGCTTGATGACCGAATCGGGGATATGGATGCCCGGCACGTTGGAGCGGATCCACTTGGCCGTCTTGGCCGAGGCGAGCGGTCCGACCCCGACCAGGATGAAGCACTTTTCGTGCAGGCCGAGATCGCGCACCTTCTTCATGTATTCGCGGAACATCGGCACGTCGAAGCAGTACTGGCTCTGCACGAACTGCGCGCCGGCCTCGATCTTCTTGGCGAGCCGGTAGGGGCGGAAGTCGTAAGGCGGGGCGAACGGATTGATGGCCGCGCCGAGGAAGACGTGCGGTGGGGTGGAAAGCTTGCGGCCCGAGAGGAATTTCGATTCGTCGCGCATGGTGCGCACGGTTTCGAGCAGCGACATGCAGTCGAGGTCGAAGACCGGCTTGGCGCCCGGCTGGTCGCCGGCCTGCACGCCGTCGCCGGTCAGGCACATGATGTTCTGCACGCCCATGGCGGAAGCGCCGAGCACGTCGCCCTGGATGGCGATGCGGTTCTTGTCGCGACAGGCGATCTGCATGATCGGCGCATAGCCCATGCGGGTCAGAAGGGCGCAGATGCCGACCGAGGACATATGGCAGTTGGCGCCGGAGGCATCCACGGCATTGATGCCGTCGACCCAGCCGTCGAACACCGAGGCGCGCTCGTAGACGTCCTGCGGGTCGGCGCTGTCCGGCGGGTTGAGTTCGGCGGTGACGGCAAACTCGCCGCGCCTGAGCACCCGTTCCAGCCGGCCGCGCGAGGAATGGCCGGGAAGGGGATCGAGCGGTGCGCCGGGATCATGCGGGTTGATGTCAGGGCTCATGATTTCCGTTCCGAAGTGGACGTTTCGCGGGACGCGGCGGCCTCTGCCGTGACGCGCAGCCAGGACGAGGTTTCGCGCAGCGACTGGTTGACCGGCTTCTGCACCTTGAGGATCGCGTCGCCATTGGCCATGTTGCGGGAGCCGGCCCAGGCCTGCACCCAGACGCAGGGCATGTCCGGCTCGACCTCGCAATTGCCGTTGGCGCGCACGCCGCCGCAGGGGCCGTTGCGCAGCTGTTTCGGGCAGTTCATCGGGCAGGACATGCCGGTCGACGACAGCACGCACTGGCCGCACATGCGACAGTCGAACAGCAGGCCCTTGACGTTGCGCTCGACGAAGGTCACCGGCCGTTCGACCCGGGCATAGCCGAGCTTGTTCCACACGGGATGAAGCAGCAGGAAGGCATTGGCGAAGCGGCCGTAGAACCATTCGAGGAAACGCGAATGGCGGACCGACCACAGCCGGATCGTGTAGGAACGCCGGGCCCGACGATTGGGCGAGACGCTGCCTGGCGTATAGGCGCCGGTCGCGGCCTTCTTGGCGGGGGCGGCATTGCCGGGGGCGGGCTTTCCGTCAACCATTGTCGCGACCTCCGGCATGAACGAGAGAAACCAGGCGGGCCTTGTCATAGGCCGCTTCGAGTTCGGCGGCGGCCTTGTCGGCTTCCGCCTCCAGGTCGTCGCCGACCGGCAACGGATCGCCCTTGCGCCATTCGGCGAGATAATCGTCGGTTTCGGCGGCGCCGGTGCGCATGGCGGCCATGTCGATCGCCTCGGTGAACCGCAGCGACAGCTCGCGCTTGGCGGTCTTCCTGCCCTGCTTGACGATCACCTGGGCGGGAATGTCGCGCCAGTAGACGATGATCCGGTCGGCCATGTCCTCACTCTCCCTTTTCCGTCACAATGCACAGGCCGAAAGCGACGGACTGCGCTTGCGACGACGTCGCACAGAGCAAAAAGCGACGTGGCCAAGATTTACCAGATTCGCCGGCGGATTCCGTTCGCAAGCCAGGTCCAGATCGGCGGCGGAAATCGCAGCGCCGACGGCCCCTCCGGCTGGAAGGGCGCGAGACGACCGTCGACCGCATCCTGGACCGACTGGAGAGTGATGTCGATCGCCGTGACCGTCAGCAGCAGCGGGTAGGTTGCGATGAAATCGCCCCGGTCCGGCAGGGTGCGTACTTCGTAGAGCGTTCCCCCCGTATCCGTGCCCTGGTCGACCAGATGAAGGGTGGCGCCGAAATTGCCGGCATCCTCCTCGACCAGCGACCAGTAGCCGCCCATCTGGCCGCGATATTGCGGATTGATCCCGGCATGCAGGTTGATGACGGGGCAGGGCATGGCGGCAAGGGCGGCGGAACTCATCAGCCGGGTGCTGACGAGCAGGATGGCGGAGGGTTTGAACTGCGTGACCAGCGCGCGGGTCTCGTCGTCGTTGATCGAGGCGACCGCGTGGATCGGGACGCCGGGCGGGATGACGGGCGAAACGCCGGACGAGGCGAGAATGGACGCGATCCGCCGGCTGGCGAGAGGCCGCAGCAGCCGTGCGGCGATCATCGTGGCCAGCTGCCCGAGCGCCTGGATCCAGCCGAGCCGGGCGGCCCGGCGCCGCGTGATCGCCCATTTCGATTCCGGCTGCTCGACGACGACGTGAATGCTGGGGAAGCGCCTGGCGAGCGCGTTGATGACGAGCGCCGGATTGGCCCCGCCGGCCGTCATGACCATGACGGTCGGGGATTGGGGGTGGTCGGGTTGCTGCGCGCTCATTCCCATCGGCCCCCTCGATCAGATGACCAGGAACAGCACGGCGCCGGCCGTGTAGACGACGAAGGACGCGACGAGCAGGGAGACCGCGCCGACCGCGGTGCCGATCAGCACGCCGAAGCCGTCGCATTGGGAATGGGCAAAGCCGATGATGGCGAGTGCTAGCGCCGGCAGCCAGTTGCCGAGCGGGATCGGCAGGAAGACGACAACCGCGAGCACCAGGGCAAAGAAGCCGATCAGGCGTTCGGACAGGCGGCTTTCGAGGAACCAGAAACGCGGCTTGACGCACGTTTCCGCCCGCTTCAGCCACGGAGAAAGACGGTCGACGACGAGCTCGAAGGTCGCGGTGGTCACCCCATAGTCGCCGATGCGGCGGGGAAGGTAGATGCGGCCCTCGGCCGAGGCGAACATCTGCCAGGCGATGAACATCAGCGGCAGGCCGAGAAACAGCGTGGCACCCGGAGGCATGGGCACGAGATTGGGCAGCGCGAAGACGAGGAGGAAGGCGCCGAACGAGCGGTCCTGGAGGGCGATCGCGATGTCGCGAATGGTGATCGTCGGCTTGTCGTGGCGCGACAGGCGGACGAGAACCGCCGAGAGAGGCTCCGGCACCGCCTTCTCGCCGGCTGCCGTGAAATCATACGCTAAAGTTCCCACCCCGTCGGTCATGCGTTTCAAGCCTTTTCATTGTTGCTTCGACCTGGTCCCATCCTGCTATGGGTGGATTGCCGTGGCATTAAGGCGCAACTTATTTAGAGAGGCATGCTGAAAGTTGAGTTAAAGACAATCTATCGCCGCACCTCCCGCGGTGTGCTC
>JAHRYZ010000218.1 GCA_020621905.1 Rhizobium sp.
AAGCCAGTTGGTCACCAGGTCGGCGCCCTGCGTGCGCTGCCAGTTGGCGGTCTGCTCCTCGACGATCTCGATGCCCTTGCACTCGTCGGTGGCGACGACGTCGTGGACGGCCTTGGTGCGCATGCGCGCGCCCTGGTTGGACAGTTCGCCCATCATCACGACGGCCTTGCCCTTGCCGCCGAGCAGGCGGCAGACTTCCTTGGCTTCCAGCGTGCCGGCGACGATTTCTTCCGAAGCGACGAAGGACTGCTTGTCCGGCAGTTCGTTGACGTTGACCGGCTCGCGGTTGACATAGACCAGCGGAATGCCGGCATCGGCGGCGATCTTCGACATGGCGACCGTCGCATCGGTGTCGACCGGGTTGACGATGATCGCATCGACGCCGGCGGCGATGAAGTTCTGGATCTGGCTCTGCTGCTTGGCCACGTCGTTCTGCGCGTCTTCGACCTGCAGCGTCACGCCGTCGAGCGTCTTGGCATAATCCTGCATGCCGTTGCGAAGCACGGTCAGGAAGTTGTCGTCGAACAGCGCCATCGAAACGCCGACGGTCTCGGCATGGGCGGCCGTGCTCAACAGAACGGACATGGCGGCGCCCAGAATAAGCTTCTTCATGATATTTCCTCCTCAGATGGTGTCCGGCTCCACCTTCTCCTGCCGGAGGCCGCCCGTTCGGGCCGACCCTGCACTTGCTTCGCGCTCCCGACGCGTCGGATAAAACGGAATGAATAGACCGCTGACCCTGAAATGCAGATAATTTATTCCATTTTTTACACGGCGCGTCAACGGCGCTTGCGCTCGCTTGCAGCAGATTTCCGCTAGGGCTCTGGAAAATCGGGAAAAAACGCGTGAGGCTCTGTGCCGCATGGATGGAATTTCCATTCCATTTCGCTTGCGAACTACAGGTAAAGGGGGATTGGGAGCAAGAGGCGCGTGGCGATCCCGGATGACGGCGACCCAGCCGGGACCGTTACAGGTCTCCCGATCGCGCCAGGTTCAGACCGCGACCAGTGTAATCCATGCTCGCTCACCGCAGCGCCCGGATCGCTCAGCGCGTGAACGCTGTCGGCGAAGGGCTCGAAGGACAAGGGGCCGTCATAGCCGGCGGCCTGAAGGGCAAGAATCTGGCCGATATTGTCGAGCCGGTCGGCACGGTCGACGAGAACCCGGTGGCTGTCGCGCATCTCGGCGACGGAGACGGCCGGATCGGTGACCCCGGAAATGTGCACGAGCCCGGTCAACGCGGGAAAGATCGCGGGTTCTCCGGCCAGGTGATGGTGGAAGGTGTCGTGGACGAGCCGGAACACGTCTTCGCCGCTGACGTCTCGGATGGCGTCCGCCGCCTCCTGCTTCGAGCTTAGCGAGCAGACGGCAAAGCCGAGCGGCTCGACCAGTCCGATCACGCCGGCCGCTTCGAGGCGCGGCTTCAACGCCGAGAGTGCTTCACGCAGGTTCTGCTGGCGCTCGCCGTCCTTGAGGCCCGTGCCGTCGTTCTTCGGCACCAGGACCAGGGCATTCGCGCCGCAATCGCGGGCATAGGCGATCAGTTCATCGGCTTCCCTTGAACGCGCCTCGCTCCACTCGTTGAAGCGCTGCAGCGCATTGATCGAAATGATCTCGATGCCGCGATCCTCGGCCAGTTTGCGGATCTCGCCGGGCGCTGTGCCGTCGAGGATGGCGTTGTTGGCCAGGTCGTTGCGGATCTCGACGGCATGAATGCCGAGCGAAAGGGCCAGATCGAAGAAGTCGGCGACCGGCATGGCCGGCGCGGTCATGTGATTGAGGGCAAATTTCATCGGCTTTGGTTTCCTCCCGGCGGCACCCGATCGCGCCGCCCTCGTACGCGTGAGCGTAGGGTAGCCCTGCCGCAGCGTCAAAGCGTCAGCGGTGGCGAACGCAGCGGGAGCGGTCGAGGTCGCCCCTCTTGAGGCCGCCCCGTTCATGCATGCGTCCGAGGCGGAGATCGGGACTGCGCGGTTCTAGACGTTCTTCGCCAGCCAGTCTTCGATACCGCGAGCGGCGCTTCGTCCGCTGGCAAGGCAGGCGGTCAGCAGGTAGCCGCCGGTCGGCGCTTCCCAGTCCAGCATCTCACCCGCGACGAAAGTGCCGGGCAGGGCTTTCAGCATCAGGTTCGCGTCGACGCTGTCGAAGGTGATGCCGCCGGCCGACGAGATCGCCTCGGCGATCGGCCGGGGTGAAACGACGGGCAGCGGCAGCGCCTTGATCGCTTCGGCGAGGCGCCGGGCATCGAGACGATTGGCGTCGGGAGCGAGTTCCCTGACGAGGGCCGCCTTGACCCCGTCGAGACCGGTACCCTTGCGCAAGCGGTTGGAAAAGCTCGCCTTTGCGTCCTGGCGTTCCAGATCGCGGGCAAGCTTGTCGACGGTTCGGCCGGGGGCGAGGTCGAGAACCAGCGTAGCCATGCCGGCCTTCTGCAAGGTGTCGCGCAGGGCGCCGGCATGGGCGTAGATCAGGCTGCCCTCGATGCCGTTGCGGCTGATGACGAATTCTCCTTGCGTGGTGCCGGCGGCGCTGGTTGCTGTCACGGATTTGACCGGCTCTCCGGCGAAACGTTCGGCAAAGCTTTCGGTGAAGGCGCAGTCGAAGCCGCAATTGGCGGGGCGGAAGGGGGCGACCTCGACGCCCTGCGCCTGAAGCCACGAAACCCAGACTGCGTCCGATCCGAGCCGCGGCCAGCTCGCGCCGCCGAGCGCCAGCAGCACGGCGTCGGCTTCGACGGTCTCCTGGCCATGCGGCGTGTCGATCCGGCAGGCATTGCCGTCGAAGCCGATCCAGCGGTGGCGGGTGAGGATCGCGACACCTTGCGCCTCCAGCCGCTTCAGCCAGGCGCGCAGCAGGGGCGAGGCCTTCATCACCTTGGGAAACACCCGGCCCGATGTGCCGGTGAAGGTCTCGGTGCCCAGGCCGTCTGCCCAGTCGCGCACGTCCTGGGGCGTGAAGCCGTCGAGCATCGGGCGCAGCCATTGCGCCGCTGTGCCGAAACGGGTGACGAAGCGCTCATAGGGCTCGGCATGGGTGATGTTCAGCCCCGACTTGCCGGCCAGCAGGAACTTGCGCGCCACCGTCGGCATGGCCTCGTAGACCGTGACCGTATGGCCGGCGCGGGACAACTGCTCGGCGGCCATCAGGCCGGCCGGTCCCCCGCCGATAATCGTGATGCGCCGTGCCGTCATGGGATCGATCTTCCTTGTTGCGGCTCAGGCGAGGGTGAAGGCGGCGAGGCGATCGGCCAGCGAGGCGATGGTCTCGCTGTCGGCATTGGCGAAGGCGAAGCGCAGGTAGTTCTCCTGGCCCTCGCCGAAATAGGCGCCGGGAATGCACACCACGCCGGCCTCGCGCGCCAGCTTCTCCGCCACCTCGGCCGAGGGCGTGCCGGCAAAGGGATGGCGGATGAAGGCGAAATAGGCGCCGATCGAATCCATCTTCCAGTCGGGCAGCCCGGCCATGACGGTGCGCAGCGTGTCGGCGCGTCTGGCGATCTCGGCGCGGTTGGCCTTGCGCCACTCCTTCAGCGCCGGGATGGCGCGGGCGACGGCGGCCTGGGGCGCGCGCGGCGCGCAGATCTGCAGGTTGTCCATCACCTTGGCGATTTCCGCGATTGCCTTCGGTCCAGCCGTGATTGCACCGAGGCGATGACCGGGAATGCAGAAGGACTTCGAGAAGGAGTAGAGCAGGATCAGGTTGTCCTCCCAGCCGGGAACGGACAGCAGCTCATGCGGGCGCTGGCCTTCGGGCAGGAAGTCGCGATAGGTTTCGTCCAGCATCAGCCAGGCGCCGGCCGCGCGGCAGGCGTCGAAGATCTCGCGCAGAAGCCCGGCCGGATAGATCGCCCCGGTCGGGTTGTTGGGCGAAACCAGCCCGAGCGCCTTGACGCCGGTTGCGAGAATCTTTCTGACGGCGCCGATGTCCGGCACGAAACCGCCGGCCGGATCGAGCCACAGCAGGCGGCGCTCGATGCCCATCATGGCAAGCGTCGTTTCCTGGTTGAAATAATAGGGATCGGTCAACGCGACCGCATCGCCTGGACCGGCAATCGCCATGGCGGCGGCCGTGAAGGCCTGGTTGCAGCCGGATGTGATGTGGATGTTTTCCGCCCCGACCGGCGCGCCGTAGACCTCCGTCATCTCTACCGCATAGGCTGCGCGCAGGTCCGGCTCGCCTTCGATCGGGCCGTAGCCGGCATAGGCGCGCGAGGCGGCCGTCTCGCCAAGGTCAGCATGTCCGGATGCGGCGGATAGCCCGGCACGGCCTGGGAGAGGTCGATCAGCGGGCCACGGGCGCCGTCATAAGCGCGCGCCCAGGCGAAGACCGCGGGAACGGGTGGCGGCGAGAGGCGGGAAATCAGCGGGTTGAACGCGGGTGCAGGCATTGTCTTGCTCGTTTGTTTCAGGAGGTCAGGTCGGCAGTCTCGCCGGTGTCGGAATGGGCTGTCTCGTGCGCCGGCGAAGCCTTGGCAGCGCGCGGCGCCCGGCTGCGGCCGGCCTGACGAATCGCCGGGCTCATCTGCGAGCTGCGCTCGTTTTCCAGCGTGGCAAACAACCAGTCGATGAAGACGCGCACGATCGGCGCGGCGCGCATCTCGTTGCGGGTCGCGACATAGAAGGCATCGGAGGCCGGTACGGAGAGGTCGAAGGGAATGATCAGTTCGCCCGCGGCAATCAGGCTGGAGGCGGTGATGCTGTCGCCCAGCGCCACCCCCTGGCCATGGCGGGCGGCCTCGGTCGAAAGCCGCGCATCGCTCATGAAATGCTCCCGGCCGCGGGGCATGTCGAGCTGGTCGGCGGCGGCGAGCCAGGTGTTCCATTCCCGCCCGTCGTCGCCGTGCAGGAGCACATGGTCGCGCAGGTCGCGAATAGAACGCAGCGGGCGGGCATTGAGGAGCGAGGGCGAGACAACGGGGAAGAGTTGGAGCGTGCTCCACTGGCGTGTCCAGCAGTCGCGCCAGCCACCCGGTCCGTAGAGGATGGCGACGTCTACGTCGGGCGAATGGATGAGGTCCGCATCATTGCTCGAGGTCAGCGTCAGGCAGATCTCAGGATATTGCTCGGAGAAGCTGTTCATCCGCGGGATGAGCCAGAGCGAAAGAAGTGCGGGCACGCAGGAAATGCGCAGCCGTCCGCTGGTCGACGGCCGGTTCATCAGGGCGGTTGCGGCGGCGATGCCGTCGAAGGCCGAGGAGACGGCGGGCAGCAGCAGGGCGCCCTGCGGCGTCAGTTTCAGCCGCTTGCCGCCGCGCTCGAACAGGGCCGCTTTGAGCGTTTCCTCCAGCGTCTTGATCTGGTGGCTCACGGCCCCGTGGGTGACGTTCAGCTCGCGCGCGGCCGCCGAAATCGAGCCGCGCCGGGCCGCCGCCTCGAAGGCGCGGAGCGGGTTGAGCGGCGGCAGGCGGTTCGACATCAGGCAATGACTCTATGAGTTTTTCTCACAAGGATTGCTACAACATCGTGAATTGCATTTCTATAGGCTTTGCGGATTAATGCTCACATTAAAGGCAGATCGACGATCTGCCGCTTAAACAGTCGCGGTGCGATCGGGCGAACGCGAAGAGGGTGATGACATGACGTTCGACGAAAAGAAGCTTGCGGAACTGCGCGCCAGATATGGCGGCGACAATGCCGGCGAGATCTTCGATCCGAAGTTCGCCAAGGTCGGGCAGAAGATCTTCCAGAACGGCACCCGCGCCGCGCCCTATGCCGGCGTGCCCACCTTTCTCTCGGCACCGCACCGGCCGATCGATCCGCAGAACCCCGACTTCGGCGACTTGCAGGTGGCGATCGTCGGCGTGCCGATGGACCTCGGCGTCACCAACCGCCCGGGGGCGCGCTTCGGGCCGCGCGCCCTGCGCTCGATCGACCGCATCGGCCCCTACAACCACGTGCTCGAATGCGCGCCTGTCTTCGACCTGAAGGTCGGCGACATCGGCGACGTGCCGTTCTCCAGCCGCTATCGCCTCGAGCTCAGCCACGAAGACATCGAGCGTTATCTTTCGAAGATCGTCGAAGCCGGCATCCTGCCGCTGTCGGTCGGCGGCGACCATTCGATCACCCAGTCGATCCTGAAGCCCATCGCCCGGAAGCATGGCCCGGTGGGCCTGGTGCACATCGATGCCCATTGCGACACCGGCGGGCCGTTCGACCAGTCGAAGTTCCATCACGGCGGCCCTTTCCGCAATGCCGTTCTCGACGGCACGCTCGATCCGACCCGCACCATCCAGATCGGCATTCGCGGTTCGGCCGAGTATTTGTGGGAATTCTCCTACGAGTCCGGCATGACCGTCATCCATGCCGAAGAGATCACCCGTCTCGGCATGCCGGCCATCATCGACAAGGCCAAGAAGATCATCGGCGACGGCCCGACTTACATCTCCTTCGACATCGACAGCCTCGATCCGAGCATTGCGCCGGGCACCGGCACGCCGGAAGTCGGCGGGCTGACCTCGCGCGAAGTGCTCGAACTGATCCGTGGGCTCAAGGGCATCAACCTCGTCGGCGGCGACGTCGTGGAGGTGGCGCCGCAATACGACGCGACCCACAACACGGCCCATGCCGGGGCGCAGGTTCTCTTCGAAATTCTCAGCCTGATGGTCTATAGTCCGGCGATCAAGGGCCGCTGAACCGGCCGCCGGCATCTTTTCCGGGGCGGCGTTATGGGGCGCCCCGCAACCTGAGTTCACGACTACCAATCAAGAAAAGGGAACGGAATATGAAGAACATTCTCAACGCCTCCGTCAGCCGCCGCGGCGTGCTGGCCGGCTCGCTTGCC
>JAHRYZ010000219.1:0-4209 GCA_020621905.1 Rhizobium sp.
GGTTGAGCCGTCCCATCACCTCGCGGGCCTTCGCCTCCATCGCCTCATCGTCGAGCGTGCCCCAGGCGGTGCGGAGTTCCCGGCCGAGATAGAGATTGGCGGCGGCGTCGACATTGTCGGCGACGGCGAGCGTCTGGTAGATCGTCTCGATGCCGTATTTCTTGGCGTCGCGCGGATTGTTGATGTCGGCCGGTTCGCCGTCGATCAGGATCTCGCCGGCGTCGCGGCGATAGGCGCCCGACAGGATCTTGATCAGCGTCGACTTGCCGGCGCCGTTGTGGCCGAGCAGGGCGACGACCTCGCCGGGATAGAGATCGACCGAGGCGTTCTCGACCGCGTGAATGCCGCCGAACGAGATGGAAACATTGTTCATTTCCACGAGCGGAGTGCGTTTGTCAGTCATGATGAAATCCTCTTATCTCGCCCGCGCGCGGTAGATCGTGTCGAGCCAGACGGCGACGACGAGAACGACGCCGACGACGATGCGCTGGAAGGGCGTGTCGATACCGACCAGCACCATGCCCGACTGCAGCGACTGCATGACGAGCGCGCCGAGCATGGCGCCGGCGACCGTGCCCATGCCGCCCGAGAGCGAGGTGCCGCCGATGACGGCCGCGGCGATGGTGTAGAGTTCGTCGAGTTCGCCTTGCGCATTGGTCGCGGCGTTGAGGCGGGCGGTGGAGATCGCGGCGGCGATGGCGCAGAGCATGCCCATCAGCGCGAAGATCTTGACGGTGACCCAGCGGGTCTTGATGCCGGCGAGTTCGGCGGCCTCCGGATTGCCGCCGATGGCGAAGACGTAGCGGCCGAAGCGCAGGCGGGTCGAGATGAAGGTCATGACGATGCCGACGCCAATGGCGATCAGCACCGGAATGGCGATGCCGTGCGAGATAAACAGGCCACCATCGGGCCAGGCAATGCCGTTGGCATCGGCGAACTTGCGGGCGATCGCCACCGGCCAGGGGTAGTTGTTGAAGACATAGACGGTCGCCAGGACCAGGAAGCAGCTGACGCCGGTGAGGAAATATTCGGCCCAGAGCGGGCGCAGCGGAAAGCCGAAGCGGCGGCGCTGCTTGCGCGAATTGACGAGCGTCGCGACGATGGCGAGGCAGGCGATGACGCCGACGATCCAGCTGGCGGTCGCGCCGATCGAGCCGTCGGTGCCGCCGCCCATCAGGCGGAAGGTGGCATCCATCGGGGCGACCGTGCGGCCCGAGGTGACGAACCATGTGGCGCCGCGCCAGACCAGCAGGCCGCCGAGCGTGACGATGAAGGACGGAACGTTGAGGAAGGCGATGATGACGCCGTGCAGCGCGCCGATCGACGCGCCGAGGACGAGGCCGGCGGCAAGCGCGATGACCCAGGTCAGCGGATGGTCGAAGCCGAGGATCTGCGGCAGGAGTTCGGCCTGCAGCACGCCCATGAACATGCCGACGAAACCGAGCACCGAACCGACCGAGAGGTCGATGTTGCGGGTGACGATGACGAGCACCATGCCGGTCGCCATGACGGCGACGGAAGCGGTCTGCACCGACAGGTTCCACAGGTTGCGCGGGGTCAGGAACAGACCGCCGGAAATGATGTTGAAGCCGATCCAGATGATCAGCATGGCGCCGATCATGCCGAGCAGGCGGGTGTCGATCTCGGTGGCGCGGAAAAAGCGCTTGACCGGGTTTTCGCCCGCGCCGGCGCGCGCGGCCTGCGTGGTATTCGTGATATCGGCCATGCCGTGCCGTTCTCCCACTTTTCGTAATCCCTTGCGATGGCGCGCCGCCGCAGCATGTGCGGCAATGGCGGCCGGGCCTCCCTCCGATCCGAAGAGACGCCGCGACCCTGTCCGGGTCGCGACGCATCAAGGTTCATGAGGCCGTCAGGTCAGGCCTGTGTCAATTGCAGGCTGCGACGGAACCCGCGGGGACGCCCTGGCAGGCGGCTTCCTTGGTGATCCAGCCGGCATCGATGACGACGTTCAGGTTGTCCTTGGTGATCGGCAGCGGTGCGAGGAAGACCGACTGCATTTCGACGCCCTTCGGACCGCCGGCAAAGGTGGTCACGCCTTCGATCTCGTTCAGCTTCTTGCCGCCGGCGAGTTCGACGGCGATTTCGGCTGCACGCTTGCCGAGTTCACGGCTGTCCTTCCAGACGGATACGGTCTGGGTGCCGAGCGCAACGCGGTTCAGCGCCGCAAAGTCCGCATCCTGGCCAGAGACCGGAACGGAGCCGGCAAGGCCCTGCGCGGTGAGCGCCGCGACCACGCCGCCGGCGGTGCCGTCGTTCGAGGCGACGACCGCGTCGACTTTGTTGTCGTTGGCGGTCAGGAACTGCTCCATGTTCTTCTGGGCATTTTCCGGCTTCCAGCCGTCGGTATAGGCTTCGCCGACATTCTTGATCTTGCCGGCGTCGACCGCTTCCTTCAGCACTTCCATCTGGCCCGCGAACAGGAAGTCCGCGTTCGGGTCGGAGGACGAGCCCTTGATGAAGACATAATTGCCTTCCGGCTTGGCCTTAAACACTTCGCGGGCCTGCATGCGGCCGACTTCCTTGTTGTCGAAGGTGATGTAGAAGGCGGCCGGGTTTTCGATCAGGCGGTCATAGCCGACGACCGGGATGCCTTCGGCGGCAGCCTTTTCGATCGCCGGGCCGATGGCTTCGCTGTCCTGGGCCAGAACGATGATGGCATTGGCGCCCTGAGCGATCAGGCTCTCGACGTCGGTCAGCTGCTTGGCGGCGGAGGACTGGGCGTCGGCGGAAATATACTTGTCGCCGGAGGCCTCGAGCGCTGCCTTGATGGCGGCTTCGTCGGTCTTCCAGCGCTCTTCCTGGAAGTTCGACCAGGACACGCCGACCACGAGGTCCTTGGCGTTGGCGACGGTATGCAGGCTGGTGATGACGGCGGCGCACGCCATCAGCTTCAAGACGGATTTCATAAAAGCCTCCCTTTGAAAGACGCGGCACGCCGGCGAACCTCCCGTTCACCCCCTAAAGCGGCCCGTCGAAAAATACTGCCTTGCCCCGGCCGTGTGGCCATTGGTTTTTCTCGACAGTCGAGAAAATAAATGTCAGAAGAATCCGGGGCTGTCAACATGGCTCCTCGCGGCTTGCAAAGCTGCCAATCCGGTGATCTTTGTGAAGGGCATATCGAGAAGGACCACGATGAACGGACGCCTGCCATGCTGACGAAATCGAGCACCGAAATGGTGCGTCAGCAAAACAGCGCGCTGGTGCTGTCCGCCCTTCGCCGCCAGGGGTCCCTTGCCCATACCGACATCGCTGCCGCCACCGGACTTGCCTCGGCCACCGTCTCGGCGATCACCGCCGATCTGGAGCGAATCGGCGCGCTGGAACGGCACGAGCAGCCGGCCACCGGCGGGCGCGGACGGCCGCGCGTACTGTTCGGGCGCAGGCGCGATTTCAGCTATCTGATCGCCGCACGCATCTCGTCCGACAGCGTTCAATATTCGCTGGCCGATTATACCGGCACGCTGATCGACCGGTTCGAGGAGCCACGCGACCATGTCGCCGCTTCGGGCCAGGGTTTCATCGCCGGCTTCCGCGACGCGCTGACGCGCATGGCGAGCCGCTCGCGGCTTTCGCCCGAGCGTATCGCCGCGGTGTCGATCAGTTCCAAGGGCATGGTCGATGCCGGCGGATCGCGCCTCCTCTGGTCGCCGGTGTTCGGCCGCGAGGAGATCGATTTTTCCACCGCGCTTGCGGTTTCGCCGCAGACCCGCATCCGCCTCAACAACGAGACGCTGCTGGTCGCCCATGCGCTGGGTCTTCGCGCCGACAAGGATGAGGACCGGCCGTTCCATGCGCTCGCCACCCTGTCGCTCGGCCATTCGATCGGGCTCGGCATCGCCCGGCGCGGGCATTCGGGCGAGTTGGAGGTCAGCGCCCCGAACTTCGGCCATATGCTCAACGCCTCCGATGGCAAGCTCTGTCGCTGCGGCTCGATCGGCTGCGTCGAGGCCTCGGCCGGCTTCTACGGCATCCTCCGGACCGCCTTCGAAGTGCCGCCCGACACGATCCCGGCGAAGTTCGTGCCGCTGGCCGAAATGGACAAGATCGCCGCCCGCGCGCGGCAGGGACACAGGATGTCGGAATATGCCTTCCGCCAGGCGGGCCTGGCGCTCGGCCAGGGGCTTTCGCGGGTCCTGAGCCTCTACGAGAACATGCCGATCGTCATCACCGGCCACGGCACGCGTTACA
>JAHRYZ010000219.1:4219-6766 GCA_020621905.1 Rhizobium sp.
GTCGCTCGGCCATTCGATCGGGCTCGGCATCGCCCGGCGCGGGCATTCGGGCGAGCTGGAGGTCAGCGCGCCGAACTTCGGCCATATGCTCAACGCCGCCGACGGCAAGCTCTGCCGCTGCGGGTCGATCGGCTGCGTCGAGGCCTCGGCCGGGTTCTACGGCATATTGAGGACCGCCTTCGAGGTGCCGCCCGACACGATCCCGGCGAAGTTCGTGCCGCTTGGCGAAATGGACAAGATCGCCGCCCGCGCCCGGCAGGGCCATCGCATGTCGGAATATGCCTTCCGCCAGGCGGGTCTGGCGCTCGGCCAGGGGCTTTCGCGGGTGCTCAGCCTCCACGAGAACATGCCGATCGTCATCACCGGCCACGGCACGCGCTATATCGATCTCCTGCGCCGGGGCCTCGACGAGGGGCTGTCGCAATCGCTGCATGTGCGCATCTACGGCGCGCCTGAGATCACCATCGTGCCGGAGGAGGCGATGCTGGTGTTCGAGGGCCATCTCGACCGGGCGCTGACCGAGATCGACCACGACGTGGCGGGGCTCAGGGCCGAAGAGGCGCAGGCGCGCTGAACCGAGCCGAAGGGCGCCGCGTCCTATCACTGCGGGGAATGCGATTAAGGGAGGCGCGATGTCCACCGCAGCTTATGTCTTTGATGCCTATGGCACGCTGTTCGACGTGCATGCGGCGGTGCGCCGCCATGCCGAGCGGGCGGGGGCCGAGCATCAGCGCTTTTCCGAGATGTGGCGCGCCAAGCAGCTGGAATACTCCTGGGTGCGCACGCTGATGGGCAGCTATCGCGACTTCTGGCAGCTGACCGAAGAGGCGCTGGACTACACGCTCGCGCGCTTCCCCAGCGTCGAGCGGAGCCTGCGCGCCGATTTGCTTTCCGCCTACTGGACGCTCGACTGCTATCCGGAAGTGCCGGCCGTGCTGAAGGATCTGAAGAGCCGCGGCGCGAAACTGGCCATCCTCTCCAACGGCTCGCCGGACATGCTGAAGGCGGCGGTGAAGAATGCGGCGCTCGACGTGATCCTCGACGACGTGTTCTCCGTCGACGACATCCGCGCCTACAAGACCGCGCCGCAAGTCTACGACATGGTGACGACCGCCTATCGGCTCTATCCGGATGCGGTGTCCTTCCAGTCGTCGAACCGCTGGGACGTGGCCGGCGCGCAGAAATTCGGCTTCCGCACGGTGTGGATCAACCGTCTCGACCTGCCCGACGAATATGCCGATCACGGTCCAGACCTGATCCTGCGGAGTCTCGAAAGCCTCTGACGAAGGACCGCGCCATGGCCTGGTCGGCGACGCAATATCTGAAATTCGAGGAAGAGCGGACACGGCCGGCGCGCGACCTCCTGGCGCAGGTGCCGCTTCAAACCGCAGAGCGTGTCTACGATCTCGGTTGCGGGCCGGGCAATTCGACCGAACTGCTGATCGCGCGCTTCGGCACGGGGGCGGTCACCGGCCTCGACAGCGATGTCGACATGCTGGACAAGGCGCGGGCGCGCCTGCCGGGCACGCCTTTCGTGAAGGCCGACCTTTCCACCTGGCGGCCCGAGGCGCCGGCCGATCTGCTCTATGCCAATGCGGTGCTGCAATGGCTGCCGGATCATCTGTCGCTGATGGAGAGCCTGATCGACCATCTGGCGCCGGGCGGGGTGCTGGCCGTGCAGATGCCCGACAATCTCGACGAGCCGACGCATCTCCTGATGGAGGAGACCGGGGCCGCCGGTCCCTGGGCGCCGGCCTTTGCCGGCGGCAGGCTGCGACGCGCGCGCCTCTCCTCGCCCGCCGCCTATCTCGAACGGCTGTCGCCGAAGGCCGCGCGCGTCGATGTCTGGCACACGGTCTACTACCATCCGATGGCCGATGCCGAGGCGATCGTCGAATGGGTGAAGGGCACCGGCCTTCGCCCCTATCTCGACGGCGCGGGCGATGAGCATGCGCCGGCCTTCCTCGCCGACTACACCGCCCGCCTCAAAAAAGCCTATCCGCCGATGGCCGACGGGCGGGTGCTGCTTCGGTTTCCCCGTCTGTTTGTCGTGGCGGTGAAGGCGTAACTTCGCTAGAAGGCAATCCCGACCCATGACGGCGCGCCGACGCCAACCGAATTTTTGAAAGCTTCCGCCGATGAGCAAGCCCTGGACACAGCCCGTCACCCTCGCGCTCGGCGAAGAGGGCGAGGACGTGACGATCGACAGCACCGAAGCCGCCTCCTGGGCGATGATCGAGGACTGGCCGACCGAGGACGGCCCGGCGCTCGACAAGGCGCTGCTCGTCTGCATGGACGTAGTCGCCGGCAAGAAGAAGGACGAGGATGCGCGCAAGGCTTTCATCGCCGCGGCGATCGAGGCCGGGATCGTCATCCGCGACTGAGGGTGGACGCCCGAACCCGCGCACCTCGAACGGTCCGGCAGGGCCCGCGGCCCGTCAGTCGTCCTTTTGCTTCGCCCGCTCGGCCCTTCGCGCATCGGACAGCCCGTCATGGTCGCCGATCTGTCGCTCCTCGATCGACATGATAATCCGCTCACGCAGCTGG
>JAHRYZ010000220.1 GCA_020621905.1 Rhizobium sp.
CGATGAGGGGGCCAAGGGCACAACATCGCGTGAGCTTCGCTCCCCCTCATCCGGCCCTACCGGGCCACCTTCTCCCCGCTGGGGAGAAGGGAAATCACGCGCCGGCCTTGATCGTCAGGCTGTCGAGATAGGCCTTCGGGTTTTCCGGATCGAAGACCTTGCCATCGAAGAAGGTTTCGACGCCGCGCGAGGTGGAGGTCGGGATGTCGGCGGCTGCAAGCCCCAGATCCGCGGCGGCGGCGCGCCAGATGTCCTCGCGGTTGACCTTGTCGACCAGCGCCTTGATGTCGGTATCGGGGGCGAACTTGCCCCAGCGGATGTTCTCGGTCAGGAACCAGGTGTCGTGGCTCTTGAACGGATAGGAAGCGTGATCCTTGAAGACTTCATCCCAGGCCGGTCTTTCTCGACCCGGCCATTGCCGTAGTTGATGTCGCCCTTGAGACGGCCGAGCACATCCTTCGGCGGCACGTTGAACCATTGCCGCTTGCCGAGGATCGCCGCCATCTCCTCCTTGTTGTCCATGCTGTCGGCCCAGATCTGGGCCTCGATGACGGCCATCATCAGCGCCTTGGCGGCGTTCGGGTTCTTCTCGATCCAGTCGGAGCGAAGCCCCAGCGCCTTTTCCGGATGGCCCTTCCACAGTTCCCCGGTCGTGCAGGCGGTGAAGCCGATGCCCTGGTTCACCAACTGCTCGTTCCACGGCTCGCCGACGCAGAAGGCGTCCATGTTGCCGACCTTCATGTTGGCGACCATCTGCGGCGGCGGCACGACGATGGTGGAGAC
Organism: Rhizobium sp.; assembly: GCA_020621905.1. Classification (GTDB taxonomy): domain Bacteria; phylum Pseudomonadota; class Alphaproteobacteria; order Rhizobiales; family Rhizobiaceae; genus Allorhizobium. The sequence continues at coordinate 784 of JAHRYZ010000220.1, forward strand.
GTCCTTGTCCGGGTCGATGCCGCCGGCGGCGAGCCAGTAGCGGATCCACAGGTCGTGGGTGCCGCCGGGGAAGGTCATGGCGACCTTGATCTCGTTGCCGGCCGCCTTCTTGGCGGCAAAGGCCTCCTTGAGCTTGGAGGCGTCGAGCTGCACGCCCGTTTCCGCATATTCCTTGGCGACCGAAATGCCCTGACTGTCGAGATTGAGGCGGGCGACGATCGACATCGGCACCGGCACATTGTTCTGCGTCACCTTGCCGGTCGAGATCAGGTAGGGCATCGGGGTCAGAATATGGGCGCCGTCGATGCCGTTGGAAGCACCACCGAGCACGAGATTGTCGCGGGTCGCACCCCAGGATGCCTGCTTGAGGACCTCGACCTCGGTCAGCCCGTACTTGTCGAACAGGCCCTTTTCCTTGGCGATGATCAGCGGTGCGGCATCGGTCAACGCGATGAAGCCGAGCTTCAGCCCGGCAACCTCTGGGCCGGCACCGGCGGCAAAGGCGCCCGATGGCAGAAGCGTGCGCGCGGCGCCGATCACGGCGGCGGCAGCGGAGGTCTTGAGAATGCTGCGGCGGCTGATGCCCATTCCTGTAGTCTTCGTCATGTGCTGTTCCCTTTGCTGGAGACGGAGAGCCGGAAAACGAAAAAAACGCCGCTCGGTGGATGCGTCAGCGGGGGAGGAGGAGCCCCGGACAGCAAAAACCTTGCGACGTCGGTGTCGGATGTGAATGCGCACTAGGCGCTCATCTGCGTCCGGTCGCCATTGACCGGTGCGTAACTACCCAAGCAATCGGCGTGCCAGTTTTTCGCTTCGCGCGTAACGCAATGTTTCCACTGGAGAAATATTCACCGGACCGTTTGGGACCGGCACCTGCCCCAAAGAAGGCACTGCCGAACAATTGTGCGACTGCTCTCTGGACGGCCGCAAAGACGCTGGCGAATTGTGCACTGCGCTCGCCGACAGGCGTCCTCGTCGTCGCCGATCGAGGAGCCCTGGGCCCGTACCGGGAAGGCGGCGACATAGGCGGCAATGCGGTCCGGGTCGAAGATGTGATCGTCCATGAAACGATCGCCGGGGGCGACGCCCTCCACCCGCACATCCGCATCCGCCGGTCCGTTCGCTGTGCCGAGGGCGGCCCGATAAAGATCCGGCCGGTAGGCGGCGGCCGCCGTCCTTGCCCCGCCCTCGCTGAAATCCGCTTGCCCCCAACGGATCATCTGGCTGTAGATCCAGAGCGCCTGGCTGGGGCGGGGATAATTGGCGTGATCGCGATGGAAGACGAAGTAGTCGGGGATCGTGCGCAGATTGCCCTTGGCGTCCAGGCTGAACTCGCCGGCCAGGACGCGCCGGATGATGCCGACCGGGGCGGCGATGTAGCGCGGTTCGGCCAGCAGCGCGGCGAGCGTGTCGTGGTTCGTGCCGTCGTCGCACCAGCGCGCCGCCGCATCGAGCGCAACGATCAGGCGCGACACCGTCTCGGGGTTGGCCTCGGCCCAATCGGGGCGCATGCCGATCACCTTCTCCGGCGCCGAAGGCCAGATGTCCTGCTTGGCAGCAACGATGCGGCCAACGCCGCGCTCGGACGCCACCATGTTCCACGGTGCGCCGACGCAGAAGCCGTCGATCGCGCCGGCGGCCAGCGCATCGGACGTGAGCGGCGGCGGCACGACAACCAGCTTGACGTCGCGGTCCGGATCGATACCGCCGGCGGCCAGCCAATAGCGGAACTCGTAATTGTGAGAGGAAAATGGATAGGTCATGCCAAGCGTCGGCGGCTGTTCGCCCCTGGCACGCATGTCCGACAAGACCGAGGCCAGAGCACGGGCGCTGTCGAGCGCCGACGCCGCCTCGTCGAGACCGGTCAGCGCCTGCATGCGCTCGAATAGCCGGAGCGACAGGGTAATGGCATTGCCGCCACGGCCCAGAGAGAAAGGCGTGATGGTCGGCGATGGATTGGAGCCCAGGCCCAGCATGGAGGCGACCGGCATGGGCGAAAGCATATGGGCGATGTCGAACTGACGGAAGGCCAGCCGGTCGCGGACATTGGCCCAGGAGACATCGCGCACCAGATCGAGGGTCAGGCCTTCCTTGCGGGCGAAATCAAGTTCGGCCGCGACGATCAGCACCGAGGCATCCATCAGCGGGATGAAGCCGGCGCGCAGCACCTTCGCGCCGCTTCCGGTGCCGATCGCCGGCAGGGGCACGCTCGTCTCGCTATCGCTCAGTCGCGTCATGTCATTCATCCCGGCTTCTCCGGATATCGACCTGTGTCAGGGTCTCCATCACATCAGCAATCCCGCCGCCGTCACCACGCTCTGGGCGATGTCGGACAGCTTCTTCTTCTCGTTCATCGCCGTCTGGCGCAGCAGTCCAAAGGCCTCCTCCTCGGAGAGCCCACGCATCTTCATCAGGATGCCCAGCCCGTTCGATCACCCGGTCTTCCAGCGCGCTCTGGCATCGGCCAGTTCGCGCTGCAGGCGGCTGAAGGCATTAAAACGGCTCACCGCCATGTCGAGGATCGGCTTGACCCGTTCCTTCTTCAGGCCGTCGACGATGTAGGCCGAGACGCCCGCATCGACGGCGGCCTCGATCGAGGCCGTGTCCGAGCGGTCGACGAACATGGCGATCGGCCGGCCGACGGTACGGGTCAGCTGGAACAGGTGTTCCATCATGTCGCGGTTCGGGTTTTCCAGATCGATGATGATGACGTCGGGCTTGAGGTTCTCGATGATCCGGGCGATGCCGTTGACTTCATGCACGACCGTGACGCGCAGGTGCCCCGCCTCCCGCAGGCCTTCCTCGATAATGGAAGCGCGGATGGCGTTCTCATCGATCACGAGGACAGTGAGGTCAGAGTGCATCATGTCCTATAAATGCCGCAGCGCAAAATGCTTGGCAAGCGGGCATTGCCTAGAAAATATGCCGAATTGAATCTGCACAGAAATTAAACATGCCTCGCAGAGGCGCGATGGGCCGGGTAAGCGGCGCCTTGCGACAAACGACAACGCCGCCCACGGGGGCGGCGCCGACTTTATCATCAGCCGATCGGCGGAGACGTATTACTCCGCGCGGCCGACGCTTTCGTAGACGAAACCATGCCTGCGCGCCTCGGACGGCGTGTAGATGTTGCGCAGGTCGACAAGAACCGGCTGCCTCATCATGCCCTTCAGGCGGGGCAGATCGAGGGAGCGGAACTGCTTCCATTCGGTGATGATGACCAGCGCATCGGCGCCGTCGGCAACCGCATCGACGTCGTCGTGGTAGGAAAGCTCCGGCATGACATGGCGGGCGGCCGGCATGCCTTCCGGATCGTGCGCCTTCAGCGAGGCGCCCTTGTCGAGCAACGCCTGGACAATCGACAAGGCCGGCGATTCACGGATGTCGTCGGTGTCCGGCTTGAAGGTCAGGCCGAGGATGCCGATCGTCTTGCCGCGCAGTTCGCCACCGAGGGGCGCTCGACCTTGCGGGCCATGGCGCGCTTGCGGGTCTCGTTGATGCCGACGATCGTCTCGATCAGGCGGATCGGGCTGTTGTGATCCTGCGCGGTCTTGACCAGCGCCAGCGTATCCTTGGGAAAGCAGGAGCCGCCGTAACCCGGACCGGCGTTGAGGAACTTGAGCCCGATGCGGCTGTCCAGGCCCATGCCGCGGGACACGTCCTGCACATTGGCGCCGACCTGCTCGCAGAGATCGGCGATCTCGTTGATATAGGCAAGCTTCAGCGCCAGGAAGGCGTTGGCGGCATATTTGGTGAGTTCCGCGGTCCGGCGCGAGGTGAAGAGGACCGGATGGCGCACCGGGTCGAGGGCACCATAGACCTCCGCCATGATGGAGCGGGCCCGATCGTCGTTCATGCCGACCACGACGCGGTCCGGCGCCATGAAGTCGTCGATGGCAGCACCTTCGCGCAGGAATTCCGGGTTGGAGACGACGGCCACGTCGGCATCCGGATTGGCCTCGCGGATGATGCGTTCCAGTTGATCGCCAGTACCGACCGGCACGGTCGACTTGGTGACAATCACGGTAAAGCCGCGCACAGCAGCGGCCACTTCGCGTGCCGCGGCGAAGACATAGGTCAGGTCGGCATGACCGTCGCTCTTGCGCGAGGGCGTGCCGACCGCGAGAAACACCACATCGGCATTGGCGACCGGCTCGGCAATGTCCGTGGTAAACCGCAGGCGCCCGGCCGCGACGTTCTTGTGGATGAGATCATCGAGGCCCGGCTCGAAGATCGGCACCTCGCCGCGGTTGAGCTGGGCGATCTTTTCAGCCGCCTTGTCGATGCATACGACGTCGTGGCCGAAATCCGACAGGCAGACACCCGAAACCAGTCCGACATAACCCGTACCGATAATTGCAATGCGCACGCCCAAACTCCATTTGGCTCGATCGGCCGAAGGTGTATCCGTTCAAACCTGGTCCGATTTACAGTGAAAGCGGAGAATTGAGGAAGAAGAACGAATGCCGACTTCTATGCCGTTAATTAGAAATATTGATTTAGCCAAGATACTTACCGCATCGCAAAATGAAAACCAAGAGCATCCGCAGGCCAATCCGGGCGGACGGCAAAGGGGAGAGATTTAGCCGAGAGCCGGCCAACAAGGAAAGGCTCTGCCGAAGCGGAGCCTTCCTATGTCATTGTGGAATCGATCAGATCCAGTAGGGCGGCACGCCGTAGAAGTCGTAAACGTTGCGGCCGTTGTCGCGATACCAATCTCGATCATCGTCCTTCAGACGCGGCGCGCGCTCGATCTGCTCCTTGGTGAGGTCGATACGATAGCCGTCAAGCGACTCATCATAGGTGAGCTTTTCCCAGGGCAGCGGGTAGTAGTCGTCGCCGATGCCGAGGAAGCCACCGAAGCTGAGCACGGCATAGGCCACGCGGCCACCGCGCTTTTCGAGAATGATGCGCTTGATCGAGCCGATCCGCTCCCCATCAGCACCGTAGACGGCGGTGCCGTCGACCTTGTCGCTGGCGATGAGGGACGCCGTGTCCTTGACATAGGGATCACGATCGGCCGCTTGCGTATTCTGATGCATGATGCACCCTCCTGTTCCAGTGTGGCGATGAAGGCGAAACGGTCGCGGCGGCGAGAAAGTTCCCACGGGCAGAAAGCGTGGCAACCCTTCGCCAGACCCGATCGGTGACGTTGCCTCGGCTCTTTGCTTTGCCACGGTGAGTTCCGTCAAAGCCTTGGATGGTGGCCGGTGGATTATTGACGCTTACGTCAAGGTTATATAGAGCTAGGGACTTGAACCGGACTGCCAAACGCATAAGCTCGCTAAAGCATCTGGGAGGATCGCAGGTCCGCCGCACACGGCAGACATGGCACAATGGACGTCGGGAGGGGAATACATGACGGACGCAACGAGCCGCCTCAGTGGCCGGGCATCGGAGAAAATTTGGCTCGATTCATATCCGCCGGCGGTGCCCGCGGAGATCGCGCCCCATGCCCACCCGTCGCTGGGCAGTCTGTTCGAGAGCAGTTGCGCCACCTATGCCGACCGCCTGGCATTTTCGAGCATGGGCCGCGGCATGACCTTCCGCGAACTGGAGGTCCAGTCGCGCAAGGTCGGCGCCCCCGAGCCAAGGCCCCCGTCAGCAGACCGCGTCGCCGCCGCGACGCCGACATCCACGAATCTGGTCGCAGGTGGCATCCTCCGGGCAGGCTTCACGGTCGTCAACGTCAATCCGCTCTACACCCCCCGCGAGCTGCAGCACCAGTTGAAGGATGCCGGCGCCAAGGCAATCATCGTGCTGGAGAATTTCGCCGGCACGGTGCAGCAGGTCCTGCCCAATACGCCGATCAAGCATGTCATCGTCGCCACCATGGGCGACATGCTGGGCTTGAAGGGCCATATCGTCAATTTCGTCGTGCGCAAGGTGAAGAAGCTCGTTCCCGCCTGGTCGATC
>JAHRYZ010000221.1 GCA_020621905.1 Rhizobium sp.
CGCCGCTATCGACACGATCGAAACGCCGGATGCAGCCACCCTGGTGCTGAAGCTGAAGGAGCCGGCCGGCAGCCTGCTCTACTGGCTCGGCTGGCCGTCCTCAGTGATCGTCGGCACCAAGAGCGCGGCTGAGGCCAAGACCACGCCGGTCGGCACCGGCCCCTTCAAGTTCGTCAGCTGGGCCAAGGGCGACAAGGTGGAGCTTGCCGCCAATCCGGACTACTGGAACGAAGACGTGAAGGTGAAGCTGGACAAGGTCACCTTCCGCTTCATCGCCGACCCGCAGGCGCAGGCCGCAGCGCTGAAATCCGGCGATGTCGACGCCTTCCCGGAATTCGGCGCGCCGGAACTGGTGGAAAGCTTCAAGGATGACGCGAAGCTCACGACCGTGATCGGCAATACCGAACTCAAGGTCGTGGCCGGCATGAACAACGAGCGCAAGCCGTTCAACGACAAGCGCGTGCGCCAGGCGCTGATGATGGCGCTCGACCGCGCGGTGATCGTCGACGGCGCCTGGTCCGGCTACGGCACGCCGATCGGCAGCCATTATACGCCGAACGACCGCGGCTATGTCGACCTGACCGGCACCTACCCTTACGATCCAGAAAAGGCCAAGGCGCTTCTCGCCGAGGCCGGCTATCCGGATGGCTTCACCTTCACCATCAAGACGCCGCAGATGGCCTATGCGCCGCGCTCGGCCCAGGTGATGCAGGCGCTGTTTGCCGAGATCGGCGTGACGATGAACATCGAGCCGACCGAGTTCCCGGCCAAATGGGTGCAGGACGTGTTCAAGGGCCGCGACTTCGACATGACCATCGTCGCCCATGCCGAGCCGATGGACATCGACATCTATGCCCGCGACCCCTATTATTTCGGCTACAAGAACCCGGCCTTCAACGACATCCTGAAGAAGGTCGAGGCGACGTCCGACACCGCCGAGCAGGACCGGCTCTACGGCGAGGCACAGAAGATCCTCGCCGAAGACGTACCGGCACTCTTCCTGTTCGTCATGCCCAAGCTCGGCATCTGGGACAAGAAACTGAAGGGCCTGTGGGAAAACGAACCGATCCCGTCCAACGTGCTGACCGAGGTCTATTGGGAGGAGTGAGGGACGGCGTTCGCTGATCTTCGGTTCCTCACGAATAGGTGATGTGCATGACACCCCCCTCTGCCCTGCCGGGCATCTCCCCCTCAAGGGGGGAGATCGACTGCGGCTCGCCTTCGCTCGGCGGCTGCTGCCCCACGCGCAACACCGCCAGCGTCGGCAATCGGGTCATCGTATCCGCACGCTGGAATGATCGCGCAGCCACGTCTTGCGGCGCTGAGTACGCACGTTGGCGGCCACGGGTGATCTCCCCCCTTGAGGGGGAGGTGCCCGGCAGGGTAGAGGGGGGTATCCCGACCGATGCAGCCCCACATGCAAGTCGCGGCCGCTCCGGAGAAGGAAGGAGCGGCCCATGCTGACACTGATCACCCGGCGGCTCGCCAGTCTCATGCTGACGCTTGCCGCGGTTTCGGCCCTGATCTTCGTCGTCATGGACGTGCTCCCCGGCGATCCGGCGGCGATCATGCTCGGCACGTCGGCGAGCCCCGACACGCTGGCCGCCCTTCGCCACGAACTCGGCCTCGATCAGCCCTTGCCGGTGCGCTATTTCCTCTGGCTCGGCGGCGTGGCGACCGGCGATCTCGGCACCTCCTATACCTATGGCGTGCCGGTGGCCGGCCTGATCGCCGAGCGCCTGACCGTCACCCTGCCGCTCGCCATGATGGCGATCCTGATCTCGGTGGCGATCGCCATCCCGCTCGGCGTCGCTTCGGCGGCGAAACGCAATTCCGGCTTCGACTATCTCGCCGGCGTGCTCTCCCAGCTGTTCATCGCCGTGCCCGGCTTCTGGGTGGCGCTCCTGCTGATCCTTGGCTTTTCGATCTCGCTCGGCTGGATGCCGGCCGGCGGCTTTCCCGGCTGGGAGACGGGCCTGCTCGCGGGATTGCAGGCCTTGCTCCTGCCGGCGATCGCCCTTGCCCTGCCGCAGGCCGGCGTGCTGACGCGCGTGACGCGGTCCGCGGTGCTCGAAGTGCTGCACGAGGATTTCGTCCGCACCGCCCGCGCCAAGGGCCTGCCGCGACGGGCCGCGCTCTGGCGCCATGCCGTGCCCAATGCGCTGGTGCCGGTCATCACCATTCTCGGCCTGCAATTCACCTTCCTGATCGCCGGCGCAATCCTGATCGAGAACGTCTTCAACCTGCCCGGTCTCGGCCGCCTCGCCTATCAGGCGCTGACCCAGCGCGACGTGATCGTCATGCAGGATGTGGTTCTGTTCTTCGCCGGCCTCGTCATCGTCATGAACTTCCTGGTCGACCTCTCCTATCTCGCGCTCGACCCCAGATTGAGAGGACGCGGCCGATGAGCGCGCCCGCAGAGAAAACCGCGGCAAAACCTGCGGCCTACAGCCCTTGGCTCTTGCTGCACCGGCCCAATCTGGCGATCGGTGGCGCGATCATCCTGGCGCTCGTGGCGATCGCCCTGGTCTCGCTCGTCTGGACACCGCTGCCGCCGGCCAAGATGCAGATCATCCACAAGCTGAAGCCGCCGCTCGCCTACGGCCTTCTCGGTACCGACCAGTTCGGCAGGGACATCGCCTCCATGCTGATGGTGGGTGCATGGAATTCGCTGTCGACCGCTGCCGCCGCCGTGGCGCTCGGCGGCTCGCTTGGCACGGCGCTTGGCGTGCTCGCCGCCGCTCGCAGGGGGCTGACCGAAGCCTTCGTCATGCGCGCCAACGACGTAATCTTCGCCGTGCCACCGATCCTCTCGGCGATGATGCTCGGCGCGCTGATGGGTTCGGGCCGATTCACCGCGATCATCGCCATCGCCGTCTTCATGGTGCCGGTCTTTGCCCGCGTGACGGCCAGCGCCGCGCGGCAGATCTGGTCGCGCGACTATGTGCTCGCCGCCCGCGGCGCCGGCAAGGGGCCGTTCCTGATCACGGTCGAACACGTGCTGCCGAACATCTCCAACCAGATCATCGTCCAGGCGACGATCCAGCTCGGCCTGGCGATCCTGACAGAAGCGGGCCTGAGCTTCCTCGGCCTCGGCATGCCGCCGCCGGCCCCTACCTGGGGCCGGATGCTGGCCGACGCCCAGACCTATCTCGCGACGGCGCCATGGCTGGCCATCCTGCCGGGCCTCGCCATCGCGCTCACCGTCTTCGGCTTCAACATGCTGGGCGACGGCTTGCGCGACCTGCTCGACCCTCGTGAGAAGGGGAGGATGTGACGATGACGGACGCCCCTCTCCTCTCCGTCCGTGATCTCTCGGTCTCCGTCCGCCTCGGCGACGGAAGCCGCATGCCGATCCTGACCGATGTCGCCTTCAACCTCGAAGCCGGGGATACGCTCGGCGTGGTCGGTGAAAGCGGGTCGGGCAAGTCGCTGCTGTCGCTGGCGATCATGGGGCTTCTTCCCGGCGTTGCGGAAGCCAGCGGCACGATCGCGCTTGCCGGCGAAAACCTGCTCGCCGCATCGGAAGAACGGCTGTGCGAGATCCGCGGCAACAGTATCGGCATGATCTTCCAGGAGCCCATGACGGCGCTCAACCCGGCCATGACCATTGGCGACCAGATCGCCGAAGGACTGGTCTGGCATCGCGGCCTGTCCTGGCGCGATGCACGGGCGCAGGCCGTGGACCTGCTCGACCAGGTGCGGATCCCGGATGCGAAACGCCGGGCAAGGACCTATCCGCATGAGATGTCCGGCGGGCAGCGCCAGCGGGTCGGCATTGCCATTGCGCTGGCGCTGAAACCCGCCCTGATGATCGCCGACGAGCCGACGACCGCGCTCGATGTCACTGTGCAAGCCGAAGTGCTCGACATTCTCGGCGAACTGGCCCGCGAATACGGCATGGCGCTGATGCTGGTCAGCCACGACCTCGGCGTCATCGCCCGCATGTGCCGGCGTACCATCGTCATGTATGCCGGGCGCCGGATGGAGGAAGGCGCGACCCGCGACGTCCTGACGGCACCGCGCAATCCCTATACCCGCGGACTGATCGCCGCCGTGCCGAAACGCATCGGCGACGGCGCTCGGCTTTCGACCATTCGAGGCACCGTGCCCGGCTTCGACCGGCTGCCGGCCGGCTGCGTCTTCTCCGACCGTTGTCCGGACATGATCGCCGCCTGCCATGCCGGCGAACCCGGATGGACGAGCTTTGCCAACAGTCGCGGCGTGCGCTGCATCCGGGCGGAAGGGGAGGCTGAGTGATGAGCTGGCCGACTTCGAAGTTTTCCGTTCCTAGAAATGCCCCTCACCCTGACCCTCTCCCCGTCCCGACGGGGAGAAGGTGCCGGCAGGCGGATGAGGGGCCAAGCCGATGCACGCTATGACCCGTCCACTCCTCGATATCCGCACCCTCACCCGCGACTATGTCAGCCATTCCCTGTTCGGCGCTCCACACCACACCCGCGCCCTCGACGACGTGTCGCTCACCGTCGATGCCGGCGAGATCTTCGGCGTGGTGGGCGAGAGCGGTTGCGGCAAGTCGACGCTCGCGCGGCTCGTCATGGCGCTCGACAAGCCGACCTCCGGCCACGTCCTGTTCGACGGCGACGACCTCTTCTCGCTGCAGCCGAAGGAACTGATGCGCAAGCGCGAGAATTTCCAGATGGTGTTCCAGGACCCGTTTGGCTCGCTCGATCCGCGCCAGAGGGTCGGCCGTATCATCGCCGAACCGCTGCATGTGCTGGCCCGCAAGCCGGGCCGGGCCGAGATGAAGGACCGCGTCGTCGACATGCTGGAGAGCGTCGGGCTGAAGGCCGAACACGCCGAGCGCCATCCGCACGAGTTTTCCGGCGGCCAGCGCCAGCGCATCGCCATTGCCCGCGCCCTGGTCACCGAACCGAAGCTGGTGGTCGCCGACGAGGCCGTCTCGGCGCTTGATCTTTCCGTGCAGGCGCAAGTGCTCAACCTGCTGATGGACCTGCGCGAGAAGCGCGGCGTGACCTTCCTGTTCATCACCCACATCGCCGTGGTCGACTGCCTCGCCGACCGGGTCGGCGTGATGTATCGCGGCCGACTGGTCGAGACGGGGCCGGCGCATGCGGTCTTCGAGCAGCCGCTGCATCCCTATACGAAGGTGCTGGCCGATGCCGAGCCGAACATCGAAAGGTTCGGCCGCCCTCAACCTTCCGAACGTGCGCCGCCGCCAGCCTCGCTGACCGAGACCGGCGGCTGCGCCTTCCGCAACCGCTGTCCGCTTGCGTACGAGCGTTGCGCCACCGAGCGGCCCGAATTGCGGACGATCGTGCCGGGACGCCAGGCCGCCTGCCACAGGGCCGAGGACATGGCGGCCCGACCGCCGTCGGCGGATTGACCTCAGACGATTAGATCAATGCATTTGAGCAGAGACGGAATGTCGACATGACCGATGACCTCAATTTGACCATCAAGGATCTCCTCGCCGGTTTTCGGGCGAAAACGCTGTCTCCTTACGAATACTGGCTGGCGGTGGAAGCGCGTATCGAAACCTTCGAGCCGCACGTCGCCGCCCTCTATGTCTATGACCCGGAGAGCGCCCGTGCCCAGGCGAAGGCCTCGACGGAACGCTGGCTGCGCGATGCGCCGCAGGGCGTCCTCGACGGTATTCCGGTGACGCTCAAGGAGCTGATCGCCACCAAGGGCCAGCCGGTGCCGCTCGGTACGGCGGCGGTCGAACTGATCCCGGCCGAGGCGGACGCGCCGATCGCCGCCCGGATGAAGGAAGACGGCGCGGTGATCTTCGCCAAGACCACCTGCCCCGACTACGGCATGCTGTCCTCCGGTCTGTCGAGCTTCCACCCCTTGAGCCGCAATCCCTGGGACCTCAGCCAGAACCCCGGCGGCTCGAGCGCAGGGGCAGCAGCGGCCGGTGCCGCCGGTTACGGGCCTTTGCACATCGGCACCGACATTGGCGGTTCCGTGCGCCTGCCGGCCGGCTGGACCGGGCTGTTCGGCTTCAAGCCGAGCCATGGCCGCATTCCGGTCGACCCCTATTATGTCGGCCGCTGCGCCGGGCCAATGACCCGCTGCGTCGACGATGCGGCCATCGCCATGGCGACGCTGTCGCGGCCGGACTGGCGCGACGGCACCAGTCTGCCACCCAACGACTTCGACTGGATGGATCACGATATCGACGTGCGCGGCATGCGGATCGGCGTCATGCTCGACGCCGGCTGCGGGCTTGAGGCCGAGTCCGAGATCCGCGACGCTGTGCTGGTGGCTGCCAAACGCTTCGAGGATGCGGGCGCCGTGGTCTTCGAGGTCGAGCCGGTGATGACACGCGCCATGCTCGACGGGCTGGACAAATTCTGGCGCGCCAAGTTCTGGGGCGACATTCGCAACCTCCCCGACGAACGCCGTGCGAAGATCCTGCCCTATATCTACCAATGGGCGGAAAAGGGCGCCGATGTCACCGGCGTCGAGGCGGTGCAGGGTTTTGGCCAGACCATTGAGATGCGCAAGACCTGCGGCCAGCTGTTCACCACGGTCGATGCGGTGCTGACCCCGACCAATCCGATCGTCTCCTACCCGGCCGAATGGGCCTCGCCCACAAACGACCCCGAACAGCCATTCGAGCACATCGCCTTGACCGTGCCGTGGTACATGTCGGAAGAGCCGGCCGCCTCAATCATTTGCGGTTTCTCGAAAAGCGGCATGCC
>JAHRYZ010000222.1 GCA_020621905.1 Rhizobium sp.
GGGACGAGCGTCGGCATTCCCGGAATGGGCGCCTATGCCGCCTCCAAGGCTGGCATCATGGGGCTGGTGAAGGGCATCACGGCGGATTACGGCAACCGTAACATCCGGGCCAATGGCCTTCTGCCGGGCGGCACCGTTACGCCCATGGCCGGCGACCAGGCGCAGAAGGACTGGGCGGCAGGCCTGCATGCCCTGAAGCGCATCGCCCGGCCGGAAGAAATCGCCCAGGCCGCCCTGTTCCTGGCCGGCCCGATGGGCAGCTTCGTCGCCGGTTCCGCCCTCTATGCCGATGGTGGCAATTCCGCCGTCAAATGACCCGAGGCACCGGGGCGCCCGCCGCAGACGGCAGGCGCCCCGGCCCTGTCATTGTTCGCCGAGCTTCATGCTCGGATCGTAATCCTTGCCGTGCACGGTCTTCACCACGGCCTGCCCGCAATGCATCTGGTTGGTCGCGGCATTGAAGGACAGGCTCGGCGCCCCGTGCAGTTCCCAGCCCTTGTTGAGCGCATCGGTGACGCGATGACAAAAGGCCGCGTCGTCCGGGCCGGTGAGGAAACGATAGACTTTCATGCTGTCCTGCCTTCTCTTGCTTCGATGACCCGAGCCTTGGCGAGAAGCCGCTCGGCCTGTTCCAGATGCAGCCGCTCGACCATGCGGCCGTTGAGGTTGATGACGTTGAGGCCGGCCGTCGCCGGATCGGCAAAGGCGGCGACGATCGTCTTCGCCTCGGCCAGCGCCTGCGGCGAAAAGCCGAAATGCCGGTTGGCGCCGTCGATCTGCGCCGGATGGATCAGCATCTTGCCGTCGAAACCCATGGCGCGGCCTTGCGCGCATTCCGCCTCATAGGTCTCCAGCGTCTTGAATTCGTTCGACACGCTGTCGATCGCGTCGAGCCCGTAGGCGCGGGCGGCCAGGATCACCTGCATCAGGAAGGGCACGACATAGGTCCGCCCCGGCTCCGGCGCCACGCCGGTTTCCTTGCGCAGATCGTTCAGCCCGACGACGAAGCAGTCGAGCAGGCCGCCGGCGGTGCGGCCCGAACCGGCGATCGCCGCGGCGTTGAGAACCCCGCGCGGCGTCTCGATCATCGCCCAGATCCTGAGACTTTCCGTCGCATCCGATTCCGCCAGCAGGTCGGCGACGCGCTGCACGTCGTCCGGCCCGTCGACCTTCGGCAGGAGCACCGCATCCGGCCGGCAGGCAATCACCGCCGCCATGTCGTCGAGGAAAAATTCGGTGTCCAGGCCGTTCACCCGGATGATCGCCTCGTGGCCCTTAAGCGGCGTCTCGGCAAAGAAACGGCGCAGATTCGCCCGCGCTTCGGCCTTCTTCTCGGGCGCGACCGAATCCTCGAGGTCGAAGATGACGGCGTCGCAGGACAGCCCATGCGTCTTTTCCAGCGCCCGGACATTGATCGCCGGCACGCTGAGAACGGAACGGCGCAGCCGCGCCGGGTGGTGGGAATTGATCGAATTCATGCGCCAACTTCTGCCAAGCTTTGCGCAGCCATGCAAGGCGACATTTGGCGGAAAGCCCTTGCATTCCGCGGGAAGAAGGACCACCTTGGGACTTCAGAAAGGATTTCCACCATGCAGAATCTCCGTTCCGTCGCCCTTGCCGCAGCCGGCATCGTCGTGCTGGCCATCGCAGCCGCCTTCACCGTCTCGCTGACGCTGATCGCCGGCGCCGTGCTGACGCTGACGCTTGCCGCCCGCATGCTGACCGCGCGGCCGAAAAAGGCCCCGGTCTATGCCAAGGCAAAGACTGAAGGCCGCGAGATGCGCGTGTGGAATGACGGCCGCGGTACCATCATCGATCTGTGACAGGATCGGCCGGCACGCCCGGAAAACTGACGCTTCGGCGGCCGGGCGTACCCGTTTGGCCAATAAAGGCCTTCAAATCCGCGCGATTTTCCTCTATGGCCTGCGGAATTCCTGAATTGCATTCCGAAGGCAGGGTCTGATGGAAAAGTTCGTAAAGCTCACCGGCGTCGCAGCACCCCTTCCGGTCGTCAACGTCGACACCGACATGATCATCCCGAAGGACTATCTGAAGACCATCAAGCGCACCGGTCTCGGCCAGGGTCTGTTCGCCGAGGCGCGCTACAAGGACGACGGTTCGGAAAACCCGGATTTCGTCCTCAACAAGCCGGCCTATCGCAATGCGCAGATCCTGGTTGCCGGCGACAATTTCGGCTGCGGCTCCTCGCGCGAGCATGCCCCCTGGGCACTTCTCGACTTCGGCATCCGCTGCGTGATCTCCACCTCGTTTGCCGACATCTTCTACAACAACTGCTTCAAGAACGGCATCCTGCCGATCGTCGTCAGCCCGGAAGACCTCGACAAGCTGATGGACGACGCCAACCGCGGCTCCAACGCCGTTCTGTCGGTCGACCTTGAATCGCAGGAAATCACCGGTCCGGACGGCGGCCGCATCAAGTTCGACATCGACGCCTTCAAGCGCCACTGCCTGCTGAACGGCCTCGACGACATCGGCCTGACGCTGGAAAAGGCCGCAAGCATCGCCGCCTTCGAAAAGACCAACGCCCAGACCCATCCCTGGGCCTGAGCGATCCCGGCTGCGGCGCGGGATCGGCTTGACCGACCGCGCCGGCCTCTCCGCTACGGCTGCCTCCCACCGTACCGTTCTGCCGCTGAGTGTCCTTGAAATGCGGGTTTTTGCCCGATAGAAGGCGGCACCTCTTTTTCAAAGCCAGGGAGGCTTTCCATGACACAGCACAATCTCTTCCTTCTGCCCGGCGACGGCATCGGCCCCGAAGCCATGGGCGAGGTCCGCAAAATCATCGCCTACATGAATGCCGAACAGGGCTCAGGCTTCGCCACCGACGAAGGTCTGGTCGGCGGCTGCGCCTACGACGCCCATGGCGCGGCGATCTCCGAGGACGACATGGCCAAGGCGATGAACGCCGATGCCGTGCTGTTCGGCGCCGTCGGCGGCCCGAAATGGGACGACGTACCCTATGACGTCCGCCCCGAGGCCGGCCTGCTGCGCCTGCGCAAGGATCTCGAACTGTTTGCCAACCTGCGCCCGGCGATCTGCTATCCGGCGCTCGCCAATGCCTCCTCGTTGAAGCCCGAGCTGGTCGAAGGCCTCGACATCCTGATCGTGCGCGAACTGACCGGCGGCGTCTATTTCGGCGAGCCGAAGACCATCACCGATCTCGGCAATGGCCAGAAGCGGGCAATCGACACCCAGGTCTACGACACCTACGAGATCGAGCGCATCGCCTCGGTCGCCTTCGAGCTGGCGCGCACCCGCAAGAACCGCGTCTGCTCGATGGAAAAGCGCAACGTGATGAAGTCGGGCGTCTTGTGGAACCAGGTCGTCACCGAGACCCACAAGGCCAAGTATCCGGACGTCCAGCTCGAGCACATGCTCGCCGACGCCGGCGGCATGCAGCTCGTTCGTGCGCCAAAACAGTTCGACGTCATCGTCACCGACAACCTGTTCGGCGACATGCTCTCCGACGTCGCCGCCATGCTGACCGGTTCGCTCGGCATGCTGCCGTCCGCCTCGCTCGGCGCACCCGATGCCAAGACCGGCAAGCGCAAGGCGCTCTACGAGCCGGTCCACGGCTCGGCCCCGGACATTGCCGGCAAGGGCATCGCCAACCCGATCGCCATGATCGCCTCGTTCGCCATGTGCCTGCGCTACTCCTTCAACATGGTGAAGGAAGCCGACAACCTCGAAAAGGCGATCGCCGCCGTGCTCGACAAGGGCATCCGCACCGGCGACATCATGAGCGAAGGCGCAACCAAGGTCGGCACCACCGAGATGGGCGACGCCATCCTCGCCGAGTTCAAGGCGCTGTCGGCCTGACAGGCCCTTGCATTTGAAAGCCGCGGCAACCATCTTGCCGCGGCTGCATGCCGTTCGTGGACGCCGTTCCGGCCTCTCCTTCGCCGGCAGGCTGGAATGAAGCGGAAGGCTGGACGTGAGCGGCATCGACAAGATCAGGATCTGGCTGAAGCGGCGCCGTGACCTCAATCGTCACCCGCCTGCGCCGCACTACTGGCAGATCTTCGCCGTCGTCGCCGCCAATCTGGTTCTCCTCTCCTTCCTCATCTTCGACGCGCCGGTCGGCGCCTCGCGGCACCGGGACATCTTCACCCGCTCGCTCGGCAAGATGATCACCGAATTCGGCAGTTCCGGCTGGATCCTGACGGCCGCGGCCATGCTGGCGCTCACGGGATTTGCCTCCTGGCGGCTGTCGCGCGGCGCAAGGCAGCGCTTCCGCGCCCTCCATCTCGGCCAGATCGGCGCCTATGCCTTCCTCGCCGTGGCGCTCTCCGGCATTCTCGCCAATCTCGTCAAGCGGGTGATCGGCCGCGCCCGCCCCGGCCAGTTCGAGGACTGGGGCTCGTTCGGCTTCTCCTCCTTCAGCGGCGCGAAGTTCGAGAGCTTCCCCTCCGGCCATGCCACCA
Source organism: Rhizobium sp. (assembly GCA_020621905.1). Lineage (GTDB taxonomy): Bacteria > Pseudomonadota > Alphaproteobacteria > Rhizobiales > Rhizobiaceae > Allorhizobium. The sequence goes on from JAHRYZ010000222.1 coordinate 4,446, forward strand.
CGGTCGGCGCCATCTTCATGGTGCTGATCCTGCTTCTGCCGCGCTACCGGCTTGCCTTCATGCTGCTGGCGCTGTGGATGGCGTTCAGCCGCGTCATGGTCGGCGCGCACTATCCGAGCGACGTGATCGCCGGCCTGTCCTTCGGCGCCTGGTTCACGCTGCTGCTCGCCAATATCTTTGCCCGCTACCGCCTGGTCTTCATGCCCGACGCCAAGGGCTGGCCGGTACCGCGCCTGGCACTCATCGCCGGCCATCGTCCCGCCTGATTCAGGGCCCGTCATCACAAGTCCGTGAAAAGCCGAACCGATCGGCCCTTTGACGCGCAACGTTCAAACCGAATTCCCATGTTCCGCGTAATGGTTTTCGAACGGTCTGCGGCCGGAGACGCTTGCCTTTGGCAAAAATCGACCTACGCGCGATGGAACCCGTGTGGCCTTGGCCCGTTCATGCATGAGTGCCGGCACTAGACGACCCGTCCTGATCGTACCGCCCATGGAGACACCGATGAAAGCCATGTCCGCCGACAGACACATCATCCGATTTGCGATGGCTCAGCCCTATCTCGAACGCGAGGAGGAGCTGGATCTGGCGATCCGCTGGAGAGACAACGACGATCAGGATGCCCGCAACCGCATCGCCCATGCCCATATGCGCCTGGTCATCGCCATGGCCTCGAAGTTCCGCGGCTTCGGCCTGCCGCTCAACGACCTGATCCAGGAAGGCTATATCGGCCTCTTGGAAGCCGCGGCCCGCTTCGAGCCAGCCCGCGAAGTGCGTTTCTCCACCTATGCCGGCTGGTGGATCCGCGCCTCGATGCAGGACTATATCCTGCGCAACTGGTCGATCGTGCGCGGCGGCACGAGCTCGTCGCAGAAGGCGCTGTTCTTCAACCTGCGCCGCCTGCGCGCCAAGCTCGCCCAGGGCGACAACCGGTTGAGCGACCAAGCCATCCACCAGGAAATCGCCTCGGCGCTCGGCGTCAGCCTGGCCGACGTCCAGTCGATGGATGCGCGGCTCTCCGGCGCCGACGCCTCGCTGCAGGCGCCGATGAAGGGCCGCGACGGCGGCGATGGCAGCGAACAGCTGGAAATGCTCGAAAGCAACGAAGTGCCGCCGGACGAACAGGTCACCGGCATCATCGACGGCGAACGCTGGCACGGCTGGCTGAAGAATGCGCTGACCGAACTGAACGAGCGGGAAAACCGCATCATCAAGGCGCGCCGCCTGACCGAGGACGGCGCGACGCTCGAGGAACTCGGTGCCGAACTCGGTATTTCCAAGGAACGTGTCCGCCAGATCGAGACGCGAGCGCTGAAAAGCTGAAAGCGGCGCTCACCCACTGGTCCGAAGACGGGCCAGATGCACGAAATGGCCTTGTGAGGCAAACACAATCGACAAGGGCCGGTTCATACCGGCCCTTTCTGTATGACCAGCACTGCACCCTCGACGTCATCCCCGGCCTTGTGCCGAGAATCTACGACATGAAGGGCTTAACCAGGGTGCTGATGCCCGGGACAGGCCCGAGCATTTACCGAGACCGGCAAACGGGACTGGGCGGTGTATGACCTGGGCTTGTAGCGGGGTTTTCCGCTGCGGTCGATCCAGTCGAGGATGGTGCCAAGCTCGCTTTGCAGCGTGATGCTGCAGGTGCCGCGTTTCTCGCCGCGCGTGACCACAACGCCGTCGATGATTTCGCCGATGGCGGCGGCAGCTTCAGGTGCTTTGCCGGGATGGGAAAGCGTCTCGGCCAGGCGCTGGATCCTGCGCCGACGGATCTCCGCGACGCCCGGATGAAGATCGGGTATGTCCTGAGGGATGTCAGCGAGACGCGCGCTGTGGATGTCCTGTTTGGCTACCAGCTCGGCCAAGCGGTCGGACAGGGCACGAAGCCAGCCACCTTGCTCGATGACGCGCACGATCTCGGCAATGGCCTTGGCAGTCTCGGCAAGTTCGCGACGGTTGGCCTCGGCGGAATTGCGGCGCTCGCGGTTGAGATGATTGGTTTCCTGCGCATAGGCCCGCATGGCTTCCGCCATCATCTCCGGGATCATCAGGCGTTCGCGGAGGCCTGCCAGCACACGGCTCTCCAACGCTTTGCCGGACAAGGCAGCCTGTCACGATTTTCTGAATTCGGCCGGCGATTCGCCTGTCAGGTCGCGAAACGCGCGCGAGAAGGCACTTGTCTCGCTGAAGCCCAATGCGAGTGCGATCTCTGTCACCGAATTCAGGGGGTCAGACAAAAGAAG
>JAHRYZ010000223.1 GCA_020621905.1 Rhizobium sp.
AAACGATCCAGCGAATCGTTTCGAATGACGAACGCCCTGAGCCCAAGCGAAGGGCCGGCAGAGGTGCCGGCAGGCGGATGAGGGGCAAACGGCGCCGAATGTCGCTGCTTCAGAAGGGGCTTCGCGGCGGAACGGCAGGAACACCTCTCGCCATATCCAACGACATCTCCGCCTCAGATCGTCTCGCCGGCCAGAAGCTTCGGCCGGCCGCCGTCGCCGGTGCCCGCGGCCTCGCGGATGAAATAGGATTTCAGCCCCGGCAGCCGGTCGACCAGGCCGAGGCCGACGTCGCGCATCACTCTCAGCGGCGTGAAATCATTGGAGAACGTCCGGTTCAGCACGTCGGTGGTGACGCCCATGCGGAACGTATCGAAGCGGCGCCAGGTCTGGTAACGCTCCAGCACGGTGAGATCGCCGATGTCGAGCCCCAGCCGGTCGGCCTCGACGATCGTTTCGGCCAGCGCCGCAACGTCCTTAGCCGAGATTGAGCCCTGGCCGGAGATCGGGTGGATGCCGTGCGCCGCGTCGCCGGCCAGCGCGATGCGCGGGGCGACGAAGCGCGCGCCAGCGTCAGGCCGAGCGGAAAGGCGCCGGTCGCCGGTCGCGCGGATCGGGCCGAGCTTGTGGCTGAAGCGGCGTTCCAGTTCCTCCTCGAACACTGTCGTCCGCGCTACCAGCCGGTCGGCGTCCGCGTGCGCTCGTCCACACCAGCGACGAGCGATTGCCCTTGAGCGGCAGGATGGCGAAGGGCCCGGATGGCAGGAAATGCTCCTCCGCCGCGCCCTCGTGCGGCCGCTCGTGCTCGACCGTCGTGACGATGCCCGACTGGCCGTAGTCCCAGGTGACCGTCTTGATGCCGGCCATGTCGCGCAGCTTGGAGCGCACCCCGTCGCAGGCGACGACGAGGCGCGTCGACAGCACGCTGCCGTCCGACAAGGTCAGCTCCGCCGCCGGCCCCAGGTTCCTGAACCCGGTCGCCCGCACGCCGTGGCGGATCCGGATGCCCAAAGCCTCGCAGACCTCGCGCAGCGCGCCGACCATGGCGACATTGGGGATCATGTGGGCGAAGGGCCGTCCCTCCTCCACCGCGCCGTCGAAGGTGAGGAAGACCGGGCGAACCGGATCGGAGGTCCTGGAATCGGTGACGATCATCTTCGTGATCGGCTGCGCTTCGGGTTCGATGCGGTCCCAGATGCCGAACACCTCGAGCATCTTGGACGCCGCGGCGATGATCGCCGAGGCGCGCGGATCCTTCTTCCAGGCGTTTTCCGGCGCCGCCTCGATCACCTCGACGGTGAGATGCGGCGCTGCCTGCTTGACTGCGACGGCGACCGACAGGCCGACATAGCCACCACCGACGATCAGCAAATCCAGCATGGCGAACTTCCTTTGCCCTTGTGCATATCCTTGCTCCTATATAGATCAGCCTTGAACTAGTTCCTACAGCCGGAGCCGTGCAAACATGTCGAAATCGAGCGAAAAACCGAGCACCATGGATCGGCTGATCGAGACGCTGAACGTCGAGAAGCTCGAGGAGAACCTGTTTCGCGGCAGAGCCCGCAGAATGGCTGGCAGCGGGTTTTCGGCGGCCAGGTGATCGCCCAGGCGCTGATGGCGGCGCAGTGCTGCGTCGACAGCGACCGCCACGTCCACTCCCTGCACGCCTATTTCGTCCGCCCCGGCGACCCCTCGGTGCCGATCATCTTCCAGGTCGAGCGCACCCGCGACGGCTCGAGCTTCACCACCCGCCGCGTCGTCGCCGTGCAGCACGGCAAGACCATCTTCGCCATGTCCTGCTCGTTCCAGATCGAGGAACCGGGCTACGACCACCAGATGGTGATCCCCAAGGTGCCGCAGCCCGAGGAACTGATGGGCGAGGCCGAATTCCGCGAGGTCTTCCTCGCCCAGGCGCCGGAGACGGTGAAGCGCTACTGGGGCCGCGAGCGCCCGATCGAGATCCGCCCGGTATCGCTCACCCACTATATCAGCGACGAGAAGCTCGAGCCCAATGCGCATATCTGGGTCCGCACCACGGGCCCGGTTCCGGACGACCGCCACTACCAGTCGGCGGTGCTGGCCTATCTCTCCGACATGACCCTGCTCGACACCTCGCTCTATCCGCACGGAACCTCGATCTTCAATCCGGAAATCCAGCCCGCCAGCCTCGACCACGCCATGTGGTTCCACCGCCCCTCGAAGCTCGACGACTGGCTGCTCTATACTCAGGATGGCCCAGCGCGTCGGGCCGCGGCATGACCCGCGGCAGCATCTACGGCCGTGACGGCACCCTCGTCGCCTCGGTTGCCCAGGAAGGGCTGATCCGCAAAAGGGCAGACGCCTAAAATCTGAACATTTTGCCAAATTTGCTCATTTTTTGTGCGATTATCCGCCGATCAAATGCACATTTATTAGATCGCCTCCCTATAGTCTTTAGATTTCAATAACTTATTAGACCACTTCCAACTGGCACATACTTTGAATGTAGCTCTGCAGTCGCTCGGCGTTTTCTCTCGCCGGGGGCAGGAGAGTCGGCTGGGGCCGAGGACAAGCAAAGGATGGGAACCAGATGAAGATTGTGATGGCCATCATCAAGCCGTTCAAGCTGGATGAGGTGCGCGAAGCCCTCACGGCTGTTGGCATTCAGGGCCTGACCGTGACCGAAGTGAAGGGTTACGGCCGCCAGAAGGGGCACACCGAGATCTATCGCGGCACCGAATACGCGGTGAGCTTTCTGCCGAAATTGAAGATCGAGATCGCCGTCTCGTCCGAACTCGCGGACAAGGCGGTTGAGGCGATCGCCACGTCCGCCAAGACCGGCCAGATCGGCGACGGCAAGATCTTCGTCTACTCGATCGAGCAGGTGGTGCGCATCCGCACCGGCGAAACCAATTCTGAAGCTCTGTAAGAACGGCTGTTAGGGGAGTTGTTACTGATGTCACTTTCTAAGTTGAATTCACATTTCGTGCGCCTTGGCGCCGCGTCGGCAGCGTTGCTGGCGCCGGTCGTCGCCTTCGCGCAGGAAGCCGCCCCGGCCGCTGCCGAAGCTGTTGCCGCCGTTCCGGTTCCGGACAAGGGCGACACCACCTGGATGCTGATCTCGTCGGCCCTGGTTCTGTTGATGACTGTCCCGGGCCTTGCCCTGTTCAACGGCGGCCTTGTGCGCAGCAAGAACATGCTCTCGGTCGCCATGCAGGTGATGATGATCGCGGCCGTCGCCATGCTCTTGTGGGTGACCTATGGCTACACCGTCGCCTTCACCGCCGGCGGCGGGAAGAACGCCTGTTTCGGCGGCTTTTCCAAGCTCTTCCTCGCTGGCGTCACGACCTCGACGACCGTTGAGACCTTCTCGAAGGGCGTCGTCATTCCGGAACTGACCTTCGTCATCTTCCAGATGACCTTTGCCGCCATCACCCCCGGCCTCATCATCGGCGCCTTCGCCGAGCGCGTGAAGTTCTCCGCCGTGATTCTCTTCACCATCCTGTGGCTCACCTTCATCTACTTCCCGATCGCGCACATGGTCTGGTTCTGGGGTGGTCCGAGCGCCTATGCCGACCCGGCCGGCCTGATCTTCGGCTTCGGCGCGATCGACTTCGCCGGCGGCACCGTCGTTCATATCAATGCAGGCATCGCTGGTCTGGTCGGCGCCCTCATGGTCGGCAAGCGCACCGGTTACGGCAAGGACATGATGGCTCCGCACTCGATGACGCTCACCATGGTCGGCGCTTCCCTGCTGTGGGTCGGCTGGTTCGGCTTCAACGCCGGTTCCAACCTGGAATCGAACGGCTATGCCGCCCTCGCCATGATCAACACCTTCGTCGCCACCGCCGCCGCGATCGTCTCCTGGGCCATCATCGAGACCTTCACCCGTGGCAAGGCATCGATGCTGGGTGCCGCATCGGGCGCGGTCGCCGGCCTCGTCGTCATCACCCCTGCCGCCGGCTTCGTCGGCCCGATGGGCGCGATCGTCATGGGCCTGATCGTCTCGCCGGCCTGCTACTTCTTCGTCTCCACGGTGAAGAACAAGTTCGGCTATGACGACACTGCCGACGTTTTCGGCGTTCACTGCATCGGCGGCATCATCGGTGCCCTCCTGACCGGCGTATTCGTCAATCCGGCCCTCGGTGGCGCAGGCATTGTCGACTACTCGACCGCCGACTTCGCTGCTACCTACGCCGGCACCGCCACCCAGGTCTTCAACCAGTTCAAGGGCGTTCTCGTCACCCTGGTCTGGTCGGGCGTCGGCTCGGCGATCCTCTACAAGATCGTCGACGTGATCGTCGGCCTGCGCGTCCCGGTCGAAGCCGAGCGCGAAGGTCTCGACCTCGCCTCGCACGGCGAAGCAGCCTACCACTCCTGAGCCCTTCGCCGCGCCGGTTCGCCGGCGCGGCCCTCCACCCGTTGCGGCCACCGAAAGGTGCGCCGGACTCGCCCGGACCTCACGGTCCGGGTTTTTTTATGCCTCGCGCCGGCCCGCGCGCGCGACGCCATGGTTAATGCGCCATTAACCCTCGCGCATGTACTGTGCCGAAGAGCCATGGTCGGGCGCATTCGCGCGTCCGGCCGACTTCGGGCAGCATGCAGGCACACGGATGGGCAGACAGATGAACAGAGGCAATTCCGCAGCGATGGAGGAACAGCCCGGCCGCTTCGCGCTCAGCGCGTTCGTGGTTCGCCAACTGCTGGCGCTGCTGGGCATCGTGCTTTTCCTCGGCCTCGTGCTGGCGGTCGCGGCGCTGGCCAGCTGGAACGTCGCCGATCCGAGCCTCTCCTACGCCACCGCCAACGAACCGACCAACATTCTCGGCTATGGCGGCGCGGTCTTTTCCGACATCATGCTGCAATTCTTCGGCCTTTCGAGCCTTCTGGCGCTGCTGCCGGTACTCGCCTGGTCGCTGGCGCTGATCACCGGCCGCCCGCTGTCGCGCGTTCCCGCGCGCCTCGGCGCCTGGGCCGTCGGCTCGATCGTCGCCTCGGCCGTGGTCGGCTGCTTCCCGCCGCCCACCACCTGGCCGATCCCCAACGGCATCGGCGGGGTCTTCGGCGACATGATCCTGCGTTTCCCCGGCCTGTTCATCGGCTCCTATCCCACCGGCACCTTCTCCATGATCCTCGGGGCGCTGCTCGCCCTGCCGGCCGCCTGGTTGCTGCTGTTTGCCTCCGGCCTGATCGGCCGCGAGAGCATCGACGGCGATGCGGACGAGATCGCCCCGGCCGAGCGCCGCAAGCCCGCAGCCCGTCCGGCGGAGGACGACGAAGAGGACGATCGCGAAGGTCCGATCGCGCTTGCGCTGGGCGCCTTCGCCCACAACTGGTATACGCTGAGAGCCCGCGCCCGCCGCCTGCTCGGCCTGAAGCCGAAGGAGCGCAGCCGCCGTTTCGAACAGCCCTATGATTTCAACGAGGACGAGTTCGGCACGCTGAACGAGCCGGTGCGGCCGAAGGCCCCGACCGCGCTCGAGCGCCGGGAACCGTCGCTCGACGCAGCACCCTTTGCCGCATCCCGGGTCGCCCCGCCCTCCCGCCATATCGTCTCGCCGCCGCCGATCTCCGGCGATATCGACGACGATTTCGACGACGACCAGCCCTTCGACCTCGACGGGATGCCCCGCCCGGCCGGCATCCTGCCCGACGACGGCGGCTGGACGCCCTCGCCGGTCACCGGCTCCCCCCGCGCCGCCGCCTCGCCGCGGGTCGTGGCACCCGCCGCGCGTCCGAAGCCCGGCGCCCGCGTCGAGCGCGACGCCCAGGGCATTCTGCTGAAGCCCGAGGGCTTCCAGCTCCCCTCGGTCCACCTGCTGACCGAGCCCAAGGCGATTGCCCGCGACGCCACCCTTTCGGCAGACGCGCTGGAACAGAATGCCCGCATGCTGGAAGGCGTGCTGGAGGATTTCGGCGTCAAGGGCGAGATCATCCAGGTCCGTCCCGGCCCGGTCGTCACCCTTTACGAACTCGAGCCGGCACCCGGCATCAAGTCGTCGCGCGTCATCGGCTTGCCGACGACGCCTGCCGATGAGTGCCATCGCCGCCCGCGTCGCCGTCGTGCCTGGCCGCAACGCGATCGGCATCGAACTGCCGAACCAGACGCGTGAGACCGTCTATCTGCGCGAACTGATCGGCAGCCGCGACTTCGACGGCAACAAGGCCAAGCTCGCCATGGCGCTCGGCAAGACCATCGGCGGCGAACCGGTCATCGCCGACCTCGCCAAGATGCCCCACCTGCTCGTCGCCGGCACCACCGGCTCGGGCAAGTCGGTCGCCATCAACACCATGATCCTGTCGCTGCTCTACCGGCTGTCGCCGGAGAAATGCCGGCTCATCATGATCGACCCGAAAATGCTCGAACTCTCCGTCTATGACGGCATTCCGCACCTGCTCTCGCCGGTCGTCACCGACCCGAAGAAGGCCGTTGTCGCGCTCAAGTGGACGGTGCGCGAGATGGAAGAGCGCTACAAGAAGATGTCGAAGATCGGCGTGCGCAACATCGACGGCTTCAACAGCCGCGTCGAGCAGGCGCTGGCCAAGGGCGAGGTCCTCACCCGCACCGTCCAGACCGGCTTCGACCGCCAGACCGGCGAGGCGATCTACGAGACAGAGGAGTTCGACCTCCAGCCGATCCCCTATATCGTCGTCATCATCGACGAAATGGCCGACCTGATGATGGTCGCCGGCAAGGACATCGAGGGCGCGGT
>JAHRYZ010000224.1 GCA_020621905.1 Rhizobium sp.
CGCGCATTTCGCCCCTGTCCAGCGCATGCCAGAGCTCGGTTTCGATCCGCCGCGCGGCCGCGTGGCGGGCGCCGCTTTCCGGGTCGAACTGCACGAGCCCGCTGCCGTTCGTCCGCCGCGCCTCGTCGAGCGCCAGTTCGGCCTCGGCGACCAGCGCCGCCCCTTGGCCGTCGGCTGCCTCGGTGCGGAGTACCATGCCGATATGCACGCCGAGCTGGGCCTTGGCATCGGTCACGTCGAAGGGCGCAGATACCGTGCTGACGATCGCCTCGGCGATCGAGCGCGCCTCGGCCTCGCTGACGGGGATGGTGGTGAAGGCGGCAAAGGTGTCGCCGCCGAGCCGGCCGATGGCCGAGAGCCGGCCGTCGAGCCGCGACAGCCGCCGCACGACGGCCTTGAGCAACGCGTCGCCCTTCTCGCGGCCGAGCGTGGCGTTGATCGTCTTGAAGCGGTGCAGGTTGACCGCATAGACGGCGTGGCCGGTCCCCGGCGGCGGCGTGACCGTCATCCTGTCGTCGATCTCCGTCACGAAAGCCGAGCTTCGCAGCGCGCCGGTCAACACGTCGTGGCGGGACAGGAAGCCGATGCGCTCTTCCTGCCGCCTGCGCTCGGTGATGTCGCGGGCGGTGATGCAAGCGACGAAGACATGGTCGTCGCCCTGTCGGCTCTTGCCGGCCGCGAGCGCCAGCCGCGACGCGGTGATCGTATATTCGATGATCCGGCCTTGGCCGTCGGAGCCGTCCAGTTCAAGCTCGCTCAGCGCCGCCGGCCTGTTCTGGCCGTCGCGCAGATCCTGGATCGAGCGGGCGATTTCCGCACGCCAACGTTCGGGCAGCAGGGACTGGACGTTCGCGCCGTTTTGCGCCGCGGCGACACCCGGAAGCACGTCGGCGAGCCGTGCGCTGTGTTCGACGAGAAGGCCGTCCTCGTCCACGACGAGAATGGCATCGGCACTGTCGCTGATCACCTGGCCGAGCAGGTTTCGGCTGTTGTCGGCCTCGACCGAGGCGAGGCGCAGCAGCCAGGTCCTCAGGTCGAGTTCCTCCAGCACGCGCACCGTGACGACCAGACCGAGCAGGGCATGGGCCGACACGGTCGGCAGCAGCAGGCCCTTGGTGGACTGGAGCCAGAAGGCAGCACCTTCCAGGCCGATGACGGTCGTGCCGATCAGCAGCGACTGAAGGCGCAGGCTGCGTCGTGGCGACAGCGCGACGAACCCGACAAGACCGACCGCCAGCAGAAGCGGAAAGGCGTTGAGCGGCGTCAGTCCGCGGTTCTGCAGCAGGGTTTCCGTGGCGATGATCTGGACCATCGGACCCGACATCAACCCGTGAACGGGCACGAAGAAATTGTCCTTGAGCTCGATCGCGGTCGCGCCGACCACGACGATCTTGTCGGCGAAGGCGGAGGGATCGATCCGCCCCGAGACGACGTCGATCGCGGAGAAGCTAGGAACGCTCGCGGGATCGATGGAGAAATCGATGACGAACGGCGCCGAGCGCGTGTCGGCAACCCCGGCGAGCGTCGCTGGCGCCGACATGACGAATTCGCTCCCCTGCATCTCGCCATAGGGGAATTTTCGGATGATGCCGTCACTGTCGGCCTGCACGCTGACGCTGGCGGTCCACGCATGGTCGGCGAAGATCTCGTTCGGCGAAGTGACGCCGGTGGCGTCGGAACTGCCGTTGGTGGAGTGGTACTGGGTAAAGGACGGCAGCAGCACCCCGCCACCGGCCGTCTCGAGCGCTTGGGCCAGCGCCGCGTCGCCGCTTGGCGACGAACGCGAGCTGAAATCGATGTCGAGCAGGATGTCGCGCGCCTGCGCGCCGGCCAGGGTGTCGATCAGGCGGGCATAGACGGTCCTGTCCCAGGGCCAGACGCCGATCTCGTCCAGGCTGTACTTGTCGATGGCGACGAAGACCACGTCGCCGGTGGCGACACGCGGTCCCAGGCCATGCGCCGTGCCGTCAGTGCGGCGTCGAAACGGGTAAAGAACGCCGAAACCCGCCAGCTGGCGACCACGCACAGCAAGGAGGCCAGCACGAGGCTCCGACGATCGGATTGCAGCTTTCACCATGCCGACTTTCTGCCCGCGATACAAAATCACGACGGCTTGAAGAACGACCTTGATCAGTCATCGTTCCGTTCCCGTTCCCGTTCCCGTTCCGTTCCCGTTCCCGTTCCGTTCCCGTTCCGTTCCCGCCGTTCCGTTGCCGCCGTTGCCGTTGCCGTTGCCGTTGCCGTTCCGTTGCCGTTGCCGTTGCCGTTGCCGTTCCCGTTGCCGTTGCCGTTCCCGTTCCGTTCCCGTTCCCGTTGCCGTTGCCGTTCCTTGCCGTTCCCGTTACCGTTGCTGTTGCCGTTGCCGTTCCGTTGCCGTTGCCGTTGCCGTTCCCGTTCCGTTTCCGTTTCGCTGCGTTTCCGTTTCCGTTGCCGTTTCCGTTCCCGTTGCCGTTGCCGTTCCCGTTCCCGTTCCGCACCGTTTCCGTTGCCATTCCGTTCCTGTTCCCGGCAGACGCGGACTGTCCGCTATCGCTGTGCTGCCGGCCGTCGCGCTCTTGCCCTTGGTACCGGTCGCTGGCTGGGAAGGACTCGGGACGGCAGGGCTGGTGACGGCCACGTTGACCACCGGAGCCTTGGGACCGGGCCGACCACGCTGAGGGATCCGGTCGTGGTTGATGACACTGCGACCGACTGCCCGGGGCGTACGTCGACCGCCTGCCGCGGCGGGGATCGTGACGCCGACGACACCGCGCGCAACACCGAGATTGGCGCCCTGGCGGTCGACCCGCACGGTAAACTGGGTCCCTTCACCACGGCCGCAAGAAAGGGGTCTGGACGGAAGACTGCGTCCGTCGCGCTTTCGAAGTCGACGAGCACTTCCCCAATTTGCTGGGCGATCTCGAATTTCTTGCCCATGCGGTCCTTGGCGAAGATTGCCGTCAGCGTGCCGGGCTGGACCGTGACCATGTCTTCGTCATGGACGAGCACGACGCGCCCACGCGGGCCGGTGCTGATCCAGGCGCCTGCAGGCACTTCCATGCCCTGGTTGAGACGCATCCAGGTGTACTTGTCCAAGGTGTAGTTGACTGGCTGCTTGATCTTGGAAACGGTCCATCCTTCGGCCCATGCGCCGGCGGCTTGGAACAATGTCAGAACGATCGCGGAAATGGCGATGGATACGCGGTACATGAGTGCCCCCCGGCGAGAAAATCAGCCGGAAGCGTAAAACATTCAAAATAACAAATGCCTAACGTCTAAAATGACAATTCCGAAGGAATATGCGGGCCAGCTCGCAAAGGTGTTCAAAAGGAAACACCCCGGCCATGGCTGGCCGGGGTGGCGCTTGGTCTGAATTGTACGAAGGGCGCTTAGAGCGTGCCCTGGCGCTGCTGAATCATCATATAGGTGTCGAAACCGTATTCGGCGACCTGAGCCCACAGATAGGCGTCCTTCTTGAAGGCCTGCTGGCTGTCGTAGAGCTTCTTGAAGTTCTCGTTCTTGGCGCTGAGATCGGCATACGTTTCCAGTGCCGCCTTGTGGCATACGTCGAGGATGTCCGAGCCGAAGGCGCGAAGCTCGGTGCCCTGCGCCACCAGCTGCCGAAGGGCTGCGGCATTCGAGGCGTCGTAGCGGGCCAGCATGCGGGCGTTTGCCGCGGCGCAGGCATCGGTCAGGATGCGCTTGTAGTTGGCCGGCAGCTCGTTGAACTTGTCGGAATTGAAGAAGGCGTGGACGGCCGGGCCGCCTTCCCACCAGGCCGGATAGTAATAGTACCTGGCGACCTTGTGAAAGCCGAGCTTCAGGTCGTCATAGGGGCCGACGAATTCGGTGGCGTCGATCGTGCCCTTCTCGAGCGCTGCATAGACGTCCGATCCGGCGATCTGCTGCGGCGTGACGCCGACCTTGCTCATCACTTCGCCGGCGAGACCGGCAATGCGCATCTTGAGCCCCTTGAGATCGTCGATCGTCCTGATTTCCTTGCGGTACCAGCCGCCCATCTGGGCGCCGGTATTGCCGGCCGGCAGCGCGTAGAGCTTGTGGCCGGCGAGGAATTCGTTGAGCAGTTCGTTGCCGCCGCCGGCGGTGAACCAGGCATTGGTCATGCGGGCATTGAGGCCGAACGGAATGGCCGTGCCGAGCGCGAAGGCCGGATCCTTGCCGATATAGTAGTAGCAGCAGGTGTGCGCCATCTCGACCGTGCCGGCGGCGACCGCATCGGCGGCCTGCAGCGGTGGCACGATTTCGCCGGCGGCGAAGGGCGTGATGGTGAAGTTGCCGTCGGTCGCCTCCGACACGCTCTGGGCGATGTCGGTGGCCGCGCCGAAAATGATGTCGAGGCTCTTCGGAAAGGACGAGGTCAGGCGCCAATTGAGCTTTGGATTTTCCTGGGCGATGGCGGGTGCGGCAAGCGCTACGGAGGCGGCAGCACCCAGGCCGGCGGCGCCGGCCTGCTGGAAGAATTTACGGCGGTTCATGATCTCTAGCCTTGGTTGTTTCCTATAATGGTCGCATCCTCCTCCGGCCGCGGGTCTAGCCATCATGGCCCGTTCGTGCAAGCCCGGAAGCTGCGGGAATGGCGTGCTGGGGCGGTGATGCTTGCGGAAAATTTCGCTGATGGCGTGAAAGGCTTGCGAAAACTGCGCAAATGCCTCTTCGCGAGGGAACGTGGCCCGCTCAGGCCGATGGTTGGACGCGGCGGGCCGGGTCGTCGAGCGCCGGATTGTAGAACAGCGCAAGCACGAGGCTGCGGGCAATCCGCTCGGCCGTCGCCATGAACCAGGCGCGGGCTTCGTCCGTCGCCTGCATGTCGACGAGGGTCTGGTCGAACAGCGCCAGCCATTCGACAAACAGGCCCTCGGTGATGCCGGCGACGCCAAGATGCGCCTGGACCGGCTTGCCGCCATAGGCACCGTTCCTGAAGGCGACCGAAGCCCAGAAGGCCTTCATCTTGGCGAGGTGCGCCGGCCAGCGCCCGGAGAGACGGCTGTCGAAGACGGGGCCAAGGTTCGGGTGGGCCTGGATGCGGGCGTAGAAGGTTTCGACCAGGCGGTCGACAAAGGACGTATCGACGCCCATCGCGGCCATCTGCGCCTCGGCGCGGGCCGTGATTTCCGCCCGGTGTGCGGCGCGGCCGATCAGATCATCCTGCATCGCCATCTCCTTTTATCGTCCCTGGGCAACAGGATGCTTTTCGCCCATCGTGGTGAAGTCGTCAAACCGGCGGGTTCGGACCCATCGTCGCATCGGCCGCTTCGCTATCGCCATGGGCCTGCTGTGGCATCGCGACGGCTTGACCTGGAAAACGCGAGGCAATAAGTTTAGAACATATAAAGAACAGGATAACACTGATGCTCGCACGCTTTTTCTTCGTCGAAACGCCCGTTTTCTAGCTTGAGCGAACAGGAAATCCTGGCACTGGCGATTTCCTCGGAAAGGACGATGCGCGCATCTATCTGGCCTATGCGGACCAGTTGCGCGAACATATCCGCAGTCGGCCAAGGTGTTCGAGGACATGGCCGAGGTCGAGCACACCCATCGCAACCGCTGATCGAGATGCCGCCACGCTTCGGCGAACGCATTCCGCTGATCCGCCGCGAGCATGTCAGCGACTTCTACGACCGCAAGCCCGACTGGCTGCGCGCCAGCAGAGCCTGGATCAGATTCGCGCCGAGGCGGAGACGATGGAGCAGGGCGCCTATCGTTTTTACATGGCCGCGGCGCAGCGCGACGGACGCCAGACGCGCAAGCTGCTCGGCGACGGCGCTGGCCGAGCAGGGCCATGAGAAATCGCCTCCATGCTCGGCGAGCGCCACGCCGGAAGACGTCAAGGCGGAGGAAGATGCCAGCGCCCACCGCCAGTTCGTGCTGACCTATGTGCAGCCGGGCCTGGCAGGGCTGATGGACGGCTCGGTCTCGACGTTGGCGCCGATCTTCGCCGCCGCCTTCGCCACCGGCGATACTTGGCAGACTTTCCTCGTCGGTCTGTCCGCCTCGGTCGGTGCCGGCATTTCCATGGGTTTCACCGAGGCGGCCCACGACGACGGCAAGCTGTCGGGCCGCGGCTCGCCGATCAAGCGCGGGCTTGCCTCGGGCCTCATGACCGCGCTCGGCGGCCTCGGCCATGCGCTGCCCTATCTGATCCCGCATTTCTGGACGGCGACGCTGACCGCCGCGGTGGTCGTCTTCATCGAACTCTGGGCCATTGCCTTCATCCAGAACAAGTATATGGAGACGCCCTTCCTGCGCGCCGCCATGCAGGTCGTGCTCGGCGGCTCGCTGGTTCTGGCGGCCGGCATCCTGATCGGCAACGGCTGACGCTTGTCATGACGCCGCAACACGAATAGCTTAGCGGCGTCATCATGAAACCTTCCCCGGCCACCCTCGGCATGGGCGTTTCCATGACCGTCGGTTATGGCACGCTCTACTATTCCTTCTCCATCCTGGCTCCCGAAATCGCCCGCGAATTCGGCTGGTCGCAGAGCTTTGTCTTTGCGGTCTTCTCGATCGGCCTGCTGGGCGGCGCTGTCTCCGCGCCGATCATCGGGCGGCTGATCGACCGTTTCGGCGCGCGCCCCGTGCTGACCTTCGGGTCGATCCTCGCGG
>JAHRYZ010000225.1:0-227 GCA_020621905.1 Rhizobium sp.
GCCGAGGAGAACCAGGTGTCGAGCACGTCCTCGTCACGGGTGAGGATCTCGCCGGGCGCGAAGTTCTCGAGCTTTTCCTGGACCCAGGCCTTCCACGGGCCTTCATGCGCCAGATAATGCTGGACGGCGGCGTCGAGCGCCTCTTCCTCGGTCTTCTCGACGAAGACCTGTCCGTCCGGGCCGTACCAGGCGGGAATCTGGTGTCCCCACCACAGCTGGCGGGATAC
>JAHRYZ010000225.1:237-6588 GCA_020621905.1 Rhizobium sp.
TGGATGTTCTCCATCCACTCGAAATAGGTCTTTTCCCAGTTCTTCGGCACGAACTTGGTGCGGCCGGCACGGACGCTCTCGATCGCGGGCTTCGCCAGCGTCTTGGCGTCGACATACCACTGCTCGGTCAGCCGCGGCTCGATCGGTACGCCTCCACGGTCGCCATGCGGCACCATGTGCTTGTGCGGTTCGATCTTCTCGACCAGGCCTTCGGCCTCGAGAATCTCGACGATCTTCTTGCGGGCGGCGAAGCGGTCCATGCCCTCGAGTTCGCTCCAGACCATTTCCTGTTCGCGGTTGGGCGACAGGCCTTCGAGGAAATCCTCGTCGCCGACGATGGCGATCCGGCCTTCGACGGTCAGCACGTTGATGGCGCGCAGCCCTGCCCGCTTGCCGACCTCGAAGTCGTTGAAGTCGTGGGCCGGCGTCATCTTGACGGCACCGGTGCCCGCGGTCGGGTCCGGATACTCGTCGGCGACGATCGGGATCTTGCGGCCGACGATCGGCAGGATGTCATGGTTGCCGACGATCGCCTTGTAGCGCTCGTCGTCGGGATGCACGGCAATGCCGGTGTCGCCGAGCATGGTTTCGGGACGCGTGGTGGCGACGACCAGATAATCGCGCGTCTCGTATTCGGTCGGCTTGCCCTCTTCGTCAAAAGCGACCGGATGCTGATAGGTCACGCCCTCTTCCAGCGGATAGCGCAGATGCCAGAGATTGCCGTTGACCTCGACCTGCTCGACCTCCAGATCGGAGATCGCCGTCAGGAGCTTCGGGTCCCAGTTGACCAGCCGCTTGTCCTTGTAGATCAGGCCATCCTTGTAGAGCGAGACGAAGACTTCGAGAACGGCTTCGGACAGGCCCTCGTCCATGGTGAAGCGCTCGCGCGACCAGTCGCACGAGGCGCCGAGGCGCTTCAGCTGGTTGAAGATCAGGCCACCGGATTCGTCCTTCCATTCCCAGACCTTCTCGATGAAGGCCTCGCGTCCCATCTCGCGCCGGTGCTGCTGGCTTTCCATCAGCTTGCGCTCGACCACCATCTGGGTGGCGATGCCGGCATGGTCCATGCCCGGCTGCCACAGCACGTCCTTGCCGCGCATCCGCTCGAAGCGGATCATGATGTCCTGCAGCGTATTGTTGAGCGCATGGCCCATGTGCAGCGAACCGGTGACGTTCGGCGGCGGGATGACGATGGTGAACGTGTCCTCGCCGGGCTGAGCGTTGGCGCCGGCGCGAAACGCGTCCGCCTCTTCCCAGGCCTTGGCGATTTTCGGTTCGACGGCGGCGGAATCGTAGGTCTTTTCGAGCATTTTGGACCACACTTCGGGGTTCTTGTTGCAGCTTGGTAAATAGGATGGCCGATTGTGAGTCAATAAAAAAGCCGCCCCGGCGACGGAGCGGCCCATGTGCCGGGATGTGCCTGAAATCAGCGGCGCGGACCGCGCGCCACCCGTTCGATTTCTTCCCGCACGAGGCGTTCGACCAGCGTCGGCAGGTTGTCGTCCAGCCATTCCTGCAGCATCGGCCGGAGCATGTCCTCGGCCATCTCGTCGAGCGAGCGACGCTGCTGGCCGTCGATGGCGGCGGCCAGTTCTCCGAACGAGCGCGACACCTGCTCGATCGTCGCGGCAGAGACGAGCGCCTCAGGTCCTGCCGGCCTCGGCGGGCCGGCTCGCGAATGGGTTCAGCGGCCCGCTGCGAAACGAGGTCGCCCTCGACATCCGCCATGGCGGCGGCTTCGAATTCCTCGTCGTCGACGCGGCTGGGCGCTCGGATCGGCATCTCGGCCCGCGGTTCGGCCGGCGCGGATCGCGGCGGCGCAACTCGCCATGCGGCTGGTCATCATCGGGCTTCGGCCGCGGCGGCGCGGCGCGGCGGCAGGACCGCCGAAAGACGGGCGCTCGACCCGCTCGGACGCCGAGCGAACCCGTGCGGCGAGATCGGCAAGCGAGATGTTGCGGGACTTTTCCGGATCGCGGCCACCGAAGCGGAGGCGGGCGGGTTCCGGACCGCTGTCGTTCGCCGCCACCATTTCGGCGGCCGCATACGTGTCCTCTTCGTCGATGGTCAGGCGGATGTCGGTGTCGATCTCGTCCTCGTCGTCGCCGTAGACCGGAGGAAGCGTGGAGGAAACCGATTGGCTGCCGCCCGGGTCATTGCTTTCGATGATCCGGCGGATCGAGGCCAGGATCTCTTCCATGGACGGTTCACGCGCTACACTTGGCTGGGCCATATTCATCCCCGTTGATCCCCGATAAGCGGCCTGCGGCGAAAAGCCGGACCGATTTCGAATCACCTTAGGATACTCGCTCGTTGAAAAAAATCACGCCGGACCAACTAATTCCGACTGGTACACAGCTTTGTTGGACGGTCGGACAATTACCGGCCATCCACCGTGCGCAGGCCGAACCAGGCGTCCTTGACCGCCTCGTAATGGTCCTCGGAGCGGTATTCCGCCACGTCCAGACCCTGGCTCTGGATGGTCAGCCGGCCGGAGGCGGCGAGAACACTGTAGCTCGCCACGACCGAATTGCGCTGGTAGCTGACAAGGCTCTCCTTGGCGTCCAGCACGGTCTGCTGGGCGTTGAGCACGTCGAGCGTGGTCTTCTGGCCGACATTGCGCTCCTCGATCACGCCCTGCAGCGCCAGATTGGCGGCGGAGAGCTGCTTGCGGGCAGCTGAAATGGCCGAGATGGCCGCTTCCATCTGCGCATAGGCGGAGGTTACCTGCTGCTGCACGCTGGCACGGGCGGAATCCACCTTGATGCGCTGTTCGCCGAGCGTTTCCTTGGCCTTGCGGATGTTGCCGTATTCGGCCCCGCCCTGATAGATCGGAATCTTCAGCTGGGCCGAGATGGTGGCGGAGGTCGCGTCCGAGTTCGAAAAGGACGGCGGCTCGTTGGTCCAGTTGCGCGCGACATTGCCCTGGATGACGACGCCCGGCAAAAGCGTGCCCTCGGCGGACTTCACCTGATAGCCGGCAGCGTCGACGGCGTGCAGCGAGGCCAGCACGAAGGGATGCTCGCGGATGCCGATGGCAACCGCCGCATCGACGCTCGGCGGAAGGGCCTTGTTCGCGGGCGCCGGCTGCTTGATCCCCTTCGGCGCCTCGCCGACCACCTGCACATAGGTCGCCTCGCTCTGCTTCAGCTGCGCGATCGCGGCGGCGAGCAGCGCCTGCGAACCGGCGAGCTGGGCCTCGGCCTGGCTGACATCGGTGCGGGTCCCCTCGCCCACTTCCAGGCGGGCATTGGCGGCGTTCAGCTGTTCCTGGAGGAAGGCCAGGTTCTGCTTGCGGATCACCACGATCTGCTGGTCGCGTGCCACGTCGGCATAGGCCTGGGCGGCGGCGAGCAGGATGGAGATTTCCTGGGCACGCAGGCTTTCGCGGCTGGCATAGACACCGGCCTCGGCGGCGCGAACATTGTTCAGCGTCTGGAAGCCATCGAAGATCTGCTGGGTGATCGAAATGCCGACACTTTGGGTATTATAGCCGAAATCCGGGGCGGGCGGCGAGGTGATGTCGCTGACGCCGATGGTGCTGGCCGAAGCGGATCCGAAAATCTGCGGCCTCATACCCGCCTTGGCGATGGTGACGTTCTCGTCGGTGGCGCGCAGCGCAGCTCGCACCGCGTTGAGATCCGGATTGTTCTCGTAGGCCTTGGCCATGGCGCCGGACAGTGTCTCGGCCGATACCTGGCCGGACAACATGATGAGCATGGGCGCGACTGCGGCTGCGAGAGCGGTTTTCCGAATGATCGACACGAGTCACTCCACATCTAGCTGAGGCCGCTCATCTGCGCATGAAGCCCTCGGAACAACGCATGTGCGGATGCGTTAACGATTCATGACACTAGATGACCCGGTGCGGCTTCGGCTGCAATGGCAAGGCCGGTCCGCGACCGCGAAACCACCGCGCCGTTGCCCAACGGCAACATTTTCATTAGCAATTGATTAAATCAATTCCGGATACTTTGCCACCCCGGAAAATATGCCGCTGGCCCGATCGCTCAGAATACGAACTCGGCCGCCTTTCGGAAGCCCGGCAGCGGCTTCAGCGCCGCATTGAAGAACTCCGTGAACGAGGTGTTGCCAGCGTGGCGGATGTAGACGCGGGCGCGGGCCGCATTGCCGTAGCCGACGACGGCGACCAGGCGGCCGCCTTCGCGCAGCTGGTCGAGCAGGGCCTGCGGGATTTCCTCGACGGCACCGTTGATGAAGATCAGGTCGTAAGGCGCTTCGGCCGCATAACCCTTCTCCAGCTCGCCGGTGACGACGGCGACATTGTCGTAGCCGAGGTCGGCAAGCGTCGCGGTCGCCTTGGCGGCCAGCGATTCGTCGCATTCGACGGCGACCACCGAACCGGAGATCTGTGACAAGATAGCGGCCGTATAGCCGGCGCCGCAGCCGATTTCCAGAACCAGGTCGTCCTTGGTGATGGCGCCGAGCTGCATCAGCTTGGCGAGCGGCGACGGTTCCATGATGTAGCGCGCCGGCTGGCCGTTCGCGGCTTCCGCGATCTGCATGTCCTCGTCGATATAGGCGAGCGGACGCCGGTTTTCCGGGACGAAAGCCTCGCGCGGCACCGAGAGGAATGCATTCAGCACCGAATGCGACGTGACGTCGGTCGTGCGAATCTGGTTGTCCACCATCTTGATGCGTGCTGCGGCAAAATCCATCATGTCAGTCGTCCCACTTCCGGCCGGTTTGTGTCAGCTGTCTTAATTGGCCGCAGGACGGCTTTCAAGAAGAGTCGTGGCGATGGGAACAGAATATCGCCACGACGAAGGTCGGGCGGATAGGCCGGCCCGTTTCGCGCTAGGCGTCATTCCTCGATGGTGTAGACGTCCGACTCGCAGAAATCGACCTTGTTGGTCACATCGTAGAAGCTGTTGTCCTCGAACACCGCCCGGGTGGTGTAGACGCAGGCATCGCCGTCGTCGGCAAGGATGAGGCTGCGCGACTTGCCGGCCCACAGGCCCCTCTTGTTCAAAAGCTCGACGCGCTTGCCATTGCCGCCGACCGGCGTCGCGTAGAACTTGACGATCATGGAGGACGTCTTGTTCTCAAGCTTGAACGTGAGGTTTTCGGCGCTGGCCGCGACAGGGGCAAGAACGGCGGCGGCGATCAGGGCGAAAGAAGCGAAACGGCGCATGGATGGGCTCCTCCAGTGTGATGATGGAGCCGCTTTAGCGGAGCGCCCGGCGCGTGCAACGGGCCGGATCGGCCAAATTTGTGCCTATGTCGCCGCGAAGGGCGATCGGTCCGGTTTTGGCCGCTGAACCCGGACAGAATATCTTGTCGGAAGGGGAAAGAGTGGAGGCCTCGCCCGGAATCGAACCGGGGTGCAAGGATTTGCAGTCCTCTGCGTAACCACTCCGCCACGAGGCCGTCCGTATGCTTAAAAAGCGAGTGGTGGGCGGCGTTTAGAACGGATCGAGAAGGAGCGCAAGGGGCTTGCCGCCTTCGCCCTCGAATTTTTGCGGATGGCGCATCCCAAGAGCTCGCCGAGGCGCGTCGCCGATGCCCGGCTCAGTGCTTGCCGGCGCGGTTGACCGTGGGGTAGCGCTTGCGCCACCAGATCGCCATGCGGCGACGGCGCCTTCGCACCGGAGCCAGATCGTGGGAGAGGACGAAAAGGCCGAGGGGCACCATCCAGAATCCCAGAACCGGCAGGAATCCGAGCAGACCGCCGCCGACCAGCGCGGAGCCGGTGGCCACGCGTCCGAGCTTGCTGCGGGGAAACGGCAGTTCGAAGCGGCCGAGCACGATGCGTCCGCGCTTGGCGTCGATATAGTGTTTGCGTTTGGGCGTCGTCATGCAAATCCCTTGCGAATCCGGGCCTCCGGCTCGCTTTTCGATCCGCCAGAAGATGGGATCCCCACAGGATAAAACAAGCGTGTCACATTTTTTTTGAAAAATCGCTTGGCAAATCGACCGGGCATTTGTATTACCCCGCTCACACCGCCGCAAGCGGCTGTTCCCTGGTAGCTCAGCGGTAGAGCATTCGACTGTTAATCGACAGGTCGCCGGTTCGAATCCGGCCCGGGGAGCCATTTTTTCAGTAAAAGCCCGCCTTCGTTGAGAAATCCGAGGGTGGGCTTTTCTGTCCCCACATTTGGCAGCCCTACACCGCCCTGCCCTGCAAGCGTTCTGACGTCCTTCCGGCGCTGCGGCAATGGGTTACGACCGAAGGGGGGCCGGCAGGGCGATTCGGCCAAGCCGAATTTCACGACCGGAACGCCTTTCGGAGCTCAGGCTCAACATTCGCCCGAGCTCTCCGGTCGGATGCGGTATTGGCCATCACCTGGCGGACCGCACGGTCGCCGAAGCGGAACTCGATCAACAGGT
>JAHRYZ010000226.1:0-5499 GCA_020621905.1 Rhizobium sp.
GCCGATCGGGCAAAAAGCGTACCCGACCCGGCATCTGCCGTAACCGCCGGCTCACCCGACGACTGCCAGCTCGACCGCCGCCGATGTGCCGCCGCCCTGCGTGCCGGCTGTGACGACGACCGGCAATTTGCCGGCCTTCGCCAGGTCCTCGGAAGACAGGGTCACGACCAGCAGACCGGCGTTCTTGAACACGCAGTCCCTCTTCTTGTCGCCGACCTTGACCGTGGACTTGTCATCGAAGCCGCTGCCGACCACCTTGAGCGTCAGGTCCGGGTCTTGCACCTTCTTTGCCGGAGGATCGAGCTTGTCGATCTTCGGCCGCGCCACCGGCGGCTTCTCGGCCGTGCGGAACACAGCCTTGAAGATCTCTTCCAGCTTGTCGGACGCCTCCTTGGCGAACATGCCGGCCAGGGCGCCGAGTGCGGCAAAGCCGAAGGGATTGGCGGTGTCCATCACCGCACCGCTGTCGCCGAGCGAGGCCGAGAACAGGCCGCCGCGCACGACCATGTAGAGGAACAGCGCCAGCCCCATGCCGATCGGCACCTTCATCAGATACCACCAGGTCCAGTTCGGCTCGTAGCGGCCGAGACCGTGGAAATTGGCGTAAGTGCGCGCAGCGGAGACCGCACTGCCGAGCGCACCCGAAACGAGCACGATCATCAGCAACCGAACCTCCACCTGATCGGTAAAGTTCCACAGGGACCGCAGTTCGGGCGCGGTCTTGCCTTGCGGCGTAAAGGGGCTCGGCCAGATTGCCACCAAAAGGCATGTGAGGAGAACCGGCAGGATCAGCAGGTAGACGCCAAGCGACCGTTCGAGTTTCCACTCGGCTCTCAGCCGTGCTTCCTTGCGCCGTCTGCTCTCTCTGGCTCGCTCGGCCCTGCCCGTCGAATTCGTCGTTTCCGCAGCCATCCTGCACCCCCGGCTAGCATTGCCCGCATCCGCCTGGACGATACTCCAAGCGAGTACAAATGCAACCGTGCCGCGAATGCGTGCCTCAGGAGCAACGCAGCGGATCGTTGGCGAGCAGGATCGGGCTGCCATGCGGCGTGGCCTCGGCCGCACGCTTCCAGCTTTCCTGCAGCGACAGCACCGTCTCCGGGTCAGCGAGCCCCTTGGCGCCAAGCAGCGTCGTCAAGGCCGCGACCCACCCGTCGAAATAGTCGGAACCGTCCTCGGCGCGCTCGGGCCTGTGCAATTCCGCCGACAATGTCTCGGCCCATTCGGCCCAGCTGAAAAGGCCCCGCTCGTGCAGGTGCACGGTCATGGCGAAGGCCTGCGCATGCCACGGCTCGGCAAAAACCGGATCGCCCTCCGCCGACTTAGGCAGGCCGGGCGACTGGCTCAATGCGGAGGGGATCTCACATGCGCTCAAGATAGCTCTCCCATGCGTCGATCGAAACGCTCAGCGTCGGATCGCAGCCGTCCCCCCAGATCTCGGCGGCATCGAACACCACGGTATAGACCCATTGCGGGTTCTCGCCTTGTCCATGGGCATTGTCGTCGGGGAAGACGAAACTGCCCTGCACCGCCTCGATCATGCCGACCTTGTCGCGTGCATAACGCGGCAGGCGCGTGTGGGTCTCCGGATGGAAGTTGCGGGTCCTGACCCGGTCGCCGGCGGCAAACTTCGGCTCGACATGCAGCGGCCGGTCGCACGGGCCTCCGCGGGCGAGCACACCGGCCACCATCTCGGCCTTCAGGATGCGCATCGGCACGGCACCCTGCGTCACGCTTCGCCCCGAACGAAGCTCGTCGCGCGTGGCAAATCCGTGCCGCTCCAGCAGCGCCTCCAGCGCCCGGATCCAGATCTCGTAATAGCTCGCCGAGAGGTATTCGGCGGGCGGAATGCTTTCGCGCGCGTGCCGGCTCTCGTCGATGTTCCATGCCCCGAAGGCGCCGCAGGAGAGCGTCAGGCCGAGCGCACGCTTTTCCCACTCGGCGTGGAAGACCGGTTCGTCCTTTTCCGGCGCGACCGGGCCGAAGCCCATCTGCCCGCCGAGATCGTGCGGCCCGTTCAAGATGCTGCTCCCGGCGAAAGCGCAAGCCCCGTGCCGATCATCGAATCGCGGGTGACGAGGCCGGCCAGCGCCGCCTCGTCCAGGCCCTCCGTACCGGCGGGGCGCTCCGGCACCACGAGGTAGCGCAGTTCCGCTGTCGAATCCCAGACGCGGATCTGCGTTTCCGGGTTCAGCGTCACGCCGAAATCGGCCAGCACGGCGCGCGGATTGATGACGGCGCGCGAGCGGTAGGCCGGCGCCTTGTACCAGACCGGCGGCAGCCCGAGCACCGCCCACGGGTAACAGGAACAGAGCGTGCAGACGACCATGTTGTGGGTGCCCGGCGTGTTGAACACGGCCCGCATGTGCTCGCCCTGGCGGCCGGTATAGCCGAGGCTGGCGATCGCCGCGGTCGCATCGGCGCGCAGCCATTCGGCATAGTCCGGATTGGCCCAGGCTTTCGCCACCATGCGCGGCCCGACCCTGGTCTCGTAGGTCTCGACGATGGCGTCGATCGCCGCCGGATCGATCAGCCCCTTTTCGGTGAGCAGGGTTTCCAGCGCACGCACCCGCGCCTGCATGTCGCCATAGTGGTTGTCGTGGTGATGGTGCCCATGGCCGTGGTCATGCCCGTGGTCATGGTCGTGATGATCGTGGCTGTGGTCGGACAAATCGCTCTTCCCCCCCTGGAAGAACCCAGTCTTAAGCACCCCCGCACGGTTGGCAAGAGCCCGGCGAACCCTACCGCAGCATCGGCCAGAGGCTGGCGACGAGAAGCACGGCCATGGTGATGTTGAACCATTTGAGCCGCACCGGCACGGAGAGCCATTCACGCAGCACCGAGCCGAAACCCGCCCAGGTCGAGACGCTCGGCAGGTTGACCGCGGCAAACACCAGTCCGATGACGACCACGCTCCACACATAGCTGTTCGGATCGACATAGACGGCCATGGCGGTCACGGCCATCACCCAGGCCTTGGGATTGACCCACTGGAAGGCGGCGGCACCCAAAAAAGTCATCGGCCGGGCCGAGGCCTTGCCTTCGCCGAGCGTGCGCGAGGAGCCGATCTTCCAGGCGATGTAGACGAGGTAGATCCCGCCGGCGATCTTGAGCCCCGTATAGAGGAGCGGCACGGTTACCAGCAGCGCGCCGAGCCCCAGGCCCACGCCGATCAGAAGCGACAGAAACCCGACACCGATGCCCAGCATGTGCGGAATCGTGCGACGGAAGCCGAAATTCACCCCGGAGGCGAACAGCATCATGTTGTTCGGCCCCGGTGTGATCGAGGTGGCGAAGGCAAAGGTCACAAGGGCGGTCAGCGTCGCCGTATCCAAGGCAGGTCTCCCGAAGAATTTGCCGCACGATAGTGGGGCCAAGCCTGCCCCGCCACCGCAGATTTGTCACCATGGCAATCCGCCATGGATTGAAACCGCCCGACGCTGGACTAAGCTGGAGGACCCGCCAAGCGATGAGGAGTCCCGATGCACGATCCGATCCCGACCGTCACCCTGCCCTCCGGCATCGACATTCCGGCGCTCGGCCTCGGCACCTGGCAGATGGGCGAGGTGAAGGCCCGGGCCAATGACGAGATTGACGGCCTCAGGCTCGGCCTCGATCTCGGCATGACGCTGATCGACACGGCGGAAATGTATGGCGAGGGCGGCGCCGAACGCATCGTCGGCAAGGCGCTCGAAGACCGGCGCGACGAGGTCTTCCTGGTGAGCAAGGTCTATCCGTGGAACGCCAGCCGGACCGGCACCATCGCCGCCTGCGAGGCGAGTCTGCAAAGGCTCGGCACCGACCGCCTCGACCTCTATCTCCTGCACTGGCGCGGGGAGCATCCGCTCGCAGACACCGTCGCCGCCTTCGAGCAACTGAAGGCCGCCGGCAAGATCGGCGCCTGGGGCGTCTCCAACTTCGACACCGCCGACATGGAGGAACTGCTGACCGTGCCGCAAGGCGAGAATTGCGCCGTCAACCAGGTGCTCTACAATCTGTCGCGCCGCGGCATCGAATACGATCTCCTGCCCTGGTGCCAGAGCCGCGGCATTCCGGTCATGGCCTATTCGCCGATCGAGCAGGGTCGCCTCGTTCACCATCCCGAACTGATCCGCATCGCCAAGGCCTACCAGGCCACGCCCGCCCAGGTCGCGCTTGCCTTCATTTTGGAACGCGAGAGCGTGGTCGCCATCCCGAAGAGTTCCAACCTCCGGCGCGTGCGCGAAAACCGCGACGCCGTCGACCTCGACATTTCCGACGAGGACTGGGCCGCCCTCGACGCCGCCTTCCCGCCCCCGGCGCGCAAGACGGCGCTCGACATGCTGTGAAAGCGAAGGCACCTCGATCTGCCGCCAGGAAAGACAAGCATGACCATTCTCGTCCTCGGCGCCTCCGGTTTCATCGGCCAGGTGGTCTGCCAAACCTTGAGCGATGAAGGCTACGCCGTCACCGGCCTCGGGCGCGATATCGCCAGGGCAAGTGCCCGCCTGCCCGCGATCACATGGATGGCCTGCGACCTCGCGCAGCTTCGCCGCGCAGGCGATTGGCAATCCTTGCTGGAGGGTGCAACGGCCGTGGTCAATTGCGCCGGCGCACTGCAGGACGGCCTTCGTGATGATCTGGCCGCCGTTCAGCGCGACGCCATGCTGGCGCTGCAGGCCGCCTGCACCGAGCGAGCCGTGCCGCCGATGATCATACAGATCTCGGCGCCGGAGAATCTGGCCGCTCCCGGCACCCGGTTCATTGCCACCAAGCTGGAGGCCGATGCCGCCCTGTCCCGGTCGGGCTTGGCCCATGTGATCCTGCGCCCGACCGTGGTCGTCGGCCGCAATGCCTATGGCGGAACGGCGCTTCTGAGGGCGATTGCCTCGATGCCCCTCGTGCTCCCGCTTGTCGATCCGCACAGTCCGCTGAATGCGGTGCATGTAACCGATGTCGCCCGTGCCGTGGCGGACGCGATCGCCGGCCGCATCCCGAGCGGCAGCGATCTGATCGTTGCCGGCCGGCCGACGCGCAGCCTGGAGGAAATGGCACGTTTCTATCGCGCCTGGCTCGGCCTGAAGCCCGCACCGGTGCTGCGCCTGCCCGCGCTCGCCGCGCGCCCGCTCACCCTCCTCGCCGATCTCGCCGGCCGTCTCGGCTGGCGCTCTCCGCTGCGCTCGACCGCCATACGCATCAGCGGTTTCGGCGTCGCACCGGCGGCGGACCGGGAGACGCTGTGGACGCCCGATCCCCTGATCCGCCTGCGTGGTGAACCAGCCGCAGCCCAGGACCTCTGGTTCTCGCGGCTTTTTCTTCTGAAACCGGTCGTCATCCTCACCCTTTCGCTGTTCTGGATCACGTCCGGCAGTATCCCGCTCCTTGCCCTGACGCGGACGGCCGGCCTGTTTGGCACCGGTCTTTCGACGGACATCGCCCTCGCCGTCACCCTTGCCACCTCGATGCTCGACATCGCCCTCGGGCTCGCCGTCCTCATGCATCCCTTCGCCCGGCGCGCAC
>JAHRYZ010000226.1:5509-6542 GCA_020621905.1 Rhizobium sp.
CATGCTCGCGGTCTCGTTCGCCTATCTTCTTGGCGGCACGATCATCCAGCCCGCGCTCTGGCTCGATCCGCTGGGCCCGCTGGTCAAGATCTTTCCGTCGATCGCGCTGACGCTCTGCGCACTAGCCACCCTGGAGGAGCGCTGACATGCTGGAGGACCTGCTGCGCCTTGCGCACGTCGTCGGCGCGACCGTGCTGTTCGGCACCGGCGCCGGTATCGCCTTCTTCATGCTCATGGCCAACCGGACCCGCGATGCCCGGCTGATCGCCCATGTCTCAGCCACGGTGGTGATCGCCGACACGCTCTTCACCGCGACGGCCGCAATTCTCCAGCCGATCACCGGCGCCTGGCTCGCCCATCTGATCGGCTGGCCGCTGGCAACGGAGTGGATCGCCTTCTCGCTCGGCCTCTATGTCGTGGTCGGCTTGTTCTGGCTGCCCGTCGTCTGGATCCAGATACAGTTGCGCGACATGGCCCGGGTCGCGGCGGCGCGAGATGAGCCCCTGCCGGAGCGCTATCACCGCCTCTACCGTGTCTGGTTCGCCTTCGGCTTTCCCGCATTTCTCTCGATGATCGGCATCCTCTATCTGATGTTGATCAGGCCCGATCCGGTGCTCTAAACCGTTGACAGAAATGATCGTTCTTGGCACTAGGCACTGCCCTGCCTGCCGGACGCGAAAGGCGGCAATTAGGGAAATAGCTAATTAGGAACTTGCGCGCACGCCGGGCCGCCAAAGAAACGAGGATCCTGACCCGTGAAGAAAAGCCGTTCAGCGAAGACCGCACGGATCGACATGGCGCGGACGACACAGCAGGTTTTCCAGGCGCTGGCCGCCGCGCCGCGCCGCGCGATCCTCCAACATCTCGCGGCCTCGGGCCTGACCGCCGGCGAGATCGCCTCGCGCTTCGACATGGCAAAACCCTCCGTCTCGCAGCACCTCACCATCCTCGAAACCGCCGGCCTGATCAGCCGCGAAATGCGCGGCCAGTTCGTCCACTATGCCCTGGTGCGCGATACGGTGGACAAGGTCCT
>JAHRYZ010000227.1:0-6193 GCA_020621905.1 Rhizobium sp.
TGCTGATCTGCGTCGAATCGGGCATCTCGATCGAGGCCGCCATGCGCCGCGTCGCCGAGGAAATCGCCACCCAGTCGACCGAACTGGCCGAGGAGATGGTGCTGACCACGGCCGAGCTCTCCTTCCTGCAGGACCGCCGCACGGCGCTCGAAAACCTCGGCAACCGCACCCAGCTTGGTGGCGTCAAAGCCGTCACCCAGGCGCTGATCCAGGCCGAACGCTACGGCACGCCGATCTCGCAGGCGCTGCGCGTGCTGGCCCAGGAAGGCCGCGACGAGCGCATGAACGAGGCCGAGAAGAAGGCCGCCGCCCTGCCGCCGAAGCTCACCGTGCCGATGATCCTGTTCTTCCTGCCCGTGCTCGTCGCCGTCATTCTAGGCCCGGCCGGCATCCAGGTCTCCGACCGATTCTAGTGATTCCATAATCCGCGCCCGATTGCCGCCAGCAACCACGTCGGCTAACACTCGGCGACCGGGCCTCGTCGTCGTCACCCGGCGGTGCGGACGCGGCCCCTGCCGGCTGGCACCCCCTCGGGAACGGAGAACCGCATGTCGTCCATCGCAATCTTGCTCAGCATCGTCGGCACCGTCCTGATCGGCGCCATGAGCCCGGGGCCGAGCTTCGTGCTCGTCTCCCACACCGCGATCATCCGCTCGCGCAGGGCTGGCCTTGCCGCCGCGCTCGGCATGGGCATCGGCGGTGCGATCTTCGCCCTTCTGGCTCTGGCCGGTCTCCACGCGCTGCTGGTTCGGGTCGAATGGGCCTATCTGCTGTTCAAGCTGCTCGGCGGAGCCTATCTCGCCTATCTCGGCGTGCGCATCTGGCGCGGCGCGAGCCTGCCCCTGCCGCCGGAGCGGGCAGGGGGCACGGATCGGGGCACGGCCGCCTGGAAGAGTTTTGCCGTCGGCCTTGCCACCCAGCTCAGCAATCCGAAGACCGCGCTGGTCTATGGCAGCATCTTCGCCGCCTTCCTCCCGGCCGCGCCGGAACGCGGGCTGTTCACGGCGCTGCCGCTCGGCGTGTTCATCGTCGAGGCGGGCTGGTATGCGCTGGTGGCCCTGGTCTTTTCGGCCGAGCGGCCGCGCGCGGCCTATGGCCGGGCGAAGCACGTCGTCGATCGCATGGCCGGTGCGGTGCTGGTCGGGCTCGGCGTGCGGCTGATCCTCGATGCGGTCAGGATGCGTCCGGTCTGACGGCAGCCGTCCGGCCGCGTCCCCGACTGATCTCGACCAGGTCTCAGTTGGTGTTCTGGTCGGTCTTGCTGTCCTTGGCGGCCAGCTGCTTCCAGGAATTCTGCTGGCTCATCATCGAGCGCAGGTAGGCGACGTTTGCATCCGCTTGCTGCGGGTCGAGTTCCTGGCGGGCGATCTGCTCGGCCTCGGGGAAGCGTCCCTGCAGGCCGACCACCAGCGCCAGGTTCTGCCGCACCCGACTGTCGGCGCCCGGCTGCTGCGAGGCGGACTTGAGATAGGTCTCTGCGGTCCTTAGATCCCCGCCCAGCACGTAGGACATGCCGAGATTGGACAGGATGGTCGGATCGTTCGGCTTGAGATCCAGCGCCATGCGGTAGCGGTCGCGGGCTTCCGAGGAACGGCCGAGCTGGTCGAGCACGGCACCTTCCGCCGAGTAGAGACGCCAGTCGGGGCGGTCGGGCGTCTGCGCCCGTCCGATGGTCGCGAGCGCCTGTTCCAGCTGGCCGGCTGCCGCCTGCGCTTTGCCGAAGGCGGAGAGTACCTCGCGGTCGGACGGATTGGCGATCGCCACCTGCTGCATGACGGCGAGCGCCTGGGAGTTGCGTCCGGTCATCATCAGGATGTTGGCGTAGGCGAGGCCGTTGTTGCGGTCCTTCGGGTTGCGCGCATAGGCGGAACCGATGCTGTCTGCCGCCCGCGTCAGCTCCGGCGCCGTCATGGTTTCCACCGGCTTCGACAGCTTGGGGATCGATCCGGTGGTGAGCTCCTTCTTCGTCGTCGAACAGCCACCGAGCGCGGCCGCGGCGACCAGCATGCAGACGCTGCCGAAGAAGCCGATGCGATGACGTGTCGAAGTCTGCCGAAGAGCCATGTCGCTTATCCTGGATCGGTTTGCCGGCGCCGCGGCGACGTCCCGGCGGACGAAGGCGGCGCAACCTCCACTCAAGCAATAATCTGTTAACCCTAACGGAGTGTTAATAGCCCCAACCCGAGTTGATTCTCTCCCAGAAGGCAGGCCATGGTCCCGTATCAGTACATCGAAAGACGCACCCCCTTCAGCACGAAGGGCGGGCACACGCTTCCCGTCTTCGCGGTGACCCCTGCCCATATCGAGACCGGCACGATCGATCCGATCGCGCTCGACTGGGCACGCAAGGCCGGGTTCAAGGCCGATGCGGGCTCCGTGCTGTTGATCCCGACCGGCGACGGCCATCTCGGCGGCGCGCTCTTTGGTCTCGGCAGCAATCCGTCGGACAGCCCCTTCCTGTCCGGCAAGCTCGCCCGCAGCCTTCCCGCCGGCGAGTGGCACATCGAGACCGCGCCGCTGACCGCCAATCGCCTGCTGCTGGGCTATGGCCTCGGCGCCTATCGCTTCGGCCGCTACCGTTCGGAAAAGCCGGTCGAACCGACGCTGATGATCCCGCAGGACGCCGACGCCGCCGACATCAAGCGCCAGCTCGCCGGCGTCTATCTCGCCCGCGACCTGATCAACACGCCAACCAACGACATGGGGCCGGCCGATCTCGAAAGGGCCTTCCGGGCGCTCGCCGACCATTACAAGGCCGAGGTTTCTGTCGTCGTCGGCGACGGCCTGATCGAGCGCAATTTCCCGCTGGTGCACACCGTTGGCCGGGCCAGCGCCCAGGCGCCGCGCCTGCTCGAGTTGCGCTGGGGCAAGAAGGGCCATCCCAAGGTGACCCTGGTCGGCAAGGGCGTGTGCTTCGATACGGGCGGCCTCGACATCAAGGGCTCGGCCAACATGCTGCTGATGAAGAAGGACATGGGCGGCGCGGCCAATGTCATGGGCCTCGCGTTGATGATCATGGACGCCAAGCTGAAGATCGACCTTCGCGTCATCGTCCCGGCCGTGGAAAACTCCATAGCCGGCAACGCGTTCCGCCCGGGCGACATCTATCGCAGCCGTAAGGGCCTGACGGTCCAGATCGACAATACCGACGCCGAAGGCCGGCTGATCCTCGCCGATGCGCTTGCCTATGCCGACGAAGACAAGCCGGATCTGCTGATCGACATGGCGACGCTCACCGGCGCGGCACGGGTCGCGCTGGGTCCCGACCTGCCGCCTTTCTTCACCGACGACGAGGACCTCGCCGAGTATCTGCTCGATGCGAGCGTCGAAACCGACGACCCCTTGTGGCGCATGCCGCTCTTTAAGGGCTACGAGAAGAACATCCGTGCCCAGATCGCCGACCTGACCAATGCGCCCGCGGGCGGTATGGCCGGTTCGATCACCGCAGCCCTGTTCCTCAAGCGCTTCGTCGACAAGTCCACCCGGTGGGTGCATTTCGACATCTTCGGCTGGTCGCTCTCCGAGCGCCCGCATTCGCCGGTCGGCGGCGAGGCCCAGGCCATTCGAGCGCTCTACCGCTATCTGCGCCCCAATCTGCGCTGAGGTGGGTCCGGGCGGCGCGCCGGCTCAGGTCGGCGCGCTTGCAATGCCGCGCCGATTGCCGGAAAAGGAGAAGCGACAACGACGTTCCGGATCGGTGCATGAGTGTTGAACTGACCGCCAGTGAGGCTCTGGGCCTTTGGCACAAGGTGACCCTGCAACAGGTGCAGCAGGACAAGCGCGACCTGACGCTTCGGCAGATGGCGATCCTGTTGCAGATCTATCTCGTGCCGCCGCCGCACACCGTGCGCGGCCTTGCCGCGACGCTCGGGGTCACCAAGCCGGTGATCACCCGCGCGCTCGACACCATGGGCGAGATGGGCCTCGTCGACCGCGTCCGCGACGAACGCGACCGTCGCAGCGTCGTCGTCAAGCGCACCGTCGGCGGTGCGCTCTTCCTCGAGAAATTCGGCGACCTGATCATCGATCAGGGCCGCAGACTGGGTTACTAGGGCGGGTCCGCCTTGCTTCAGGCGGGCACATGCCCCGGCATTTGTTTTTAACGTCATTCCGGCGCCAAGACCGCTTCGCGCTTTTGCCGGATGAGCTTCTTGAGAGAGTTTCATGGCGCTGGACCGCAGACTGCATGCCTTCCGCGACGACCTGGCCGACGTGGCGCTGGAGGGGCAGGTGAACGCCGCCCGTTTCGCCTCCGGCGCGCCGGCCCGCATTGCCGTGCCGGTGACCGGCCTTCGGCCGAAGCCGGATGCCGCAAGCGGCATCGACACCGAACTCCTGTTCGGTGAGGACGTCACCGTTTTCGATCGGGCTGGCGGCTGGGCCTGGGTCCAGGCGAAGTCGGACGGCTATGTCGGCTACCTGCCCGAGCGCGTGCTGGCCGCCGAGGGAGATCGGCCCACCCATCACGTGACCGTGCCGCGCACCTTTGTCTATCCCGGCGCCGACCTGCGTTTCCCGGTCAATGCCGCGCTGTCGATGGGCAGCCGCATTGCGGTTGCCGGCGAGGCCGAGACGCGCGGCACCCGCTACTTCCTGCTGGCCGATGGCCGCGCTGTGGTGGCCGGCCACTGCCTGCCGCTTGGCACCTACGCCACCGACGACTATGTGGCGGTCGCCGCGCGCTTCCTCGAGACGCCCTATCTCTGGGGTGGCCGGTCCGGCTTCGGCATCGACTGTTCGGGCCTCGTCCAGCTGGCGCTGCAAATGACCGGGCGGGCCGCGCCACGCGATTCCGACATGCAGGCGGCAGGTCTTGGCACGGTCATCGCCCGCGAGGAGCTGCGGCGCGGCGATCTGGTGTTCTGGAAGGGCCATGCCGGCATCATGGCCGACGACAGGACCCTGCTGCATGCCAACGGCCATACCATGACCGTGGCGCTCGAGGATTTCGAAGCCGCCGTCCAGCGCATCGGCTGGCTCTACGAAATGCCGACCGGCTATCGCCGGCCGGTCGCCTGAAGCGGACCATGGGGCCCGATGCATCCGGCAAGGACTTCCATCGCCGCGATCGCCACCCCATATGGACCGGGACTGGATTTTGATCTGCTAGGGATGGGTGCCGTGGACGAAGCAAGGACGGGCAGGGCAGGGGCGAAGCGGCAAGGCCGAGTGCACATGGCGATCTGCGCGGCTTCCGCAGTCCTCTTCGCCGCGGCCGCCGGCCATGCCGCCGAGACCAAGCCGCCGAAGCTGGTCGCCCCTCCGGAAACCTTCCAGGACCTGCCCGGCGTCAAGCCTCAGGGCGAAATGCAGTTCGGCTCCCCCTACAGCTGCGAGACGGTCACCCGTATGGTCCGGTCGCGCAACGAAATCGGCTTTCACGGCGACGGCATGCCGGTCACGGTCTATCGCTGCACCCGCGACGGGGTGGTCTACGAAAGCCGTCAGCCGCCCAATCCCTCCGGCGGCTGGTACCCGGGCGTCAATCCGCGGATCATCGACCGCTGATCGGCACATGCCTGCACGGATCGAAGACCCAGATTCGAGCGGAATTCACGGCAACAAAAAAGCCCGGCGAACCGGGCTTTTTGCTTTGCTTCTGAACCGTCTAGGACGGTCTGAAACGGGAATTTGGTGCCCAGAAGAGGACTCGAACCTCCACACCCTTTCGAGTACCAGCACCTGAAGCTGGCGCGTCTACCAATTCCGCCATCTGGGCGACGAGGAGCCGTGTAAAGGCAGCGACTCCGGCTGTCAACTGGCTTTTTGAAGTTTTCGTGTCGGAGAACCGGAGCCGCCCCGGAAAGCCCGGTAATCGTCGTTTTCGGGACGAAAGAATTTATTCGGCGTGCGACGGAATGTGCAGACGCAAGCGCTTTACGCGGCGTCTTGGAAAAGCCATCATCGCTCTGAACATCTTGGATGTTTCGCCTTTCCGGACAAGGCCGGCTCTCGCCGGCTCCGCAAGGGTGATGTTGCAGGACATGCGGCAGGGAAGGAGGATGGTCCTCCGCCAAGGCCGGATGCTCCGTTCTCTGGAGGAGCGCCATGAACAAATTGGCCCATATGCTGCTCGGCTCGCTGCTCGGCCTTGCCGGCTTCCTTGCCGGTCCGGCCCAGGCGGCGCCCGGTCTTACCCCGACCATGCGGCCGGCCGCCGGTCCGTCGGACGTGGTCAACGTCGAGGTCGTCT
>JAHRYZ010000227.1:6203-6522 GCA_020621905.1 Rhizobium sp.
CTGCGATCGTTACGGCTGCTACGACACCTATCGCCGCCGTCCGCCACCGCCGGTCTGGGATGACGGCTATCGTCGCCCGCCACCGCCACCGCCGATCTACCGCCGCCCGCCGCCACCACCGTGGTGGGATGACGGCTACCGTCGGCCCCCACCGCCGCCGATCTATCGCCGGCCACCGCCGCCTCCGCCGCCGGTCTATGGTGGCCGCAACTGGAGCCGGCACGTCGAATGGTGCCTCAATCGCTACCGTTCGTACAATCCGCAGACCAACCGCTTCCTGTCGACGAGCGGTTATTTCAAGGTCTGCCGCTCGCCCTAT
>JAHRYZ010000228.1 GCA_020621905.1 Rhizobium sp.
CGGCTACAACATCACGTCCATGCCGACTCTCGACATGCTGCGCAGCTCCGACGCCGAGTAAGGCTCTCTTCTTGATGCCATGGACGAAAAATGCCTGGCGCGACCTCATATCGCGCCAGGCATGAACACGGAGTGGTCCGCAAGCCCGAAGCTTCGGGCTTACTCCTGTCTTTGGATGTGCTCGACCTCGATCGAGCCCATCAGCATCGCCATGCTGACCGCATGCAGCAGATTGCGCGCGCCGAGTTTGTTCTCGGCAGAGGACAGCAATCCCTCGACCTCGATCTCGGACAGTAGCAGGAGATTGCAGATGTCGAGCGGTCGCTTGCCCTCGGCGACCATCGTCAGGCACTTGACTTCCGCATCGGTCAATGCAGTTTTCGGGCCGGACGGCTGTCCGGCAGACTGATCGTTATTCGCCATGATGTTCTGAGATCGCCAAGATTAAATCTGTGCTTCGTCGCCGGTCATCTTTGACCGAGACGTCTGTCATCTCACATATATAAGGATCAGCGGAGCGATTGTA
The DNA here is from genome assembly GCA_020621905.1 of Rhizobium sp. Taxonomy (GTDB): domain Bacteria; phylum Pseudomonadota; class Alphaproteobacteria; order Rhizobiales; family Rhizobiaceae; genus Allorhizobium. Next base: position 527 of record JAHRYZ010000228.1, read on the forward strand.
ATTCGCGGCAGGCGCCAAAAGCTTAACATCGCCTACGAAAGGTTAACTTCCGCCTGCGTCGAGTGCCAGCAATATGTCAACATTTCTGCCTGTCGCGCGGAAATTGTCAATAGACAAAGTGCTGCGTGGATCTTGTCTGCCCGAACCGGTGTCAGGCGGACTTCCGTCGGCGCAGTTCGGTCGGCGTCTGGCCGAACCAGCGCGTGACGGATCGCGTAAAGGCGCTCGGTGCGGAATAGCCGAGCCGATAGCAGATCTCCGAGATTGCCAATTCGCTCTCGGTCAGCAGATTGAGGCTGAGTTCGCGCCTCAGGTTGTCACGGATCTCCGCCAGGCTCGTATGTTCCTCGGCGAGCCGGCGCTGGAAGGTTCGCTCCGATATGCCGAAATGCGGAGAGATGTCGCTCAGCGACGAGTTGGGCTCCGCCATGCGCAAGAGCAGGAACTTCCGCACCTGGTCGATGAAATTTCCCTCCTGATAGTCCGCATCGGGCCGCATGGACCGACACTGGATATCCATCAGCGAGAACAGCCTTGCGTCCGCCTTTGGGTTCTTCATGTCGAGGAGGCTGGCCGGGATACGCAAGCTATTCTCCCGGCAGCCGAAACGCAGCTTCTTCGTCAGGTAGTCGCGGAATACCTGCGGCGCCTTGGGGCGCGGCCGCTCGAGTTCGATCTCGACGAGATCCGTATGAATCCCGATGATGCCGCGCAACCGCTCCAGGGTGATGGCAATCCCCATGTCGACATACTGGTCGCGCTTGACGATCGCCGGGGCGAATGACCAGGAAATGGAAGCGCCGCGCTCGTCCATGGTGAAGCGCAGATTGCTGGCATAGGTGGCATATTGCATGTGAGCGGCAAGGAAGCGCACGAAGTCCCCCACGGTCGGCGCAGTCATCAGGCCGTATCCGAACGGTCCGGTCGAGCCGGCGATGAAGCGGTCGACGCATTTTAGTCCGAAGGCCTCGTCATCCGCCAGCAATGCGCAGGCTTCCAGCAGCCGGCAAAGCCGGTCGAGGCTGATGCGCGCCGTCAGGCTCTGGAATATGTCCGGGTCGATCTTGAGAGCGCTGCAAATGGGGCCGATGTCGATGCCATAGGACTTTGCATGCGCGGCGACTGCGGACGCGACGCCCGCAACGGCGGTCAGTTCGTCGGCAATCGATTTATTAGACATCGAATATATGGCGCCCAATGATAAGCCAGTGTCGTCGCAGGTTAAGTCCGATTGCGCGGCTTGTCGAGAGACCAGACATCCGGAAAATCCGGATGCCTTACACGAACCGATGCTGTTGGACGGTCGGCCCGCCTGACCTATTTCTTGGCCCAGAGAACCTTGAAGCGGGCGTTGCGGCAGGTCTCGCCGTGCTCGCGGAAGTCCTCGGCGAGGATCGCCTCGTAGGGCAGGCCGCGATTGGCCACCAGCAGCAGCTGGCCGCCGCTGCGCAGCGCGTGGGCTGCTGCCTTGATCATTGACTGGCCGAGGCCGGGTTCCGCCGCGTGGCCCTGGTGGAAGGGCGGGTTCATGATGACGAGATCGTATTTTTCCTTGGCCGGCTCGCGCGTCAGGTCCTGCCAGAAGAAGCGTGCCGTCAGGCTGGGGCAGTTCTCTGCTAGGTTCACCTTGGCATATTCCAGCGCGTCGAAATCGGCCTCGAACAGGTCGATGCGCGCGGTCCGCGGCGAGCGCGTGGCCAGCATGGTCGACAGATAGCCCCAGCCGGCGCCGAAGTCGGCGGCATTGCCGTCGAAATTCTCAGGCAGGCGGCTCGCCAGCAGCTCGGAGCCGTCGTCGATGCGGTCATGCGAAAACATGCCAGGACGGGTGTGGAAGCGCCCGTCCACCAGCGTCTCGCGCGCGGCAAGCTTGGCGACGGCCGCTCCGGCATCTTCCGGTGCGGTGAACCACAGGGCGACCCCGTGATATTTCGGCATGTGCTCGGCTTCGATCCCGAGCCCGGCCAGGCGCTTGCGCATCGGCTGCACGCCGTCTTCCTTGCCGCCGGCAACCACGATCAGGCCGCCCGCCTTCACCCGTCCAAGGGCTTCGGCGACGCGATTGTCGTTCTCGCCCCGGTGCTTGCCCAGCAGGATCAGCGCGCCGTCGAAACCCTCGCCCTCGATATGGGGGATCGGATTGAGGCGAGCAGCCTCGAGCTTCAGGAACTCGCCGCGATGGCCCTGTACGGGCACCAGCGAGGCGGTAAACTCGTCGGGCTTGGCAAAGCCCGCCTCGGCGCCGATGAACAGGAAGCGCTCGTCGGAGCGGGGAGCGGCAACCGTGCCGCTGGCAAAGGGATGGAACAGGGTCTTCAGCGTTTCGCGGCTCATGGCAGGGCTCTCCGGGCGAATAAAAAAGGCGCGGAAGGTTTCCGCGCCTCACTGTCAAAGGGAAGGGGCCGCTTATTCGGCGGCTTCGCCCTCGTCCTTCTTCTTCTCGGCGACGATTTCCTTGCCGGTCGTCTGGTCGACGGCCTTCATGGAGAGGCGAACCTTGCCGCGCTCGTCGAAGCCCATCAGCTTGACCCAGACCTTGTCGCCTTCCTTGACGACGTCCGAGGTCTTGGCAACGCGGTCCGAAGCGAGCTGCGAGATGTGGACGAGACCGTCGCGCGAACCGAAGAAGTTGACGAAGGCGCCGAAATCGGCGGTCTTCACAACGGTGCCTTCGTAGACCACGCCGACTTCCGGCTCGGCAACGATCGAGTGGATCCACTTGCGGGCCGCTTCGATTTCCTTGCCCGAGGACGAGGCGATCTTCACGGTGCCGTCGTCTTCGATGTTGATCTTCGCGCCGGTCTTTTCGACGATTTCGCGAATGACCTTGCCGCCGGAGCCGATGACTTCACGAATCTTGTCGACCGGGATGTTCATCACTTCGATGCGCGGGGCGAATTCGCCGAGCTGTCCGCGGCTTTCGGTGATGGCCTTGGCCATCTCGCCGAGGATGTGCTTGCGGCCGCCCTGTGCCTGGCTGAGCGCGACCTTCATGATCTCTTCGGTGATACCGGCGATCTTGATGTCCATCTGCAGCGAGGTGATGCCCTCGTTGGTGCCGGCAACCTTGAAGTCCATGTCGCCGAGGTGGTCTTCATCGCCGAGAATGTCGGAGAGAACGGCGAAGCGATCGCCTTCCAGGATCAGGCCCATGGCGATACCGGCAACGGGCTTGGCGAGCGGAACGCCGGCGTCCATCAGTGCGAGCGAGGTGCCGCAGACGGTTGCCATCGAGGACGAGCCGTTCGACTCGGTGATTTCCGATACGACGCGCAGCGTGTAGGGGAACTGTTCCGGGGTCGGCAGCATCGGGCGGATAGCGCGCCAGGCAAGTTTGCCATGGCCGATTTCGCGGCGGCCCGGGGAGCCCATGCGGCCCGTTTCACCGACCGAGTAGGGCGGGAAGTTATAGTGCAGCAGGAAGCGTTCCTTGTACATGCCGGTCAGCGAGTCGACATACTGCTCGTCTTCGCCGGTGCCGAGGGTCGCAACCACGATCGCCTGGGTCTCGCCGCGGGTGAACAGCGCCGAACCATGGGTGCGCGGCAGCAAGCCGACTTCCGAAACGATCGGGCGAACGGTTTCCAGGTCGCGGCCGTCGATGCGGCTCTTGGTGTCGAGGATGTTCCAGCGGACGATCTTCGCCTGCAGGGTCTTGAAGACCGAGCCGATGACTTCGGCCGTGTACTTGGCTTCGCCACCCTCGGGCAGGAAATGCGCCTTGACCTTCGCCTTCACAGCGTCGACGGCTGCGTAGCGTGCAGCCTTCTCGGTGATCTTGTAGGCGTTGCGCAGTTCGGTTTCGGCCATGGCCAGCATCTCGGCTTCGAGCGCGGAATAGTCTTCCGGATCGAAATCGCGCGGTTCCTTGGCGGCAACTTCGGCGAGCTTGATGATCGCGTCGATAACCGGCTGGAAGCCCTTGTGGCCGAACATGACGGCGCCGAGCATGATGTCTTCCGGAAGTTCCTTGGCTTCCGATTCAACCATCAGCACGGCGTCCTGGGTGCCGGCGACGACGAGGTCGAGAACCGACTCGTCCATCTCGTCGAGATGCGGGTTGAGGACGTATTCGCCGTTGATGTAGCCGACGCGTGCGCCGCCGACCGGGCCCATGAAGGGCACGCCCGACAACGTCAGGGCAGCCGAAGCGGCAACCATCGACAGGACGTCCGGATCGTTTTCAAGGTCATGCTGGATGACGGTGACGACGACCTGGGTGTCGTTCTTGTAGCCGTCCGGGAAGAGCGGGCGGATCGGGCGGTCGATCAGGCGGGAAACCAGCGTTTCCTTTTCCGACGGGCGGCCTTCGCGCTTGAAGTAGCCACCCGGGATCTTGCCGGCGGCATAGGTCTTTTCCTGGTAATGGACGGTCAGGGGGAAGAAGTCCTGGCCCGGCTTCGGCGACTTGGCCGAGACGACGGTGGCGAGAACGACGGTTTCGCCGTAGGTGGCCATGACGGCGCCGTCGGCCTGACGGGCGACCTTGCCGGTTTCGAGCTTGAGCGGGCGGCCTGCCCACTCGATTTCCACGCTATGGATATCAAACATCTATCTTGTCCTTCTTCCACGACTGCCAGCCTTTGTGGCGGGACCCCGAAAGGGAGCCGGTGGCGGCCGTGGCTATGCTGACGCATCACGGGCAAGACAGCGGGAGGCTTTTCGTTTCGAGAGATATCCTCCGGTTCCGGAGGCTTAGGGCTTCTCGCGCAAGGGGAGGTGAGATCTCTTCCCTGCATGGCCGAATCCCTTCGGCGAAAGCATCCTGCAATCCTGCCCCATGACAGGTCATCGGTTGGTTTTGGCAGCGCCGGCCCATCCGGCCTGCCCTTTTTGTGGAATCGCGGAGCAGTCCTGCCCTTTGCGATCCCTCCGGGACCTGGGTCCCGAAAGAGAGCCGGCGGACCTCGCGAGGATGGTCCGCCGGAAGATTTTTAGCGGCGAATGCCCAGGCTCGTGATGAGCTTGGTGTAACGGGCTTCGTCCTTCTTCTTGAGGTAGTCAAGAAGCGAGCGACGGCTCGACACCATCGTCAGCAGGCCACGGCGGGAATGGTTATCCTTCTTGTGGTCCTTGAAGTGTCCGGTGAGGTTGTTGATCCGCTCGGTCAGGATCGCAACCTGGACTTCCGGAGAACCGGTGTCGCCTTCGACGGTTGCGTATTCCTTGATGAGGGCAGCCTTGCGCTCTGCAGTGATCGACATCGGGAATCCTTTCTGAATATCAGGAGAAATAAGACGCCATATGCCGGGATGTCGTCCAGCAAAGGCCGTGAAAGCAGACGGCTAGCCGCCATGCTGGCGTGCCTATAGCTCATCCCGTGGCGAAATGGAAGCTTTGTTTGGGCGGCGCCCGCTCAGCCGAACACCCGTCTCGGGCGGAATTCGCCTTCGCCGATCTCGCCGATGGCGACCAGTTTGCCGAAGCAGGTGGCAAAGGCGTCCGCCTCGGCGACCGGCGCATTGCGGCCCCTCAGCAGGATCGGATTGCCCATCCGCAGGCGGTGTGCCTGGTCCTCGGTGATCGCGATGTGCGGCAGGCCGGAAAGCGCCTCTCCAGTATCGATCAGGAACGCATCGAGGGCGGCGAGCCGCTCCTGCTTGTCTTCGATCGCCTCCAGCGCGATGAGGTCGGCCAGCGGCACCATCGTTTCCTCGGCGAAAGGCGCGACGAAGGAGCGCCTGAGCGAGGAGATGTGGCCGTAGCAGCCGAGATCGCGGCCGAAATCGCGGGCAAGCGAGCGTACATAGGTACCCTTGCCGCATTCGACCTCGAAACGTGCGCTGTTCTCATCCGGGCAGCCGACCAGCGTCAGCCGGAAGATCTCGACCTCGCGGGACGGAATGTCGACGGTCTCGCCTTCGCGCGCCAGGTCGTAGGCACGCTCGCCGGCGATCTTGATCGCCGAGAACTGCGGCGGGATCTGCGAGATGACGCCGGCATAGGCCGGCAGCAGGGCGCGAATCTG
>JAHRYZ010000229.1 GCA_020621905.1 Rhizobium sp.
CGTCTTCACCGACATGAAGCGCGGCGAGGGGATCGCCGAGATCGTCCGTTTCCTCAAGGAAACGGGCGGGCTTTGAGGGGCCGCCCGTTCGAATGCCTGGCGAAGCGGCGACGGATCAGATCTGCTTCAGCGCGCTGATGTCGGCGATCTGGATGATCCGGCCGCGCACCGTGACGCCGGAGCGCCGGAGCGACGAGAAGGCGCGCGACAGCGCTTCCGGGGCAAGGCCCAGCTTTCCGGCCAGCAGGCTCTTCTGGAAGGGCAGGCGAATCGAGGCGGAGCTGCCGTCCTGCGGGCAGTTGTCGAGCAGGTAGTGGGCGACGCGCTGCGGCGCGGTCTGCAGCCGGTCGTTGGCGATGCAGTCCATCGTGTTGCGCAAATGGTTCGACAGGCACTGGATGATGGCCTTGGCCACGTCCTTTTCCTGCTCGGCCAAGGCGCGCACCTTGTTCAACTCGAAGCGCGCGACCGTGATGGTCTCGGCGGCCTGCGAATTGTAGAGGTAGTGGTCGCCCATCGCCAGCAGGCATTCGGCAAAGGTGTCGCCGGGGCCGCAGATGCGGATATCCGCCTCGCGACCGTCCTTGTTCAGCCGGAACAGCCGGACATAGCCGTTCAGCACGCAGTAGAAACTCTCCGCCGCCTCGCCTTCGCGGAAGAGGATGTCCCGCGCTTCGTAGTTCATCACGGTGGCGATCTCGAGCATGCGCGCCTGCGCGCTCGCACCGAGTGATGCCATGAAGGGCGTCCTGAGCAGGGTGTTTTTGTCGCGTGTGTTCAATTTCAAAATCTTGTTCACGGTTTTCGGCTCCAGATTGCGTTCCTGGTGGAGCGCGTTGGCCAGTCTCGGTGAAAAACGGCGAGGCAGGAGCGGGGTGAACGCGGTCGTCTCGTCCGGCAGACGGCTCCGCCATGCCGCCACTACGCACGCGATCCGTCCCGCAACTCCGATGTTCCGTGGCCGGAAAGGGTGGGACTGGCTATTGCGTCCCGTTTCGCTCCCTGGCCAAGAAACCACCCTCACTTCGCTTGTTTCTCAGCAAAGTAACGATTGGCACGGCCGGGAACGGGTGAATTGATTTCGATCTATCTCCTCGCCGGATAGAGCGATTTTGGCGGAAATTCGCATAAAACGCGGAAAAAAGCCGGGCGTTTGCCCGGCCTTGTTCTTGTTCGTGCGTGGTTCACTCCGCCGCAAGCGGCGGCAGGGAAATGAGTTTGGCACTCTCGCCGCTCTTGCGCGGTGTTTCGGGCAGGCGTTTTCCACGGCGGCGAGGCGTTCCTCCATGGTCGAGAGCGCCGCGCTGTTCTTTTCCGTGATGTCCGTCAGGGTCTCGGGGAAGGCTGGCGCTCTTCTTCCTTCTTGCCGACCATGCGGCTGAACTAGCCAACCGAGCAGCGCGACAGGTCGTCCATGATGAGGAAGAAGGCCGGCACCACGAGCAGGCTCATGACGGTCGAGACGATGATGCCGCCGATGACGGCGATCGCCATCGGCGCGCGGAACGAACCGCCTTCGCCGACCCCGAGCGCCGAGGGCAGCATGCCCGCCGACATGGCGATCGAGGTCATGATGATCGGCCGGGCACGCTTGCGGCCCGCCTCGACCATGGCCTCGACGCGAGCCATGCCCCGATGGCGCATCTCGATGGCGAAGTCGACGAGCAGGATGGCGTTCTTGGTGACGATGCCCATCAGCATCAGGATACCGATCAGCACGGGCATGGAGAGCGCATTGTTGGTGGCGATCAGCGCCACCGCCACGCCGCCGATGGCGAGCGGCAGGGAGAGCAGGATGGTGAAGGGCTGGATGACGTCCTTGAACAGCAGGATCAGGACGGTCAGCACGAGCAGCAAGCCGAGCAGCATGGCGTTGAGGAAGCTCTGCTGCATTTCGTTCTGCACTTTGGTGTCGCCGCTTTCGGCCAGGCGCACGCTTGCCGGAATATCGGCCTGTTCGACGGTCTGTCGGAAGGCCGCGGACGCGGTGTCGAGCGCCACGCCCTGCGGCAGGTCGGCACCGATGGTGACGACGCGGTTGCGGTTGTTGCGCTTGATCGAGCTGACACCTTCCGAGTAGTCGATGTCGGCGACGCTGGCGAGCGGCACGGTGGCGCCGGTCGCGGTACGGATCTTCAGTGACCGAATGGCGGCCAGATCGGTTCTGAGGTCGAGCGCGGCCTGGACCCGGATCGGAATCAGGCGGTTGTCGAGCGAAATCTTCGACAGGGCCGCGTCGATGTCGCCGATCGTGGCGACGCGAACCGTTTCGGCGATCTGGCTCGGCGTGATGCCGAGGCGGGCCATTTCGTCCTTGCGCGGACGGATCTGCAGTTCGGGCCGGGGCAGGGCGCCTTCGGCGCTGACATTGGCCAGCGACGGTACGGTGCGCAGCTTGGCTTCGAGCAGGCCGACCGCGTCGTTCAGCTCTTCCTCGTTCTTCGACAGGAAGTTGAAGGTCAGGTCGCGTTCGCCGCGGTCGTTGAGCTTCAGCACGCGGATATCGGCGATCGGTTTCAGCTTTTCGAAGACTTCGCGCTCGATATCCCATTGCGGACGGGTGCGGCCCTCGACCGGCAGTTTCGGCAGATAGTCGCCGACTAGCGGAATGCCGCCGATGCCCTTGTTGACGATGGTCTTCAGCAGCGAATGCTCGATCTTGATCAGGTTCAGCGTCACGCTGGCGCGGCGCAGCTCCATGTCACCCTTCGGCGAGGCGCCGCCAAGAATGAAGGTGCTCTCCACGCCGTCGAGATCCTTAACCGCGGCGTAGATCTCGTCCGTCTTCTTCTCGGTTTCGGCGAGCGTCGCGTTTGGCGGCAGTTCCACGGAAAGGGTGACGCGGCCGGCGTCCTCCGGCGGCAGGAAGCTGCCGGGGACCTGGCTGAGCAGGAACATGGAGGCGCCGAGGAAGGCGAACGCGCCGATCAGCGTGGCATAGCGGGCATACCAGTGCGTCGTCGTCGTGCGCACCAGCCGCGTATAGCCCTTCATGAAGGCGCTGTCATTGTCGTGATGGTCGTCCATCGCGTCTTCGGCGCGCATCAGGTAGGCGGCCATCAGCGGCGTGATGAGACGCGCCACCATCAGCGAGAAGAACACCGAGAAGGCGACGGTCAGGCCGAACTGGATGAAGTACTGGCCGGGAATGCCCGGCATGAACGACACCGGCACGAAGACGGCAATGATGGTGAAGGTCGTGGCAATGACGGCAAGGCCGATCTCGTCCGCCGCCTCGATGGCAGCACGATAGGGTGTCTTGCCCATCTTGATGTGACGGGCGATGTTCTCGATCTCGACGATGGCATCGTCGACGAGGATACCGGTCGCGAGCGTCAGCGCCAGGAAGCTGACGAGGTTGAGCGAGAAGTCCATCATGTCCATGATCCAGAAGGTCGGGATCGCGGACAAGGGCAGGGCAACCGCTGAGATCAGCGTGGCGCGCCAGTTGCGCAGGAACAGGAAGACCACGATGACGGCAAGGATCGCGCCTTCCAGCAGGGTATGCATGGCGGCTTCGTAATTGCCGTAGGTGAAGTAGACCGAGTCGTTGATCAGCTCGATATCGACATCCGGGTACTCGGTGCGGACCTGCGTCAGGCTCTTGCCGACGGTTTCGGCCACCGAGACTTCGCTGGCGCCCTTGGCGCGGAAGACGGCGAAGGTGACGACCGGTTCGCCGTTATAGCGCGAGAACGACTTCTGTTCCTCGTAGGTGTCCTGGACCGTGCCGAGGTCGGACAGCTTGACGAAGCGGCCGCCCGAAAGCGCGATCGTCGTATTGGCGAGGTCGGAGACGTTGCGCGCATCGCCCAGCGTGCGGATCGCCTGCTCGGCGCCGGCAACCTGGCCGCGGCCGGAGCCGAGATCGACATTGGTGCCGCGCAGTTGCCCGTTCACGTCGGCGGCGGTGATCCCATAGGCGTCCAGCCGGTCGGGGTTCAGCTCGACCCGGATCTCCCGATCGGCGCCGCCGTAGCGGTCGATACGGCCGATGCCCGGCTGGCCCTGCAGCGCGCGCTTGATCGTGTCGTCGACGAACCAGGACAGTTCCTCGAGCGACATGTTGGGCGAGGAAACGGCAAAGGTCTGGATCGCCTGCCCCTCGACATCGACCTTGGACACGATCGGTTCCTCGACGGAGGCCGGCAGGTCGCCGCGAATGCCGTCGATGGCATCCTTGACGTCCTGAACGGCCTGTTCCGTCGGAATTTCCATGCGGAACATCACGACCGTCTGCGACTGGCCGTCGGTGACCGTGGCGAAAGTTCGTCGCGCCGGTGATGCTGGCGGCAGCTCCTCGTCTCTTGTGCCATTCCAGCTCGGCCGGGGATGAGCCGCTCTGCTGAACGGTGATGGCCACGAGCGGCACGTCGATGTTGGGAAAGCGGGTGATCGGCAACGCGAAGAACGACTGCACGCCGACGACCATCAGCAGGAAGAAGCCGAGAATCGGTGCGATCGGATTGCGAATGGACCAGGCGGAAAAATTCACGGCGCGCTCCTGCTCAGTTCGACTCCGCCGACGTCTCGTCGCGGACTGGATTGATGCGGTCGCCGTCGCGGACGAAGGCGCCGGCCTTGGCGACCACCACATCGCCTTGCTTTAGCCCGTCCTTGATCTCGATGAAGGCGCCATCCTGGATGCCCGTCTCAATCTTGACCTGCTTGACCACGTTGTCCGTGACCAGGCGCGTCGTCGTGCCGTGCTTGTCGGTGGTGATTGCCGACAAGGGTAACGCCACGCCATCGGCTTCGGCAATGATGATCTCGGCGCTCGCATACATGCCGGAGCGTGCGCCCTGGTCGTCGTCGATAGCGATGTGGACCGCGCCGAGGCGCGTCTGCGGGTCGACGAGCGGCGAGATCAGCCGAACGGACCCGTCCAGCGTTGCCGCGCCGCCGGCGACCTTGATCCTGGCCTTCTGCCCGACCCGCATCTTCAGGATGTCGGTTTCCGAAATGTCGGCCACGAGTTCGATCTCGCCGTCACGGATGACGGTGAACATCGGCTCACCGGCACCGCTGGCGATCGCGCCGACCTTGGCGTTGCGGTCGGCGATCACGCCGGCGACCGGAGTCTTCACATCGGTGCGGGCGAGCTTCAGATCGATGTCGGCAAGCTGGCTCTCGACCACCTTGATGTCGGCCTCGGCGATGGCGATCGCCTGCACCGTGCTGTCCACCTTGGCGATGGCACTGGTCGCCGTCGTTTCGGCCTGGTCGATCGAGGACTGGGACAGCGTTCCCGACTTGCCCAGGGTCTGGGCACGCTTGTACTGACGTTCTGCCTCGGCGGCTCCGGACTTCGCATCCCCAAGCTGCACCTTGTACTGGGCAAGCGACGCTTCGGCCTTGGCCTTGGTCGCCACCAGCTGGCTCTTCTGCAAAAGCAGGCTGTCGTCGTTCAGCCGCGCCACGACGGCGTCCGCGGCGACGCGGTCGCCCACATCGGCTTCGAGCGAGCGGATCGACAGGCCCTCGACCTGCGGCTGCACGTAGATTTCCTCGGTGGCCTTGATCGTTCCGGTCGCGACGATCCGGTCGATCAACGCACGCGTGCTTGCCTCGGTCACGACAATGGACGGCAGGGACTGCTTCGGCTGGCTCGCCGGAGCCTCTTCGGCGGCGGCGGCAAACGGGAAAAAGGCGACGGACAAAACAAGCAATCCGGCAGTGACGTTCGTAGAGCGGACCATGTGTCCCTTCCGAGGTTTCTGGACAGGCTGTCAAAAAATCATGAGATGCGGGCATTACCGGCCGGAACGCACGGTTCCCGCCCCAAGCAGGTCGGTATAGCGTCTTTGCGACCGGACGACAATTCTGCCGATTGTAATGTCTGGAACTTTAGTTGGTATCGACGCGGCCTGATACAAGTCCCCGCAAGGGATCTCCAAGCCTCTAATTTTTTAATCTGCTGCGGCGCACAAATCAATCTGCAATCCGGTCGGGAATGGTCGGCTGCTTTCGCATCCGTAACTCCAACCTGTTCAAGCAAAAAGGCGCCCGGACCTGGATCCGGACGCCTCTATTTCGAACGCCTGCCCTGGTTTTACTTGAGGGCTTCGTTGGTGATGTCGAGCGTGTAGGCGCCGACCGGCTCCTTGGTGATGACCGGGTCGGAACCGCCGCCGAGCAGGGTGGCGACGGTGCGCTTGTAGTCGGCTTCGTCCAGCGCGCCGTTCGAGCCGGCGGTGAGCTTGGCGACTTCGCCCATCATGCGCTTCTGGTGGACTTCCGTCTGGGCACCCGAGGCATCGTTTTCGAGGACGATCTCGGCTGCGTCATCCGGGTTCTCTTCGGCCCACTTCCAGCCCTTCATCGAGGCGCGGACGAACTTGACCATCTTTTCCTTGAAGGCAGCGTCCTTCAGCGAATCCTCAAGGACGTAGAGGCCGTCTTCGAGCGTGGCCACGCCTTCCTTCTCGTACTGGAACGTCACCAGGTCTTCGG
>JAHRYZ010000230.1 GCA_020621905.1 Rhizobium sp.
CATCACCGACCGCGACTTCACGATCGCCACGATCGTCGCTCCGGCTGGCGGCATCGCCGAAGAAGGCGAAGCAGAAGCCTGATAATATACGGCAGCATCGTTGCCGCATGACGATCCCGCCTCCCATCGGAGGCGGGATTTTTTATGCAAGAACCGAGCAGATAGATATAACTTGCGCGAAATTTGTGAGCCACTGCTTTAGCGAGATTTAATCAATTCGTGAAAGCCTGCGGTTTCAATTCATGGGCATCGGGGAGCATATCGTCTTGGCTTTGATCAAGGACCGTCACATGTTTGATGGGACCGCCGCGCCATGACCCGGTCGATCGAAAGCCGTTTCCTTGCCATCGTCGCCGTCACCGTCTTCATTCTGGTGGTACCGCTGTTCGCGCTGTTCCTGACGCTGTCGTCCGAACGCGCCGCCAAGGAACTCCAGGATCACGTGGAAATCCTGCTGGCCACCAATTCCCAGGCGCTGGCCAAGCCGATGTGGGACTTCGACCGCGAGGGCGTCGAACAGATCGCCGCAACCATCGTCTCCGCCAACGGTGTCAGCAAGGTGCAGGTCCGAGACCTGTCGGGCGGCATCAACATCTCCTTGCCGCCCCTGCCGGCCTGGCCGAAAAGCGGCGTGGAATCGAAGTCGCGGGAAATCTTCTACGAGGGCGTGGAAGGCCGAAAGCCGGTCGGAACGATCACCATCTACTACGGCCGGTTCGATACGCTGTCCTCGTTGCGCGACGCGGAAGCCATCCTGATCGGCATTTTCGTCGTCGCCGTCCTTGGCGTCGTCCTCGCCGCGATCTTCGGCAACCGCCTGATGATCATCCAGCCCCTGATGAAGCTGACGGCGGCGATCGAGGCGACCCGCCAGCTCGGCTCGCGCCATCACGTCGACTGGCACTCCAACGACGAGATCGGACGGCTGGCGAAGAGTTTCAACGCCATGCAGATCCAGCTCGAGCAGGAAGAGCGCGAACTGAAGATCGCCCACCGCCGCGCCACCGACATCTACAACCTGACCCCCGCCATGCTGTTCTCGCTCGACGAGCAGGACCGCATCACCGGCGTCAGCGACTACTGGCTGCTGGCCACCGGCTACCAGCGCAACGATGTGCTCGGCAAGCGTTTCGCCGACCTCGTGCATGAGGATGCCCGCGAGGGCTATCTCGAGCGCAAGCGGCAGAAGCACCGCGAGAATGCCGTGGTCGAGAGCACGACCAAGTTCGTCTGCGCTGACGGCAACCTCATGGACGTACTGATCGTCGAGGCGAGCAAGGAGGGCAAGACCGGCGAGAACGGGCTGTCGCTGAGTGTCATGACCGACGTGACCGCGCTCAAGCAGTCCGAGGCCCGCAACCACCGCCAGGCCATCACCGACCACCTGACCGGCCTGATGAACCGCCAGGGTTTCGAAAACGCGCTGGATGCCGAAATCCGCCAGACCGACGCAATGGGCGGGGAACTGGCCTGCATCTTCGTCGACCTCGACCGCTTCAAGTGGATCAACGACAATCTCGGCCATCAGGCCGGCGATACGGTCCTGCGCATGCTGGTCGACCTGATGCGCCCGCTCCTGCCGTCCGGCGCCGTGGCCGCCCGCCTCGGCGGCGACGAATTTGCCGTTCTCCTGCGCTCCGCCAGCGTCGAGCACGACGCGCTGGAGCTCAGCCACCGCCTCTGCGCCATCTTCGATGAGCCGCTGCTGGTGCAGGGCGCCACGGTGCGCCTCAGCGCCAGCGTCGGCGTGGCGCTCTATCCGCGCCATGCCAGCAATGCCGCCGAGCTGCTGCAAAAATCCGACATGGCCATGTACAGCAAGAAGCGCGACGGCAAGAACGGCGCCCTGCTCTACGATCCGCTGATCCAGGACACCACCCGCCAGCGCGCCGCGATCGAGCGCGACATCGAGGCTGGCCTCGAGGAGGACTGGTTCGAGGCCTATTTCCAGCCGATCGTCGATCTCGCCAGCAACCGGGTCGTCGGCTACGAGGCGCTGCTGCGGCTGGAGCACCCGACCAAGGGCACCCTTCCGCCCAGCGACATCATCAAGGTCGCGGAAGAAACCGGTGCGATCACCCGCATCGGCAACCGCATTCTGGAAAAGGCCCTCGCCAATCTGGTGAAGATCTCGAAGGCGACGAAGGACGACGAGGCCTATATCGCCATCAATTTCTCGCCGCTGCAGTTCGACCAGGGCCTGCCGATCCGGCTCGCGGCACTGAGCACCCGCTACGGCATCGCGCCGCACCGCCTGGTGATCGAAATCACCGAAGCGACGCTGCTACACGACAACCCGCAGATCCGCACCATTCTCGACGAATTCAACCGCTTCGGCTGCCGCATCGCGCTCGACGACTTCGGCACCGGCTATTCGTCGCTCAGCTACCTCAACCGCTTCCCCGTCGACATCGTCAAGATCGACCAGTCCTTCATCCGATCGCTTTCGGTCGAGGAGCCGGAACTGCAGCACAAGAGCCGCATGCTGGTCGAAGGCATCACGGCGATTTCGCACAAGATGGAATGCTCGGTCGTGGCCGAAGGCATCGAGACTGAGGAACAGCGCGACATCCTGCGCCAGTTCGGCGTCGATCGCGGCCAGGGCTATCTGTTCGCCCGGCCGCAACCGGTCAGCCAACTGATCGAGACAATGGCAGTAAAACGCAACCGCAGGAGCTCGGTCGCCTGAGCATCCGCTGATATCGAGAAGGAAAGTGCCTATGAGGATCGCCGCATTTCTTCTGTCGATGACATTGGCCGGCGCCGCTAGTGCCGAGACCATCCATTTCACCACCGAGGACTACCCGCCCTACAATTTCCGCGAGGGCGGCGAATACAAGGGGGTCGGCTACGAACAGACGGTCGCCCTGATGAAATACGTCAAGGCCGATCACACGATCGAGATGATGCCCTGGGCCCGGGCGCTGTCGCTTGCCGAGACCGACCGGACGCACTGCGTGTTCACCACCGCCCATATCGCCGAGCGCGACAAGCGCTTCAAATGGGTGGAGCCGCTCGCCATCGACCGCAACGTGATGATCGCCAACAAGGCCTCCGGCATCAAGCCGCGCTCGATCGAGGAAGCCCGCCAGTACACCGTCGGCACCCAGCGCAACGACTATACCCAGGATCTTCTCGAGCGGAACGGCTTCCCGAAGATCGACCTCGCCACCGACCTGAAGCTCACCTTCAAGAAGCTGATGAGCGGACGCATCGACCTGATGCCGATCTCGGAAAAGTACTTCGAGGACCTGAAGGCTGAAGGCAACGCCATCGAGGCGCTGTTCGTCCTGTCCGAACAGAAGTTCGCCATCGCCTGCAACATCGACTTTCCCGATGCGTTGATCGCGGAAATGCAGGCGGGCCTGGACAAGCTGATCGCCGACGGAACGCAGAAGACCATCTTCGAAAAGTACAAGATGCCGACCGGCGACTGACCGGCGCAAGCGCCGCCGCCGCAAACCGGGTTGACAAGGCGACCGTTTCGCGGTGCTGAGAGGCGACCTTTCATCATCGACGGACACGGCTCATGATCATCATAGCGGGGCTCGGCAATCCCGGCGCGAAGTACGGCGACAACCGCCACAATATCGGCTTCATGGCGGTCGACGCCATTCACCGGCGCCATGCCTTCTCGCCCTGGGCGAAGAAGTTTAGGGCCGAGATCGCCGAAGGCGAGATCGCCGGCGAAAAGGTGCTGCTGATGAAGCCGCAGACTTTCATGAACCTGTCTGGCGAATCGGTCGGAGAAGCCATGCGCTTCTACAAACTCGGCCCTGGCGACATCGTCGCCGTGCATGACGAACTCGACCTCCTGCCCGGCAAGGTGCGCATCAAGACCGGCGGCGGCCACGGCGGCCACAACGGACTGAAATCCCTCGATGCCCATTGCGGCAAGGATTACCGGCGGCTGCGCCTGGGCATCGGCCATCCGGGCGACAAGGACCGCGTGCATGGCCATGTGCTCGGCGACTTCGCCAAGATCGATCGCATCTGGCTGGAACCGTTGCTCGACGCCATCGCCGACAATGCCGACCTGCTCGTCAAGGGCGACGACGGCAAGCTGATGAACAAGCTGGCGCTCGCCACCGGCGGCAAGGAGGAGGCCCCATCGCCCGCCAAGGTCGACAAGGCCGACAAGCCTGCCAAGCCGGCCGGCCAGTCGCATATCCGCCAGGCCCGCAACAACGTCCAGCCGAAGAAGCTTCCCGAAACGGGGCCGATGGCGGAAATGCTCAAGCGCATGTTCGGCAAGAAGGACGATTGACGCGATGTCGAAGACCGTCGAGGTCCGGCCGTTGCAGAAAAGCGATCTGGCAGGCCTGCTCGCGCTTTATGCGCAGCTCATCGAAAACGACCTGCCGCTTGCTCCTGCCTTGGCCGAGACACGATTCGATGAAATGCTGAATCATGACGGCCTTACCGTGTTCGGTGGTTTCGCCGACGGCGTTCTCGCCAGCACATGCGTCCTGATCGTGGTGCCCAATCTCACCCGTGGCGGCATGCCCTATGCCTTCATCGAGAACGTGGTGACCGACGGGGCGCATCGCCGCACCGGCCTTGGACGCCAGACGGTGAAGACCGCGATCGATGCGGCATTCGACGCCGGCTGCTACACGGTTCGCCTGCAGACGGGCGGAAAGCGGCCCGGCACGCTCGACTTCTACAGGAGCTGCGGCTTCGACATGACGAAACACGGGCTGGAGGTACGCCGGATCCCACCCCGCTAGGTTTCGCCCGCTCACCCGGGCGGAACAAGGACGGCCGCTGCTGCATTGACCAGCCTTGGAGGCCCCTTACATGCAACTCGCCCTATCGCCGCTACCCCTGCCCGGTCCCTTGAGCCGCAGACTTGATCTCTTTGCCCTCAAGCTGTCCCAGCCCAAGGGCATGACTTTCGACTTCTCCACGCCGCAGGGAGAACCGGCGCTGGTGCCGGCCGACTCGGTCTCCTGGCAGGTGTTCAAGAATCCGGTCACCGTTTTCATCGGCGGCATCGCCGCGGTGCTGCTGGAACTGGCCGAGCCGCATGTGCGCGACGGGGTCTGGCAGCACAGCAGCTTCCGCACCGACGCGCTCACCCGCATGCAACGCACCGGCCTTGCCGCGATGATCACCGTCTACGGCGCGGCCAGCCGCGCCGAGGCGATGATCGAGGGCGTCAACCGGCGGCACGGATCGGTGACCGGCCTGACGGCGGAGGGAAAGCCTTACCGTGCCGACGATCCGATCCTGCTCGACTGGGTCCAGGCGACCGCCGCCTTCGGCTTCATGGAAGCCTATCACCGCTATGCCCGGCCGCTCTCCGACGAGGCCCGCAACCGCTTCCTCGCAGAGGGCAAGGCCGCGGCCGACCTCTACGGCGCGACCAATGCGCCGGTCTCCGTTTCCGAGATGAACATGCTGTTCGACGTGATGCGTTCGAGACTGGTGAAAACCGAGATCGTCTTCGAATTCCTCGACATCGTCGGCAAGGTTCCGGCGCTGCCGGCGGCGCTCCGTCCCTTCCAGAAGCTGCTCATCACCGCTGCAGTCGAGCTTGTGCCCGGCTGGGTGCGCGACCGGCTGGGGCTCAGGCAATCCTGGTCGCTAACGCCGATGCAGCGCGCCCTGGTCAAGGCCGCGGCCTTCGGCGCTGAGCGCATCATGCTGCCCTCGTCTGCCCCCGTTCAGGCCTGTCGCCGCCTGGGACTCCCAGACACCTACCTCTACCGCCAGCGCCCTTGATCACGGCGCAGCACGCCTATTCCTCGGGTTCCGTGGTGAACATCAGCGGAAAGCCGGCGTCCTTGCCGAGATCCGTCGCCTCCTTGGCCTTGGTCTCGGCAATGTCGCGCGTGCAGACGACGACCACGGCCGAGCCGAACTTGTGGGCCGTCATCATCACCCTGTAGCCGGTCTCCTCGCTCATGCGGAAGACCGCCTTCAGCACCATGGTGACGAACTCGCGCGGCGTGTAGTCGTCATTGAGCAGCAGGACCTTGTAGAGCTTCGGCCTTTCCGGCTTCGGCTTGGTCACCGTCTTCGGCTTGAGGGCGACATCGTCTCCCGTCATCGGAACCTCTCCAACGATGACATCGGGCCCGGATCTTCGGCGGCCGGCCCGGAGTTTGCATTCTAGCGCAACGCGCAGCGACCGTCGACGGTGCGCGCAGATAGGCCGGCACCGTTCCGGAGACTTGACCGCACCCTTCCTTTATCCCATAGGCGTGGGCAAAGATCATTCCAAGCTAAGCAGGTACTCTGGCCATGGGCTTCAAATGCGGTATCGTCGGCTTGCCCAATGTCGGCAAGTCCACCCTCTTCAACGCACTGACCAGGACGGCGGCGGCGCAGGCCGCCAATTACCCGTTCTGCACGATCGAGCCGAACACCGGCGAAGTCGCCGTGCCCGACCCGCGCATGCAGAAGC
>JAHRYZ010000231.1 GCA_020621905.1 Rhizobium sp.
GCTCGACGGCGCCGACCTCGACCTCGATGCCGTGGTGCGCAGCCGGACCGACCTCAAGGCCGGCGGCGAGGGCAGCGACCGCATCCACCTGATGAGCCGGCCGCAGGCGCACGATCTTGCCGTGACCCTGCTGGTCGACGTGTCGCTGTCGACCGACGCCTGGTTCGACGACCTGCGCGTGCTGGATGTCGAGAAGGAAGCGCTTCTGGTGCTGGCCAACGGGCTTGCCGCCTGCGGTGACAACCACTCGATCTTGACGTTCACCTCGCGGCGCCGCTCCTGGGTGCGCATCGAGACCGTCAAGGATTTCGGCGAGAAGATGGGCCCTGTGGTGGAGAACCGCATCGCGGCGCTCAAGCCGGGCTACTACACCCGCATCGGCGCGGCGATCCGCCATGCGACGGCCAAGCTCGTCGAGCAGCCGAACCGGCGACAGCTGCTGCTGGTGCTGACCGACGGCAAGCCCAACGACGTCGATCACTACGAGGGGCGCTTTGCCCTGGAAGACAGTCGCCGCGCGGTCATCGAGGCGCGGCGCAAGGGCGTGCGCGTCTTCGGCGTGACGGTCGACCGCGACGCCAAATCCTATGTGCCGGCGATCTTCGGCCAGCACGGCTATGCCGTGGTGTCGAACATCGCCCGGCTGCCGGCGGCTCTGCCGGCTATCTATCGCGGCCTTGCCGGTTGAGGCGGAGGCAAGGCCGCGTAAAGGAAAGGCCCGGCGCTAGGGGGAGCGCCGGGCCTTTCTCTGTCTGCTCTGTTCTGTCGGCTCACGCGGCCTTGGAATGGGTGCGGGCCGACTGGTCGAGATAGGCATCGAAGCTGGCCGCCACGGCGCGGATGACGAAGCGGCAGTCGCGCCGCACCGTGACCACGCCGTCCGTCATCTCGGTAACCCCGTCCTCCAGCAGGCGCTGGAACATGGCATTGCCGGACAGAAGTTGGTCCGGCTCGAAACCGTGCGCTTCGCAGAGCGATGCGAGATCGACGCGGAAATCGCACATCAGCCGTTCGATCACCGCTGCCCGTAGCCGGTCCTCCGCCGTCAGCCGATAGCCCTTGACCGTGGCGAGCTTGCCCGACGCGATGCGTTGCGCATATTGCCCGATCGCCACGTCGTTCTGGATATAGCCGTCCACGGTCCGGCCGATCGCCGAGGCACCGAGGCCGATCAGCGTCTTGCAGGCATCCGTCGTGTAGCCTTGGAAGTTGCGATGCAGCCGGCCGGTTTCCGCGGCCTGCGAAAGATCGTCCTCCGGCAGGGCGAAATGGTCGAGGCCGATCCGGCGATAGCCGGCGGCGGACAGGGTTTCGGCGATCGCTTCCGCCTGGGCGTGGCGCTCGGCGGCATCCGGCAGCGCCCTTTCGTCGATCAGGCGCTGGTGCTTCTTGAACGAGGGGATATGGGCATAGCCGAACCCGGCGAAACGGTCCGGCCGCATGGCGATCGCGGTCCTGGCCGTCTCGATGCAGGAGGCGACGGTCTGGTGCGGCAGGCCGTAGATCAGGTCGAAATTGACGCTGTCGATGCCGGCCTCGCGCAGGCCCAGCGTCGCATCGGACGTCTGCTCGGCGGTCTGGATGCGGTTGATCGCCTTCTGCACGACAGGATCGAAGCTCTGCACGCCGAGGCTGGCGCGGGTCACGCCCGACTGGCCGAGCGCGCCGATCATCGAACGGGTGAGGGTGCGCGGGTCGATCTCGACGGCTGTGCCGGCGTTGGGCGCGACGTTGAATTCCCGTTGCAGGAAGGCGGAGAGATCGAGAAATTCCTCCGGCGTCATGATGGTCGGGGTGCCGCCGCCGAAATGGATCTGGCCGACCTTGAGCGGCTTGCCGGCCGCCTTCGCCACGAGCCGGATCTCGCGCTTCAGCACCTCGAGATAGTCGAGGATCGGCTGGTCCTTCTGGGTGATCGACGTGTGGCAGCCGCAGTACCAGCACATGGAGCGGCAGAAGGGGATGTGCAGGTAGAGCGAAATCGCCTCGCTTGCCGGAATGGCGGCCAGCCAGTCGCCATAGGTGCCAGCACCGATGCCGGGGGCAAAACGCGGCGCGGTCGGATAGCTGGTGTAACGGGGCAGACGGGCCTCTCCGTATTTTTCGATCAGTTCGCGGGACATGGGGCTACTCCGGTTCAAACGTGTCCCTGAAGTAGATCGGTTCGCGTTCTTGCTCTTTGCCAAATCCCAAGGATCGCGGCGAAAGCGGTTTCGCCTTTGCGGATTTGTTTGCGCAGCGACAAGGTCGCTCCCCCGACTTGGGTCTAAATCCAAAGCGCTGGCTGGGCCCGGGCCGCGACGGTGATTGGCGGGCCGTTCGACGAACAGGACGGATAAATGACTGATATTGCAGAGACCAAGCCTTCGATCGATGTACGCCTCGTGCCGCCGCCGGAACGCCATCCCCGCATCTTCGGGATGCTGAACGCGCTTCTGCCGGGTGGCTCGATGCATATCATCAGCGATCATGATCCCCGGCCTTTGCACTATCATCTGGAGACGCATTTTCCCGGCCTGTTCGGTTGGGAATATCTGCAACAGGGCCCCGATCTGTGGCGGGTCGAGATCGCGCGACTGGAAAGCGCCGGTTGCGACTGCTGCTGCGGCGGAGCGCATTGAGCGGGTTGCCGGAAACGGTTCCGCAGTGAGGTGACCGACATGCCAGGTGCGAGCCTTTCCCGCTGGACGATGGGCTATTTCGCCGCGGCCTGCCTCTTCCTGCTTGTGGCCGAGGCCCTGTTGGCGATGGGCTATGGCTATCCCGGCGCGGCAATCGAGGCGCCGCCGACGCTGGCTGTCGTTCACCTGATCACTGCGGGCTGGTTCGGCCTGCTGATGTCCGGCGCACTCCTGCAGTTCGTGCCGGTGCTGGTGGCGAAACCGCTAAGAGGCGGTAGCGCGGCCCTGCCGGCTCTCCTCGCAATCGTCGTCGGGGAAACCGGCCTCGTGCTCGGCTTCGTGGCAATGGGCGGGGGTGCGGTTTTCGCCGCGCCACTGCTTTCGCTCGGCGCTCTATTCCTTTCGCTCGGCTACCTCACCATCGCCGGGATTGTGGGTGTTACGCTTGCCGGCGCATGGCCGTTGCCCCTGCCTGCCCGTTTCGTCGCCCTCGGGTTGATTGCGCTCGTCGCGACGCTCGGACTGGGGGCAGGCTTCGCGCTCATCCTTTCAGGCATTCTGCCGCCGTCATGGGCGGCTTTCCTGCCGGCGGGACTGCCGCTGCATGCAGCGCTCGGCCTTGGCGGCTGGCTGACGGTATCGGCGGTCGGTGTCAGCTACAAGCTGCTGCCGATGTTCCTGCTTGCTCCCGACCGCGCATCCGGTGGAGCCCGCAAGGTGTGGCTGACAGGCGCGGCGGCCATCGCCCTCCTGCTGGCTGCCGTGCTGCTGTCGGCGAGCGATCTGGCGGGAAGTGCAATCGCCCTGACGCTGGCCTTGCTGTTCTCGCTGGTCGGCCTGGGTCTCTACGGGGTCGATCTGCTTGCCATCTATCGTGCGCGGCGACGGCCGAAGCTGGAACTCAACAGTCTTGCCAGCATCGCTTCCTTTGCCGCGCTCTTCGTCGGGGCGGCCTGGCTCGCCGTGGCTGCGGCGACTGGGCGTCTGGCCGTCGACATCGCCCCCATCGTCTACCTGCTTGGCTTCGGGTGGCTGACCGGTCTCGGCCTTGCCAAGCTCTACAAGATCGTTCCTTTCCTCACCTGGCTCGAGTGCTACGGTCCGGTGCTTGGCCGCGTGCCGACGCCGCGCGTGCAGGATCTCGTCCGCGAGCCCCGCGCCCGGGCGTGGTTTATGCTGTTTCACGCCGGCGTGCTGATCGCGACCCTTGCGCTGGCGCTGGACCTTGATCTGGTCTTTCGGACGGCGGCCGGGCTACAGTTCGGGGCGAGCGTCGCGCTCGTCGCCGAATTCCTGCGCACGCGCCGCCTGATGGAAATCGCGCCCGACAAACGCTTGCCTGGCGGAGCGATCCGCCCCAATTTCTTCCTGCCGTCCCTTCAGCCCACGAGGTCATGATGACAACCCCCTACAAAGAACTCGACGTCCGACCGATCCTGCGCAATGGGGGCGAACCCTTCCAGGCGATCATGGAAACCGTCCAGTCGCTCAAGCCCGGCGAGGGATTTCGCCTGATCGCCACCTTCAAGCCGGCGCCGCTGTTCAACGTCATGGCCAAGCGCGGCTTTTCGCACGAAGCGTCCG
Organism: Rhizobium sp.; assembly: GCA_020621905.1. Lineage (GTDB taxonomy): Bacteria > Pseudomonadota > Alphaproteobacteria > Rhizobiales > Rhizobiaceae > Allorhizobium. The sequence continues at coordinate 4,206 of JAHRYZ010000231.1, forward strand.
AAATTGGCGGCGGCGACTGGGAGGTGTTGTTCACGCCCGAAGCGGGCGGGCCGGCCGATGTCGCGGCCTCCGAAGGTGCCGTGTCGGCGGCGCTGTGGGCCGAACCGGTGTTCCACCTCGACCTGACCGAACTCGATCCGCCAGAGCCGATGGCGCGCATCCTCTCCAAGACCGAGCTCATGGACCCGGGCGAGGTTCTGTTCGCGCTCCTGTCGCGCGAACCGGTGTTCCTGCTGCCGGAACTGGAAAAGCGTGGCCACCAGTGGGTGGGCAATTACGACGAGAGCGGAACGGCCTATCGCATGCTGATCCGCATCGGCGAGGCGCAGGAGTGACACCATGGACATCGACAGCGCATCGGGGCTTGCCGCTGACATCGTCGCGGCGCTCACGGTCATCACCGATCCGGAAATCGGCGGCAATATCGTTGATCTCGGCCTGATCTACGACGTGAGCGTCGATGCGGATGGCGCGGCACGAATCGTCATGACGACCACCTCGCGTGGCTGCCCCGCCGCGGGCTTCCTGCAGCAGGCCGTTCAGGCGACCGTCGAGGCCGTCAAAGGGGTGACGGCGACCGTCGTGGAACTCACCTACGAACCGCGCTGGACGCCGGATCTGATCCGATCCGGGGTTTTTCCAGTCGTCGCCCGGCACTGATTTCGCTTTGGTTTGCGGTCTTCTGCAAGGAGCCCGGCGCCAGCAGGCGTCGGGCTCTTTGGCTGTCGGTCAGCCGATCGCCACACGTCGGACGCGGGCCAGCATCGGTCCATATTCGAAGACGAACAGTGCAAAGGCGGCAATCCAGAAGAAGCCGGCCGCCGAATAGAGTTCCATCATGTAGTTCGGCAGCAGGTCGGCGGCGGGGCGTAGCAAGGCGGCCAGCAGGATAGCCGCGTAGGACAGTGTGGTGATGCGGGAGGCGGCCAGCACGCGGCCTGTGTGGCCTCGGGTGGCGCGGGTCATGACGGCCAGCATCATCCCGGCGATGGCACCGACGGTCATGACGTGCAGCACCGAATTGGTGGCAATGTAACCTTCTGAGCCGAGGGCAATAGCGAGAAAACCGAGCGGCACGAAACCATAGGCGAGATGCAGGATGAAAAGCAGCTTTTCGGCGAAGACGGCATGGCCGCGCCAGCGTGCGAGGCGGGCGACATGCAGGCCGAAGGCGACGAGGGCGAACAGTCCGGTCAGACGACTGTCGGGAAGGAGTGTCCAGCCGCAGAGCGCGACGCCGCCGCCGACGATCGCCGCGGTATCGAAGTTATTGAACGGAATGGGGAAGCGTGTCGCGCCATGCTGGTTCAGCCAGTTGCGGGAGAAGCTCGGAATAATCCGGCCGCCGATGATCATGATCAGGACGACATAGGCTGACACGGCCAGCCTCTGCGTCAAACCGCCCTGCTCTCCGCTCAGCGTGGTGACGTGGAAGCCGATATTGGCTGCCGACAGGAAGGTGAGCACCACCAGGACTTTCAGGTCTTTCCACTTTCGGCCGGCGACGATCTCGCGCGCGCAGATGAAGAGCAGGGCAGGCAGGAACAGGCTGTCGACGGCGGCGGCGATCTCGACGCCGATCAGGTCCGGCTGCAGAAGCACGAGGCGTCCGGCGACCCACAGACCGAACAGCATCATCAGCGGGCGGCCGGATACCGGCAACCGGCCCGTCCAGTTGGGCACCGCGGTCAGGAGGAAGCCGGCCACGACCGCCGGCGCGAAGCCGAATAGCATTTCATGGGCGTGCCAGTTGTGACCGCCATAGGATCCGCCGATCTCCAGCCCGGTCGTCAGCGCCAGGATCCACAAGACCATGGCAAAGATCGCCGTCAGGCCGGCGCCTAGAAAGAACGGCCTGAAGCCATAGGAGAACAGGACCGGTCCTGTCTTCGACAGGCCTCGTGGGATGCCGCCGCTGCGGGCTGTGTGCTGGCTGCTCATCGCGAAACTCCGTGGTTTTGACAAATCGCAATCACCAGTACGGGCACGCCGGCGTCCGCTCTTTGATCAGACGCAAGCAAAACCTTGGTTTCCCAATGGATTCAGCATCTTCAAAATCGCCTCCCTCTGCCAAAATGACGCAGGTGGCCCTGTGCCCAGGGAAGTTTGTGCTGGCACAAATTGCCGTTTCCGGTCCGGGCGTAAAACTATTCTCGACCGGACGACATTCGCTCCGCTCTACTCTAAAGGAGATAATCCGATG
>JAHRYZ010000232.1 GCA_020621905.1 Rhizobium sp.
TGTTACTCACTGCCACCTCAAGGCAGCGCGTCTACCAATTCCGCCACGAGCGCTATGTTGGGATCGGCGCAAGACGCGCCGGATCGGATCAACGGCGCGGGATGTAACAAATCAATGATGGGGGGACAAGGCCTGCCGGACCGGTGATTCAGTCCGGTCGGAAGGTGCGGAAATGCGGGCGAATTCCGGCTCCCGGACGCGGACCTACCGGGTGCCCGGCGATTTCGGCAGCATCTGCTTGACCTCCACCGCGATCCGGTTGCGGTCGACCAGCACCACGCCACTGGCGACCGGCAGGTTATTGGCGAGGATCTTGACCTCGTCCGCCTCGGTGGCGTCCAGTTCGATGATGGCGCCACGGCTGAGCCGCATTACCTGATGGATGGGCATCGTGGTGGTACCGAGGACCACCATGAGGTCGACGCTGACTTTATCGAGGGTTGGCACTGGCGACCCGGACTGACTGACAGAGGCAAAATTGCTTGGTTTTGAGATCACCACGTTATGGTTAGCCAATGGTTAATGACCGCCAAAACCTCGATTTGACGCCGTTCGCCGGCCCTGCCGGCGGCGCGGTCGAATGGCTGATATCGGACGCGCCGGTGCCCTATCCGGAGGCCGTGGCGGCCATGGAGGCGCGAGTCGCCGCCATAGCGACCCATGAGGCGCCCGAACTGGTCTGGCTGCTGGAACACCCCCCGCTCTACACCTCAGGGACCAGCGGCAAGGATGCCGACCTGCTCGATCCCCGTTTTCCGCTGTTCGCCACCGGACGCGGCGGACAGCTCACCTATCATGGCCCGGGCCAGCGGGTGGCCTATGTGATGCTCGACCTCAAGCGCCGCCGTCAGGACGTGCGCGCCTATGTGGCGTCGCTCGAAGAGGTGGTGATCCGCACGCTCGAGAAGATGAACGTCAAGGGCGAACGCCGCGAGGACCGGGTCGGCGTCTGGGTGCGCCGTCCGGAAAAGCCGGCGCTCGCCGACGGCTCCATGGCGGAGGACAAGATCGCCGCGCTCGGCATCCGGCTGCGCCGCTGGGTGAGCTTCCACGGGCTGTCGATCAATGTCGATCCGGACCTGTCGCATTTTTCCGGCATCGTGCCCTGCGGAATCAGCGCCTACGGCGTGACGAGCCTGGTCGATCTCGGCCAGCTGGTGATGATGGCCGATGTCGACATCCGGCTTCGCGAGGCCTTCGAGGAAGTGTTCGGGCCGACCGTGCGCGAGGAGGCGCCGGTCGAGAAGCAAACGTTGCCGGCAGGAGCCTAGCGGCCTCCCCCGTACCGAGCCCGCCGCGATCGGGCTTGAACGACTCTCGCACAAGTGCTTGGTGAGCGCTTTAACGAGGCCGACTGCCATGCCCGACAACCGCCCTCGAGCACCGACACGACGATCAAGGGCATGGCCCTGATGGCCGGCTGCATGATGGTGCTGCCGTTCATGGACGCGATCGCCAAATACATGGCGAATGTCGAGGGCATGTCGCCCGGCCAGGTGAATTTCTACCGCTTCTTCTTCCAGCTCGTCTGCATCCTGCCCTTCCTGCTCGCGATGAACGGCTGGAGCGCGCTGTCGGCCAAGCGGCCGGGGCTCAACCTGCTGCGCGGCGTGCTGCACGGGGCGGCCAGCCTGATGTTCTTCACCGCGGTCAAGTACATGCCGCTCGCCGACGTCTTCGCCATCTATTTCGTCGAACCCTTCATCCTGACGGCGCTGTCGGCGATCTTCCTCGGCGAGAGGGTCGGCTGGCGGCGCTGGCTGGCGATCGTGGTCGGCTTCGGCGGGGCGATGATCGTCATCCAGCCGAGCTATGCGGTCTTCGGCCTCACCTCGCTCCTGCCGGTCGCCTGCGCCTTTCTCTACGCGCTCTACATGTTCCTCAATCGCGCCATCGGCGAAGCCGACGCGCCGGTCACCATGCAGACCATGGCCGGGATCGGCGGCACGCTCTTCATGGGGGCGGTGCTGATCGGCGGCAATGCCATGGGGCAGGAGGACTTCGCCATCTCACTTCCCGCGTCCTGGCTGGCGCTGGCGCTGCTGGTGATCCTCGGCTCGATCTCGGGCTATGCCCACCTCATCGTGGTGCGCGCCTTCCGCATGGCGCCGCTGTCGGTGCTGGCGCCTTTCCAGTATTTCGAGATCATCGCAGCGACCATTTTAGGGTATGCCCTGTTTGACGATTTCCCGACTGTATCGAAATGGGTCGGTATCCTGATCATCGTCGGCTCGGGTCTGTTCATTCTCTGGCGGGAACAACGCCGCGCCGCCGAAAGGCGCTAATTTTAGCTTTCACGGCAAACGCCTGCTAACCCATTCCCTTTGCGGAAACGCAAGGTTTGTCGGACTATGTTCCGCTCGGTTTCATGATGAAACAGGGATAGAAAGATGAGCGAATTTCGGCTCTCTTTTCCGGCATGTGTCGTCGCCGGGAAGAACAGATTGTCCGTCGAGGACCTGCTGCTGCTGCGGAGATATACGTTTCCGGAAGGCGTCAGGACTCCCGACGACGTCGTGACGCTCCTGGCGCTCAACACGTGCTGTCCCGAAAAGTGCCCGGAATGGGCCGACTACTTCGTCGAACAGATGGCCGGTTTCCTCGTCCACCACTGCTATCCCATCGGCTCGCTCGACGAGATCAACGTCGAGTGGGTGAAACGCGTTCTGTCGAACGACGGCATCATCGAGGGTGAACTCGAACTTGCGGCAGTTCTTCACATGATGGATATCGCCCGTCACGTGCCGCCCTCGCTGCGGACGCTGATGCTCGACCAGCTCAGCATCGCGCTTGCCGCGGGGCGCGGCGCCTATGCCAGAAGCCGGAGCCGGCGCGCGGGGATCGGTGCGGACGATATCGCCTATGTGCATCGGATCCTGCGCGACCGGCTGGACCCGAGTACCTCCCTCCTCTCCTCCGCCGAGATCGCCATTCTCGAGACGATCGATCGCGAAACCGCGGTCCATGCCCGCCATCCCGACTGGGAAGCGTTGATCGAGACCGTGCTGCCGCTGCGCAGCCGCCCCCCGGCGCGGGCGGAAACGCCGCGGCGCTGGCTGCACGTGCCGGATTCGTTTTTCCTCGACAGGGAGATGGTGGCGTGATGACCGCCCCCCTTCCGACGCCTTCCTGAAGGGAATGACGCGATGACGATCTTCCACTCCGCCTTTGTCCTGCTCGGCGTCAATCTCGGCCTGATCTGGCTGCTGATGGCCGCGCCGCTCGGCACCCGAACCATCTCGGTGCGGCGGCGGCTGGACAGGCGACCGGAAGAACTGTGGGACATGACCCGGCCCGCCGGCGGACTGGCCGACTGGCACCCGGCCGTCACCTCGGTCCGGCCGATCGAGGGCAAGCCGGACCGCCTGGAACTGTGCTATCGCGACCCCGACCGCAGCGGCCGACCGATCATCCGCGTGCTGGCGATCGACCGGACCGGGGTCACCGCGGACGGCGAGTTTTCCTGCGAGCTTCGAATCGTCGCCGACAGCGCGCTCGACATGGATTTCTGGTCGGGCTATCGCGAGGTCCGCAGGATCGGCCCGGCGATCGAGGGCTCGTCCGTGACGATCGAACAGACCGACAGCTATCGCGGTCTCGGCTTCCTGCTCCATCGCTACCTGATGCTGCACCGGGAAATGGCCGCGCTGGAACGGCATCTCGGCGGCACCAGGGCGGCGGGTCGCGGGCGGCTCGAGCATCCCCTGAGCCAGGCCGCCCTTGCAACCCTGTCGACGCTGATGCTCTGGCCGTTCTTCGGCCTGGACAGCAATGGACTGATGATCTCCGTCTTCCTGACGCTGGTGATCGTCTTTCACGAACTTGGTCACATGGTGGCGTTTCGCACCTTCGGCCATCTCAATACGCGGATGATCTTCGTGCCGCTCTTGGGCGGCATCGCCATCGGCGGGCGGCCTTATGCCAGCCGGTTCGAGGTGGCGACCTGCGCGCTGATGGGCGCCGGGGTCTCTGCCTTCGCCGTGCCGATCCTGATCGGCGCCCATGAGGCGACGGCCGACGGGCTGCTCGCGCCGACGATGGAAGCCCCGGTGCTGGTGCTGCTGCTGATCCTTTCCGCCTTCAACCTGCTAAACCTTTTGCCGATGCACCGTTTCGACGGCGGCCAGGTGCTGCGCCAGCTGTTTGCCGGACGGACGATGCAGATCCTCGCCACCTTCACCGTGGCCTCGGCCATCGTCTGGACCGGGTGGCGGATCGGCCTCTCGTCACAGGCGCTGATGGCCGGGCTTTCGGTCTTCGCGCTCCTCAGCCTGATCCGCACGCGCAAGGTCAAGCCGCGCCTGCAGCTCGAGGCGATGAACCCGCAGCAGCGACTGATGACTGGTTTCGGGCTTTGCGCGGCCTTGTCGATCCATGCCGGGGGAATCATCTACGCCTGCGACAGGCTGTTCACCACCGCGCCGATCTGACGACCGGCCCCTTGACTTGGATGGGCCGAACGGTTCCAAAGACAGCCATGGATACCGCGAACACTCCCCTCCCCGACGGCTATTCGGCCGTGCCCGCCGGCAAGATCGCCAATGTCGTCACCTGCCTGGAAATGCTGGAGAAACCGCCGGCCAAGCCCGCGCGCCCGGCCGAGCCGGGGCTGACGATCGAACGCTGGGAGGATCCCGACCTTACCGAATACCGGGCGCTGTTTCGTGCCATCGGCGAGGAATGGATGTGGTTTTCGCGGCTCGTCATGCCCGACGAGGAACTTCGCGCGATTCTCTCCCATCCGGAGGTTCACGTTTATGCGCTGACCCACGGCGGGCGGCGCATCGGGCTGCTGGAACTCGATTTCCGTACCGAGGGCGAATGCGAGCTTGCCTTTTTCGGCCTCGTTACCGATGCGATCGGCCAGGGCGCCGGACGCATGCTGATGAATGCGGCGATCGACAAGGCCTGGGCGCGGCCGATCCGGCGGTTCTGGGTGCACACCTGCCATTTCGACCATCCGGGCGCCCTTTCCTTCTACCAGCGCTCCGGCTTCCGGCCCTATGCCTTCATGGTCGAGGTGACCGACGACCCGAGGCTGACCGGCCAGATGCGGCGCGATTCGGCCCGCCACGTGCCGCTGATCGAGCTGCGCTGACGGCGCGACGACCCTATTTCTGGCAGCGGACGCCACGGGATGTTTCCCCGGCCTCTTGAGGCCCGGCCGTCCGCCGTGCCAAACTTCTAACGCTCAATTGCCACTATCGGAGAAGAGACCATGGACGTTCGCGCCGCCGTTGCCGTGCAGGCCGGCAAACCGCTGGAAATCATGACGGTGCAGCTCGAAGGCCCGCGGGCCGGCGAGGTGCTGATCGAGGTCAAGGCGACGGGGATTTGCCATACCGACGACTTCACGCTCTCCGGCGCCGATCCGGAAGGCCTGTTTCCGGCCATTCTCGGCCATGAGGGCGCCGGCATCGTTGTCGATGTCGGACCGGGCGTCACCTCGGTGAAGAAGGGCGACCATGTCATTCCGCTCTACACGCCGGAATGCCGCGAATGCTATTCCTGCCTCAGCCGCAAGACGAACCTGTGCACCGCCATCCGCTCCACCCAGGGCCAGGGGCTGATGCCGGACGGCACCTCGCGGTTTTCGATCGGCAAGGACAAGATCCACCACTACATGGGCTGCTCGACCTTTTCCAACTTCACCGTGCTGCCGGAGATCGCGGTGGCCAAGGTCAACCCGGACGCCCCCTTCGACAAGAACTGCTATATCGGCTGCGGCGTGACGACCGGTATCGGCGCCGTGATCAACACCGCCAAGGTGGAGATCGGCGCGACCGCCATCGTCTTCGGACTCGGCGGCATCGGGCTCAACGTGCTGCAGGGGCTTCGCCTGGCGGGCGCCGACATGATCATCGGTGTCGACATCAACAACGACCGCAAGGCCTGGGGCGAAAAGTTCGGCATGACGCATTTCGTCAATCCGAAGGAAGTCGGCGACGACATCGTGCCCTATCTCGTCAACCTGACCAAGCGCAATGGCGACCTGATCGGCGGGGCGGACTACACCTTCGACTGCACCGGCAATACCAAGGTGATGCGCCAGGCGCTGGAGGCCTCGCATCGCGGCTGGGGCAAGTCGATCATCATCGGGGTGGCCGGTGCCGGGCAGGAGATCTCGACGCGGCCCTTCCAGCTGGTCACCGGCCGCAACTGGATGGGCACGGCCTTCGGCGGCGCGCGCGGCCGCACCGACGTGCCGAAGATCGTCGACTGGTACATGCAGGGCAAGATCCTCATCGACCCGATGATCACCCACACCATGCCGCTCGACGACATCAACAAGGGTTTCGACATGATGCACAAGGGCGAAAGCATCCGCGGCGTCGTGATCTATTGATTCCATGCGCCCGGCCGTCCTGAAAATAGTCAGGACGGCCGGGCGCTCCCTCCCCC
>JAHRYZ010000233.1 GCA_020621905.1 Rhizobium sp.
TGAGGGTCAAGCCGCCTTGTTCCGGCACATGGCGTGTCCGACAAAAAGGCAATCCCCCCGATAGGCGGGACTAGAATGAAGAATTCTGGCGAGAGTTGGGCCTTGACCGTGTTTCGCAGGCCCTCTTGATCCTTCCAGCCGGAAAAAGTCGCGCATAGACCTGACCGAGAGGCGAAGACCGGCTGCTCGCTCGAGACTCAGGCCGCCCCGCGCTGCGGCTCGTCGGCGAGTATCTGGTCGGCGGCATCGTAGTGCCGTTCCTTGATATGGCCGTTGATGAGAGCGATCGCCGTGGTCAGTACGGCAATATCGTCGGTGAAGCCGACCAGCGCGAACATGTCGGGGATCGCATCGAGCGGCAGGACGAAATAGCCGAGTGCTGCAAGCAGGACGCCGCGCACGCGAAGCGGCGTCTTCCGGTCGGTCGCGCAATAGTAGGCGGCGATCACGTCGCGGGAGAAGGGGATCTGCCGCACGGCCTTCTTCATGGTCGGCCAGAATTTCGCCCGGACATTGCTCTCCTGGCGCGCCTGGGTATCCTCGTCGCCCGGCAACAGGATTTCACCGATCTTGATATCGTCCATTGCGTCTCGATCCTCGTGTGTGGACACGACAAGAATATGGGAAATGCGGGGCGGAAATCAATCGTGGTGCCCGGCCGCCCGGTCCATGGCGGCGGCCAGCTTGAAATCCAGTTCGGTCAGACCCTTCGCCGTATGGGTGGTCAACGTGACGTCGACGAGGCGGTAGACGTTCGACCATTCGGGATGGTGATCGAGCCTTTCGGCGGCAAAGGCCGAACGCGTCATGAAGGCGAAGGCTTCGCCGAAATCGGTGAAGACGAAGCTGCGGGTGATCGAGTCGCCCTCCGCCGAAATCGACCAGTCGGGCAAGCCGCGCATGCCTTCGGCGATTGCCGCCGGATCGAGTTTCTCGTATTTCATCGTCCTACCTCGCTGCCGCCCCTGGAAAAACCAGATGACTCCGTTTCCCGTTCTGTTCGTCTGTCTCGGCAATATCTGCCGCTCGCCCCTGGCCGAAGGCATTTTTCGCCATCTGACGACCGAGGCCGGCACGACCGAAACCTATCCGACCGATTCCGCGGGCACCGGAGGCTGGCACAACGGCCATCCGCCGGACAGCCGGTCGGTCCAGGTCGCCCGCGAGCATGGCATCGACATATCCGACCTGCGCGCCCGCCGGGTGGAGCCGGTCGATTTCGAGCGCTTCAGACTGATCCTGGCCATGGACCGCAGCAATCTGCGCCACCTCCAGGACATGGCGCCACCGGATCCGTCAGCGACCATCGCGCTGTTCAGCGCCTTTGCGCTCGGTTCCGACATCGACGTACCCGACCCCTACTACGGCGGGATCGACGGCTTCCGCGGCGTCTACAGCATGCTCTTTACCGGCTGCAGGTCCATCGTTGCAAAACTCGAGGCCGAGCGGGCCTCGTGGAGCGGGAACACTTCTTCGGTAAGGTAAGGGCCGCCACCCACCGATTCCTTCGACGACAGCAGAACGAAGCGCGTCGCGAGGAAGGGCGCCGTATGGAAATCGCTGCGGCCGGCGAGATAATGAACCACGTCGTCGACACGGCAGGACTTGAGGCGCGCCAGCGTTACATGCGGCATGAACTTGCGCGGATCGGGCGGCAGGCCGATGCGCTGGCAGATTCGCTCAATCTCGGCCTGGAGGGCAAACATTTCCGGCGCGGGCGAAACGCCGGCCCATATGGAGTGGGGCTTCTTCGAGCCGAAGGAGCCGATGCCGTTCAGGCTGAGGTTGAATTCGGGCCGGTCGATCCGGTCGAGCCGGTCGACGACCTCGTCGGCGGTGCGGCCATCGACGTCGCCGATGAAGCGCAGGGTGATGTGGTAGTTCTCCACATCAATCCAACGAGCACCAGGGAGACCGCCGCGCAGAAGGGAAAGGCTCAAGGCCGCGCTTCGCGGAATTTCGAGGGCAGTGAATAATCTCGGCATAGCGAGCTCCCCGAATCTTTTTGCAGATGCACACAGCGAATCACGCAATGCCGGGACGCGCAAGTCCCTATTTCGGCGTGTCCCGGATAGTCTTCACGAAGTCCCGGACTGTCGGCGTCATGCGCTCGACCATGACTGCAATGCCCTTGGCGTTGGGATGCATGCCGTCATCGAGCTGCAGTTCCGAGCGTGTCACCACTCCGTCGAGAATGAAGGGATAGAGGGCCACGCCGTGCTTCTGCGCCAGCTTTGGGTAGATCAAATTGAAGCGCTCGCCATAGTCGGCGCCCATGTTGGGCGGGGCCAGCATGCCGACGAGCAGGACTGCGATGCCACGGTTCTTCAGCCTGCCGATGATCGCGTCGAGGTTCTTTTCCGTCTCCTCCGGAGGAAATGCCGCGCAGCGCGTCATTGGCGCCGAGTTCCAGAATGACGCCCCTGGTCCCGTCCGGGATCGACCAGTCCACCGCGCCAGGGCCTGCCGCGGTGGTGTCGCCGGAAACGCCGGCATTCGCCACCGTCACATCCTCGCCTTCTGCGACCAGCGCCTTCTCCAGACGTACCGGCAGGGCATCTTCCTGGGGAAGCTGGTAGCCGGCCATCAGGCTGTCGCCAAAGCCGACCAGCGGGAGCGTCTCGGCGGAGGCTGCGACGCCCGGGCCGAGAAGTCCGCCGACGATCACGGCTAAATGAAGGTACGTCGCTTTAAATGTCATCGGGCGTTCCCTAAATTGGCAGATGCAGAAACAGCGCGTGAAGGTGTCTTCGCGTCATATATATAGGGCGGGCACGCGTGAGAAAAACCATCATCGAACTCAAGAAGGCGGATCTGACGCTCGGCAGCGCCGCAGCCTCCGTCCACGTGCTGAAAGGCATCGACCTGACGATCGATGCGGGCGAGGCCGTCGGCATCGTCGGTCCCTCCGGTTCCGGCAAGTCGACGCTGCTCATGGTGCTCGCCGGACTGGAACGCCTCGACAGTGGTGAGATCAGCGTCAACGGCGCCCCGCTGCACATGCTTGGCGAGGATGCGCTCGCGGATTTCCGTGGGCGCAATATCGGCATCGTGTTCCAGTCTTTCCATCTGATCGCCAACATGACGGCGCTCGAAAACGTCGCCATTCCGCTCGAGCTCGCCAATGCCCGCAACCCCTTCGATATTGCCCGGCGGGAGCTTCAGGCCGTCGGCCTCGGCGAACGGCTCGGCCATTATCCGGGCCAGCTGTCCGGTGGCGAACAGCAGCGCGTCGCAATCGCCCGGGCGCTGGCACCCTCGCCGGCCGTGCTGATTGCCGACGAGCCGACGGGCAACCTTGACACAGAGACCGGGCGGCAGATTGCCGACCTCCTGTTCGCCCAGCAGGCCCAGCGCGGTATGACCCTTGTGCTGGTGACCCATGACCTCGGGCTCGCCTCGCGCTGCTCTCGCCAGGTCCGCGTCGCCTCCGGCCGGATCGCTGCCGATGCGCTACCCGCCGAACGCCTCGCGGAAGCGCAGACGGCATGAGAACGACGGCGAAGAGAGCGTCCATTGCCCTGCGAATCGCGCTGCGCGAACTGCGCGGCGGCCTGAAGGGCTTCTACATCTTCCTCGCCTGCATCGCGCTCGGCACCGGGTCGATCGCCGCCGTCAATTCCGTCGCGACCGCGATCACCGGGTCGATCGCCTCGGAGGGGCGCACGCTGCTGGCAGGCGACGTTCGGTTCGAGCTCAACAATCGCGAGGCCAATTCCAAGGAACTGGCCTTCCTCGACGGACTGGGCGACGTCGCAGTGTCGACCGTGCTGCGCTCCATGGCGCGCCTGCCCGACGGATCGGACCAGTCGCTGGTCGAGGTCAAGGCGGTCGATGACGTCTATCCGCTCTACGGCACCTTCGTGGCCGAACCGGCGCGCCCGCTGGCCGAGATGATCGCAGCGAAGGACGGTCGCTTCGGCGCCGTCGCCGCCCCCCTCCTGCTGGAACGGCTCGGTCTTTCCGTCGGCGACGAGATGCTGATCGGCAAGGCGCGCTTCGTCGTCACCGGTTCGATCGTTTCCGAACCGGACGCCATTTCCGACGGATTCGGCTTTGCACCACGCCTCGTGACCAGCCGGGAGGCGCTGAAGGCGAGCGGCTTGATCGAGACCGGCAGCCTGGTCGAACATGCCTACAAGATCCGCCTTGCCTCGCCCGCGCCGAGCGCCGAAGCCATCCGCCAGAAGGCCCAGAGCGAATTGCCGGATGCCGGCTGGTCGATCCGCACCAGTGACCGCGCCGCGCCCGCCCTCACCGAGAATATCGAGCGTTTCTCGCAGTTCCTTACCCTCGTCGGACTGACGGCGCTGGTCGTCGGCGGTGTCGGCGTCGCCAATGCCGTGCGCGCCTTCCTCGATTCCAAGCGGACCGTCATCGCCACGCTGAAATGTCTCGGGGCGCCGGCCTCGGTCGTCGTCATGGTCTACTTCTTCCAGATTGCCATGGTCGCGGCGATCGGCATCTTCGCCGGCCTGGTGCTCGGTGCCATCGCCCCGCTCGTTGCCGCCTACTATCTGTCCGGCTTCCTGCCGATCTCGGCGGAACCGACGCTCTATCCGGCCGCCCTGCTGCTTGCCGCCGTGTTCGGCATGCTGGTGACGCTCGCCTTTGCCATCATCCCGCTTGGACATTCGCGCCAGGTTCCGGCGACCGCGCTGTTTCGCGAACAGGGTTTCGAGCGGCGCGGGCTGCCGTCCTGGCCCTATGTGGCGGCGACGGCTGTGGCCTTGGCAGCCCTGGCGGCGCTGGCCATTCTCACCTCGGAGGAGCGTCGGATCGCAGCGATCTTCCTCGTCGCCATGGCGGCCGGTTTCGTCCTGCTGCGGCTCGTCGCCCTCGGCATCGCCTATCTGGCGAAGCGCAGCCCGCACGTACCCTCAGCCGCGCTGAGGCTGGCGATCGGCAATATCCACCGTCCAGGCGCACTCACCCCGGCCGTCACCCTGTCGCTCGGCCTCGGTCTCAGCCTGCTCGTGGCGCTGGCCCTGATCGACGGCAACCTGCGGCGCGAGCTCACCGCCAACCTGCCGGAGCGCGCGCCGAATTTCTTCTTCATCGACATCCAGAAGAGCGAGATCGAAGGCTTCCGTTCCGTCATCGAAGGTCAGGCACCGAAGGGCAAGCTGGTCGAAGTACCGCTGCTGCGCGGCCGCATCCTCGCCTTCAACAGCGAGGACGTGACCAAGATGGAGGTGCCGCCGGAAGGACGCTGGGTGCTGAGGGGCGATCGTGGCATCACCTATGCCGAAACCGTGCCGGAGAACGCCTCGGTTGCCGAGGGTGCCTGGTGGCCGGCCAACTACAGCGGCGAACCGCTGGTGTCCTTTTCCGCCGAGGAAGCCGGCGAACTTGGCCTGAAGCTCGGCGACACGGTGACCGTCAACGTGCTCGGCCGCAACATCACCGCCAGGATCGCCAATTTCCGCAAGGTCGAATGGGAGAGCCTTTCGATCAATTTCGTGATGGTGTTCTCGCCCAACACCTTCGCCGGCGCGCCGCATGCGTGGCTCGCGACCCTGACCGATCCGCAGGCGAGCCAGACCGACGAGGCCGCCGTGCTCAAGGCGGTGACTCAGGCCTATCCGACGATCACCAGCGTCCGGGTCAAGGATGCGCTCGATGTCATCGACCGGCTGGTCGGGCAGCTGGCGACCGCGATCCGTGCCGCTGCGGCCGTTGCGCTGATCGCCTCGATCCTCGTCCTGGTCAGGTGCTCTGGCTGCGAAACGGGCACGGACCGCATGATGCGGTGATCCTCAAGACGCTCGGCGCCACGCGTGCCATGCTGATTCGTGCCTTCACCTACGAATATTTCCTGCTGGGTGCGGCAACCGCCTGTTTTGCGCTGATCGCCGGCGGCGGGATCGCCTGGTTCGTGCTGAGCCAGATCATGAAACTGCCCTCCAGTTTCCTGCCCGATGTCGCGCTGGCGACCATCCTGCTGTCGCTCGTCACGACGATCGGCATCGGGCTGGCCGGTACATGGCGTATCCTCGGGCAAAAGGCCGCGCCGGTGCTGCGGGAACTCTAGAAAAAGCACGTGAGGCCGCATTCTTGTCGCGCCCCGGCGGGTTCGGCAGCGATAACGGCATTTTGAGGAGCGCAGGTCTTGTCGCGCGCGCGGGGAAACCTCATATTGGCCGTAGGCATGCTGGAGCTCCGCAGCGGCGCCTGGGTATGAAACCCGACACCGTAACCTTTTCGGGGCTTGAAAAGAGGAAACAATGTCTGAACTCCGCAACTACCAGAGTCGACCGGGCCAGACTGGCGCCCAGTCGGCGACGATGATCGATGAGGGCCTGCGCGCCTATATGCTGAAGGTTTACAACCTGATGGCGCTCGGACTGGCGATCACGGGTATTGCTGCATTCGTCACCGCACAGATGGCGATCGGCAGC
>JAHRYZ010000234.1 GCA_020621905.1 Rhizobium sp.
CGCACGGTCGCCGAAGCGGAATTCGATCAACAGGTGGCGACACTCCCTGACCAGCGTCCAACCGTCAGCGCCGACTGTAGCGGCGATGACGTTCACGTCGCGGACCGCCCCCGCCTTCATGCTGCGAAGACCGGCGCCAGCGCCCCGAAAGCCCGCGCGTCGTATTCCCTGCCGCGTACCAGTTCAGCCGGAATTCCGCACGGTCGATTCCGCTGGTGCGCTCCAGATACTGAACCAATCCAACGGCCAGCCTCTCCATGCGATCAAGCCGCTGTTCCGTTTCGTAGTCGGATTCGTCGTCGCCCATTTGGTCGATGTCGCCGCGCAATCGCTGTGCGAAGTAGAGTGCAGCTCCGGCGAGCCCACTGGGTGAAATGACACCTCTTCGCGCAGTGCCTCGATGCGGGCAGACTGACGCGCTCGGCGCGATCGTCGCCATCGGCTTCCGCCACGTCGTGCGCCTTTGCGGCCCGGTGAAACTGGCGAACCAACTGAGTCGCCACATGATAGGCATTGCTTATGGTCGGCAATATCCAAGGCGCCGGCTGTCCGGTGATTTTCTTCACGGCGGCGAGAACGGCCGCGTCAAGGTCACTGAGGACGAGATAATCAGCCGACGTCGCTGACGCACCCGCCGATAACTCGTTGAGATTGCCGCAGAAAACGCGCGCCTGATCGAAACGGCGCGCGTGCTGAATTTTGGACAGTTTGGCTGAGAGAACAATCTTTTCAGGAAACCCCAATTTCTTGGGATAAGAAAATGCGCGACAACCTGCGACACTACCCGCGCCGGCCACCCTAGCCCCCAAAGCCCCAGCCGGCCCATGGCGCCCTGCCGACCGATCGTTCGGCGGGGCGTTTTCTTTCTCGTTGGCTTCGGACAGGGGAGCCATCTCATTCAAAGGCCTGCGCTGAACGAGCGCGGGCCTTTTCGTTTCTGGCGCCCCTCCCCTCCGCTCTGGCCCGGTCGCGAAACCCGCTCTTCATTTTTGCCTGCTATCAAACCCGAATATTGATCGCATCGGGAGAAAATACATATGTGGCTCCAGCTTCATGACGGGGACGGTTTCCCTTTCTTCGTGAACATGGACAATGTCGTCGATTTCCGCTGGTACGAGCGGGAAAAGTACACCTGCCTTCTGACCACGGCACCGGTGGCCGAAAAGCTGCACCGTCTTTATGTCCGGGAAAGCGCCGCAGAGATCATGCAGATGATCAAGGGCGAGACCAGATCGTCGCCGAAGATCGCAGCCGCCTCCTGACGCCGGAATCGGCCGGCGGCCTTCCAAACTTCCAAACTTCCCTGTGGACAGTCCGGGTCGCCCGCACCGCTGGCGCACCCCATGCGCATGATCCGAGATCAGGCCAGGCGCGGCCGCGCCTAGGTCGATTTCCGCTCGGACGGCAACTCGTCCATCGCCACATCCCAGAGGACGACACGGTTTCGTCCCTGCCCCTTGGCGAGGTACAGCGCCCGGTCGGCGTGTTCGATCGAACGCTCGACGGGCAGGTGCGCGCCAAGGTCCGCCAGGCCGACCGAGGCCGTGACGCGAAGGCCGTCCTTGCCTTCCACCGCGAACGGCAGGCCGGCGATCCCCTCGATGAACCGGTTGAGGATGTCATTGCCGGTGACCATGTCGGTTCCGGGCAGGCAGATCAGAAATTCCTCGCCGCCGTACCGGTATATCTTGTCATACGGCCGCAGGTGTCCCATCAGCCAGCGCGCGACCTCGACCAGGACCGTGTCGCCGACCATGTGGCCGTAATTGTCGTTGATCGACTTGAAGTGGTCGAGGTCCAGCATGGCGACGACGCAGCAATGGTTCTGCCGGACGTATTCCTGCTGCTCGCGCAGGGCGGTCAGCATGCCGATACGGCTCGGCACCCCCGTCAGCGGATCGAGATTGAACAGCGCCCTCTGCAGTTCTTCCCTGACGTTCGCCATTTCGAGGTTCATGCGCTTCAGCGCCCCGACAAATCGTTCGTAGTCCGCACGCGCCACCACGCCGCCGTCCCTTGAAGCGCGAAGCAGGTGCGCCGCATATCTGTGCATGCGCTCGTGCTCGATGCCGATCTCCTGGAAACCGGGATGATTCCTGAGGGCGATCGATCCGGTATGGGAATACCATTGGCCAAAGTGGCACTGGCAGTGCGCGTCGGGGCCGAGATCCTTCTCGTCCGGCACGGCTCGGCAGACAAGGGTCCCGTGCAGATTTTCGGCCCATTGCTCGTGATGGTACGAAGCCTGCTCGAGTTCCCTCAGCGCAATCCGCATGACCTCGTCGGATATGTTGGGGATTACGATATACGCCTCCCGTGTATTCCTGCCGCCCTGCACATTCGGCCAAGTCTAGCGCCGGTCAGGTTTCCCGAGGGTGAAGGACGGCGGAATATTGCGATATTTCGTTAAGACTTTTCTCGCGCGGCGATATTCTGATCGGGCGCGGCCGGCCCGGAGCGGCGGCGCCTTCCCTCCATCGCCGGCTGATTTATGCACTTTGTCGACCTGCAACGTGATCCTGACGAGGCTTTCCAGCGTAAGGCCTTCCAAGACGCATGCGGCATGGTGAACTATGATGACGAATTCCAAGAGCGCGCCCATCATCTTGTGGTTCCGCAAGGATCTGCGGCTTGAAGACAATGCGGCGCTGGCCTGCGCCGCCGAATGCGGCAGGCCCGTCATCCCCGTCTATATCCTGGAGCCGTCGGAAGCGGCCGATGGTCCGCTCGGCGCCGCGCAGGCCTGGTGGCTGCACCATTCCCTGCAAGCGCTCAACCTGTCGCTAGAGCAGATCGGCAGCCGATTGATCCTTCGGCGCGGACCGGCCGACGCCGTCCTTGGCGCGCTGATCGCCGAAACCGAGGCTGACCGGGTGTTCTGGAACCGTCGTTACGATCCGCCGGGCATCGCCGTCGACTCCGCGCTCAAGGAGGACCTGATCCGCAGCGGCATCATGGTGCGCAGCTTCGCCGGCCAGCTGCTGCACGAACCGACAAGGCTGAAGACCGGCGCCGGCGGGCCTTACAAGGTCTATACGCCCTTCTGGCGGGCTCTCGAGGCCTCCGGCGAACCGCCGGAGCCCTTACCCGCCCCGCAGCAGCTTGCCGCGCCGGACCGCTGGCCGCAGAGCGACAGGCTCGAGGCCTGGCGCCTGACGCCCGCAAAACCGGACTGGGCGGCCGAGTTCTCCGACATCTGGACGCCGGGCGAGGCAGGGGCGCGCGAAAAGCTCGCGCGCTTCATTGCGCAGGGCATTGCCGGCTACAAGTCCCGCCGCGACTTCCCGGCCCTGCCCAACACCTCCATGCTCTCCCCCCATCTGGCGCTCGGAGAAATTTCGCCTGCCACAGTCTGGCACGCGACGCGCGGGCTCACCGACCGGGTCCCCGCGGAGGACGTCGTCCATTTCCGCAAGGAGCTCGCCTGGCGCGAGTTCTCCTATCACCTGCTGTTCCATTTCCCTGAGCTCGGCACGAAGAACTGGAACGCGCGCTTCGACGCCTTTCCCTGGCAGGAAGCACCGGACTTGCTGGAGCGCTGGAAGCGCGGGCAGACCGGCTATCCGATCGTCGATGCCGGCATGCGCCAGCTCTGGCGCCACGGCACGATGCACAACCGGGTGCGCATGGTCGTCGCCTCCTTCCTGATCAAGAACCTGATGATCGACTGGCGGGAGGGCGAGCGCTGGTTCCGCGACACACTGGTCGATGCCGACCCGGCTTCCAATGCGGCGAGCTGGCAATGGGTGGCGGGATCGGGCGCGGATGCCGCGCCCTTCTTCCGCATCTTCAATCCGGTCAGCCAGGGCGAGAAATTCGACGTCAACGGCGACTATGTCCGCACCTTCGTGCCCGAGCTCAAGGACATGCCGAACAGCTTCATCCACCGGCCGTTCGAGGCCCCGCCCATGGTTCTCGCCCAAGCCGGCGTGACGCTCGGCGGCAACTATCCGCTGCCGATCGTCGACCACAAGCTCGCCCGCAACCGGGCCATGGCGGCCTACCAGGCGCTGCCGCGGCCGGACGACGCGGCCTGAACCACCACCGGTGCCGCATCGTCCTTGCCGGCCGGGCGCCGATCACCGTCCCTGCAGGCCGGCCACGCCGGGAGAGTCGGCTGACGTCTGGCATGGTTTTCCCCCAGCCGTCGAAAGGTTGAAAACCGTTTCCTTGCCAATGGCCGCTTGTGCCCGGAAAAGTCGCCGCTTAATCTTCTGGCAAAGAGAAGGCAGATCCGATGACATTCCATCCATCCGTTCTCGAGGCGATCGGCAACACGCCGCTCATCCGGCTGAAGGGCGCATCCCAGGCGACCGGCTGCACCATCCTCGGCAAGGCGGAGTTCCTCAACCCCGGCCAGTCGGTCAAGGACCGCGCGGCGCTGTTCATCATCCGCGACGCCGAGCGGCGCGGCCTGCTGCGGCCCGGCGGCGTGATCGTCGAGGGAACGGCGGGCAATACCGGCATCGGCCTGACGCTCGTCGCCAAGGCGCTCGGCTATCGGACCGTGATCGTCATCCCG
Organism: Rhizobium sp.; assembly: GCA_020621905.1. Classification (GTDB taxonomy): domain Bacteria; phylum Pseudomonadota; class Alphaproteobacteria; order Rhizobiales; family Rhizobiaceae; genus Allorhizobium. The sequence continues at coordinate 4,523 of JAHRYZ010000234.1, forward strand.
GAGACGCAGAGCCAGGAAAAGAAGGATGCGCTGAGGCTGCTCGGCGCCGAGCTGGTCGAGGTTCCGGCCGTTCCCTACAAGAACCCGAACAACTATGTGAAGCTGTCCGGGCGGCTTGCCGCGGAACTGGCCAAGAGCGAACCGAACGGCGCGATCTGGGCCAACCAGTTCGACAATACCGTCAACCGCGACGCCCATATCGCCACCACCGCCCGCGAGATCTACGACCAGACCGGCGGCGAGGTCGACGGCTTCATCTGCGCGGTGGGCTCCGGCGGCACGCTGGCCGGCACCGGCATGGGTCTTCGCCGGCTGAAACCCGAGGTCAAGATCGGCATCGCCGATCCGGAGGGGGCTGCACTCTATGAATACTACAAGAACGGCGAACTGAAATCGTCCGGCTCCTCGATCACCGAGGGCATCGGCCAGGGCCGCATCACCGCCAATCTCGAAGGCTTCACGCCCGATTACGCCTACCAGATCCCCGATGCCGAAGCGCTCGACATCGTGTTCGACCTGGTGGAGAACGAGGGCCTGTGCCTCGGCGGCTCGTCCGGCATCAACATCGCCGGCGCCATCCGCCTTGCGCGCGACCTCGGACCGGGGCATACCATCGTCACCGTGCTTTGCGACTATGGCAACCGCTACCAGTCCAAGCTTTTCAATCCGGACTTCCTGCGCTCCAAGCAGCTGCCGATACCGGCCTGGATCGAGAAGAAGTCCGACTACGCGGTGCCCTTCGAACCGACCGAGTGAGATTCATGCTGACCACTGCCCTCTACCGCGACGATTTCTACCTCGCCACTGCGGAGGGCACGGTCACCCGGATCCACGACGACGGAGCGATCGAGCTCGACCAGACCTGCTTCTACGCCATGTCCGGCGGACAGCCCGGCGATCTCGGGCTGCTGGAGCGGGCCGACGGCTCGAGGATCGAGATCGCGCTCACCCGCCACGGCGAGAGCAAGGACATCATCCTGCACCAGCCCGCCGAAGGGCAGCCGACCCCTTCGGTCGGTGAGACGCTGGTGCTGCATGTCGACTGGCCGCGGCGCTACAAGCTGATGCGCATGCACACCGCGTGCCACCTGCTGTCGGTCGTCTGCCCCTACCCGATTACCGGCGCCGCCGTCGGCGAGGACGAGAGCCGCGTCGACTTCGACATGGCCGAGACCATCGACAAGGACCAGGTGACGGCCGATCTCATGCGGCTCGTCGGCGAGAACCATCCGATCTTCGTCCAGTGGATCACCGACGAGGAGCTGGCCGCCAATCCGGGCATCGTCAAATCGAAGAATGTCCGCCCGCCGATCGGCATGGGGCGCGTCAGCCTGGTGTGCATCGGCGAGAATTCGAGCGTTGACAGCCAGCCCTGCGGCGGCACACATGTCTCCGAGACCCAGGAGGTCGGGGCGATTCACATCGCCAGAATCGAGAAAAAAGGCAAGGAGAACCGTCGGTTCCGCAGTCGTTTCGGCACCCCGGAGGCCTCAGCCTGACAGAGTATTGGGAGACGCGCATGCCTGCGGAGAGAAGCCGTTTCGTCGTGTCCGCCGACTGGGTGGAGAAACAGCTCGGCGCACCGGAGTTCAAGATCGTCGACGCATCCTGGTACCTGCCCGCGCAGAACCGCAACGGTGCCGTCGAATACGCCGCCGGCCACATTCCGGGTGCCGTCTTCTTCGATCAGGACGCGATCGCCGATCAGACCACCGGGCTTCCCCATTCGTTGCTCTCTCCGGCCAAATTCGCCGAGGAAATGGGCCTGCTCGGCATTTCCGTGACCGACACGATCGTCGTCTATGACGGCCCCGGCTTCTTTTCGGC
>JAHRYZ010000235.1 GCA_020621905.1 Rhizobium sp.
CGACCTCCGGCGTGACAGGCCGGCACTCTAACCGACTGAGCTACACCCGCGCATTGTTGGATCACCGGGAGGCGATCCGACCCCTGGCGCCGCCTGAACGGCATGACGACAAGGGCAGAGATTTTGAGAATGGCGCGAGTGACGGGGCTCGAACCCGCGACCTCCGGCGTGACAGGCCGGCACTCTAACCGACTGAGCTACACCCGCGCATTTCTCAAACGAAAGCGTTGCCGCTTCGTTTCGATCGGCTAGGCCGTTCGATGAGCGGCTAACTAAGGGGTTCGGTTATTGGTGTCAAGCTCGATCGGAGACAAATCCATGACAGAGCGAAATTTGTTCGGGAGCCCTCCCGCGGCCGGATGAGGCCGGTGGAAAACTCCTCCTCCCCGCCCCCGCCCAAAACCCCGCAAAGCCGGGCTTTGGCATCGACGGGCGCCCGGGGCGGGCCAAAAAAATCAAAAAATCTTCACAAACACTCTTGCGGATTTTTGCCGATCCGCATAGATCACGGCCACCGACGCAGCCGGCAACGCCCGGCCTTGCGGAAGGGCGATTAGCTCAGTTGGTAGAGCGCCTCGTTTACACCGAGGATGTCGGGAGTTCGAGTCTCTCATCGCCCACCATTCCCTTCCCATGTGAAATACCATCCGATCCATAGCGCCCGCGTCTCACGCCAGCAGCGTGCGCAGGCGCTTCTGTTCGACCTCGTCCAGGGAAAAGTGCCACATCAGCGCGATGGCGGCCACTTTCGGCAGAATCGGCAGCCATGCATAGAGGGCGCCCAGTGCCTGCAGTGCCGTCGCGCTCTGCGACGCAGCCGGAGCGGTCGAAAAGGCGGCAAGCCCCAGCAGCGGAAACACAATGCCGGCCGACAGCGCCAGGGACAGCTTGGTGATGAAGCTCCAGGCGGCGAAATAGAGCCCTGATCGCTGCTCTCCCGATCGCACTGTGTCGTTGTCGATGACGTCGGCCTGGATGGCCGGCGGCAGCGCCAGGTCGAATCCCAACAGCAGGCCGGTCGCCACGCAGATCACGGCGAAGATGGCGACATCCCCCTCCCCGAGCAGGCCCGCGCCCGAGAAGACCAGGCAGGCAAGCGTCATGGAGATCGACCAGGCGCGGTGCTTGCCCATTCGTGCCGATGTCCACGCGGCGAGCGGAACGCCCGCGACCGCGGCGAGGAAGTAGGAAAACAGCAAGGGCCCTTCCCAGCCCGGGGCGCCCAGGCGGGCGGTGACGAAATAGATGAACAGCGAGGCGGGTATGGCATTCGCAAAGCTGTTGAGCAGGAAGGCAGCGGCCAGCCGGAGAAAGGGCCTGTTGCCGGCGAGGTGCGACAGACTCTCGCGCAGGGACAGGCGGCGCACCGACCGGTCGACCGGCTCCGGCACCCGCCAGACCGCCAGGCCGCCGGCAAGCGGCAGCATGACAGCGACGAAGACCGCGATCCAGGCGAGGCCATGAAAGGCATCGGCCCGCTCGAGCCCGCCAACGAACGGCAGCGAGATGGCCAGCAGTGATCCGACGAGCGTCGCGCCCTCGCGCCAGGCCGAGACCCGGACACGCTCGTGATAGCCGTCCGAGAGTTCCGCACCCCAGGCGGTATAGGGCAGAAGCGTCCAGGTGGCGCCGATCGAAAGCGCCGTTCCCCAGAGCGCCAGATAGACGAGGCCGGCATCGGCCGGCGGCCAGAAGAGCATGAAGGCGGCAAGGGCCGTCAAAGGCACAGAGGAGAGAAAGAACCCGCGGCGGCGACCGAATCGGCACGTCACCCGGTCGGCAAGCCAGCCGAAAAGCGGATCGGTCACGGCATCGATCAGACGAATCGCCAACAGGACCCCGCCTATGGCCGCAAGGGGAATGGCAAAGGCGGCCGCATAGAAGCTCGGCACGATGATGTAGAGCGGCAGCGCGATGGCTGCCATCGGCAGGGCCGGCAGGGCGTAGTAGAAGCAGATCAGGGCGGACTGCCGCGGCTGCGACGCCGGTTGGGTCATGTCGGGTGCTCTCCGGGCCGCCAGGGATCGACTGCGGCCTATCCCTTTACGGCAGTCGCGGCTGACTGGTTTTCGCGCCCACACTACGGCGGTGCGGACAATGGCGGGGAGCGCGGTTCAGATGAGTCGCAGGATCTTCTGCACGGGCACGGAGGCCGGCGCCCCGGCCAGAGCGAACCGGGCAAACATTCTTGCGGAGAGACGCAGCACGGCGAGCATGAATGCCAGCAACAGGCTGGCGACGGCTGCGGCGATGGCATAGAGCGCCGCGCCGATCTCGAGAATCGACCGGCCGAGGAACTTCATCACCGCGTGCGACTCATCGCCGAAGCGAGTCGCGACCCGCTGCAGCTTGCGCAGGTCCTTCGGGCCGTCGGCAATGGCCAGAGCGGCAAGCGAACTGCGCACCCCGCCCTTCGTTCCGATCGTTCCGAGCACCGTCGCGTCGTCGACGAGGGTTTGCGCCACCTTGCCGTCCACGGAACGGGCGGCCACCTTCTGAAGCCGGGCGAGGCCGAGCGCGCCTTCGTCGCTCGCCGCCATCAGTTCCGCCTTCAATATGCGGGTGTCGATGAGCTTTGCCGCATTCTTCGTCAGATAGGCGGTGAGCGGGCCAGAGATCCTGCGCGCGCGGTAGGCATTCTTCAGCACGGAGAGGCCGGCATCGGGAACGGCTGCCGCGCCCGCGGTTCCCAGCGTGGAGACGGTGAGGCCGATCCCGACGGCAGACAGCCCCAGCAGGATCGGGTCGTAGTCGTCGCCCGCCACGTAACGGTAACCCTGGACGGAGAAGTCGCGCAGATCGCCGACGCCGATGAGGTCGCTGGTCACCGAGCCGGCGATCTCCGCGCCGCTGTCGAGCGAACCGACGACGAAGCCCTTTGCCGCGCGGCTGCCGGTGAGATAGGCGCGGCCGAGCCATGTGCCTTCTGCCCGCTCCCGAAGGGCGGGAGACAGGGCGTGGCCGTTGCGGACCGCCAGATCGTAGAGGGCTACGGCATAGTCGTGGTCGCCGTCGGCGATGGCCTCTTCGATCTCCGCGACATAGGTCGTCGTCGGTGCCGCATAGAGCCGGTATTCGGCGAGGGCCGCCGGGTCGAACAGCCCGAACATCATGCCGGAGCGATAGACGGAGGTTGCGGCATTCCACACCGCCAGCCCGAGGGCTAGCAGCGAAGCCAGTCGCAGAACCTTCAAGAACGCCGATAGCAGTCTCACGCCTTCATCCCGGATTCGAGGTGCAGCAACCGAGGAGCCCTTTCCTACCGGTCCTTCACGGTGAATTTACGGCGTGCATGCCTGGCCTATCCGCTGTCGCGCGCCGTCGCCCGCGCATTCCCTTGCCCGCCCGCCCCGCCCTTGCTAACTGCAACGATGCAGAGTCCATGAACGGGGAGGATCGACGTGCGACAGCATTCATTTCGGCAGAACGGACTTCACCGTCAGCGACATCGGTTTCGGTGCGTGGCAGATCGGCGGCTCCTGGGGCGAGGTTTCCGAGGCCGACGGACGGGCGGCTCTCAACGCCGCACTGGACGCCGGCATGACCTTCATCGACACGGCCGACGTCTATGGCGACGGACGCTCGGAGCGCATCATTGCCGACGTGCTGAAGGCCCGCGGCGGCGCACGGCCGATGGTCGCCACCAAGGCCGGCAGGCGGCTCAATCCGCATGTGGCGGGCGGCTATACCAAGGCCAATCTGGAGGGCTTCATCGACCGCTCCCTGCAGAATCTCGGCGCCGAGCGGCTCGACCTCGTGCAGCTGCACTGCCCGCCCGCCGAGGTCTACTATCACCCGGAGGTGTTCGAGGGACTGGAAGAGCTCAAAAGCGCCGGCAAGATCGCCCACTACGGCGTGAGCGTCGAGAATGTCGAACAGGCGCTGAAGGCGATCGAATATCCGGGCGTCGTCAGCGTGCAGATCATCTTCAACCTGTTCCGCCAGCGTCCGGCCGGCCTGTTCTTCCAGGAGGCCCGGCGCCGCAACGTCGCTGTCATCGCCCGCGTGCCGCTGGCAAGCGGCCTGCTGTCCGGCAAGATCACCGCGGCGACGCAGTTCGCGGCCGAGGACCATCGCAACTTCAACCGCCATGGCGAAGCCTTCGACGTTGGCGAGACCTTTGCCGGCGTACCCCTGGAGACCGGTCTTCAGGCCGTCGAGGAGGTCCGCAAGCTGGTGCCCGCGGGCACGGCGATGGCGGCCTTCGCGCTGCGCTGGATCCTGATGCACGAAGCCGTGACGGTGGCCATTCCCGGCGCGCGCAACGCCGCCCAGGCGCAGGCGAATGCGGCCGCTTCCGACCTGCCAGCCCTTTCCTCCGACGTCATGGCTGCGGCCAAGGACATCTATGACCGGCTGATCGCCCCGCACGTCCACCAGCGCTGGTAGGCGACGCCTGGACGAAAGCCGGATCGCGAATGCAGTGGAGGCCGGGTGATTGCTCACCCGGCCTCCAATCGTCTTGGGAGGACGATGTTGGTCAGTTGGTGCCCTTGAGGTCGACCGGGAAGAACAGGGTCTCGCCCGAGGAGTCGTCGACGCCGTCATTGTCGGTCACGGCAAAGGCCTTGCCTTCGGCGTCGAAGGTGAAGCCTTCCAGCTTGTCGACGACATAGCCGTTGGTTGCGGCCTTGAGGTCCGGCAGGAAGTCGTGGACTTCCTCCTTCTTGACCAGTGGCAGTTCGCCGCCGAGCTTGGCCGGCTTCAGGTCGGCGATCGCCACGCGGTAGAGCTTCTTGAGCTTGGCCGCATCGCCGATCAGGTTGTCGCGCTCGACGATGTAGACGTGATCGCCATGGGCGGTGATTTCGGACAGGCCGACCCAGCCATCGGCACCCTTGTCGAGCGGATAGCGCACGGCGCCCCATTCCTTCGACTTCGGGTTATAGGACACGAGCTTGACCGTACCCTTCTCGTCGTCCTTCCATTCGCGCTGGACGGCCATCCACAGCGTGAGGGCGTCGCCCTCGCCGACCGAGGTGATGCCCTCGAAGCCGAAGCGGGTCTGGCCGGCGAGCAGTTCGACGGGCACGCCGATTTCAGCCTTGATCTCGCCCTTGGCGTCGACATTGTAGATGCCGTGGCCGACGAGCTTTGCCGGATCGCCTTCGGAGGCGAGCCAGAAGCCGCCCTTGCCGTCGAGCGCGATGCCCTCGATGTCGAGCTTCTGGGCCGGCTGGCCGCCACGGGTGACCGGCAGGGCCGCCGTGATGGCCGCGGGCTTCTGCGTCGCGTCAATGGTGTAAATGGTCGGCTGCATGGCGTAGAAGCTGTCGTTCACGGCATAGAGCTGGCCTGCCTTCTCGGCGTCGCCGACGAGGCCCGAGAGCGCACCCCAGCCGATCGGCGCGCCGTCGACGATTTGCGAGCGGATCGTCGGATAGGCGGCTTCGCCTTCGCCGAGTTCATAGAGCATCACATGCGAGCGGGCACCGCCGTCCTCGACGAGGTCGACCTCGTTGGCGGTGACGAACAGGTTGCGGCTCGGGATGGCGACTGCACCTTCCGGCGAAACGCCCGACGGCAGAAGCTGGACGAGTTCCGGTTCGGCGCCGGTGTCCTTGTAGACGGCGGCGATCGAGGCACGCTCGGAGAGCACGAAGAAGTATTTCTGGTCGCCGAAGGTGGCGGTCTCCAGGCCTTCGAGCTCGACGCCCTTGGACTTGGCGCGCTTGTCGGGGAAGTGGCCGATCTGGGCGATGGCCAGTTCGAGCGACGGGCCGGATTCGTAGAGGACCTTGCCGTTCTTGTCGAAGATGGTGAAGCTGCGCGAGCCGCCTTCGTAGTCACCTTCGTTGGCGACGACGAAACGGTTGTCGTCCAGCCACTTCAGGGCGTCGGGTTCGCGAAGCACGCCTTCCTTCTTGCCGGTGAACTTCAGCGCGCCGTCGGACTTGGTGTCGATGCCGGCGAGATCTATGGCGCCGGCCGAGAAATGGGTCTTCACCGTACCGGTCTTGCCGTCGACGATGGCGATGTGGTTGTTCTCCTGCAGCGTCACGGCGATCTCACCGAGGCTGTTGATCGAGACGAATTCCGGCTCCGGATCATCGGCGCTGACTTCGGCAAGGCCGGTCAGCGCGACATGCTTGATCGAAGCGCAGTCGGCAACGCCGTCCTTCAGGGAAACGATGGCGAGATCGCCCGCCGGCAGTTGCGGGAGCTTGCCCTCGTTCAGCTCTTCGTCGCGCTCGTTTTCGATGGCAATCGCGGCAAAGCTCTTGTCGGCGGAGATCGCCACCGAATCAGGCTGACCGCCGAGATCGCAGCTGGCGTCGATCGCCTTCGAAGCGA
>JAHRYZ010000236.1 GCA_020621905.1 Rhizobium sp.
ATGGCGACAGCCGAACAGATCCGCCAGACGGTCGCGCCAGGTCTTCAAGGCCAGCCGATCCGTTTCCGATGCGCCCACCACGGCGAGGCCGGTGGGCAGCACCTCGGCCACGCGCATCCGGAAGGGCGGACCGCCTTGAAAGCCGACGAGACGCTGTTCGAGCACCGCTGTCGTATCGTCGATCGGCGTGTCGAGCGGCAGTTCGGGCGGCCAGTATCCCGGCTTGCGGCGGGTCTCGATCACGCCCTGGAACAGGGTCATGTGCAGACTGGAAATGGGCGTGAAGGCAAGGCATGCCGCCTCCGGCATGGCAAGAAAGCGCCCCCGCGCATCCACCAGGGCCCTCTGCGTCTCCGATCCCTCGATCAGATGGCAAACCACCGTGTTGCCGGGCTCCGGCAGGAAGCGACCGGTCGCATCGTAGCGACTGCCGAAATGCGCCGGGACGCCGGGATTGCGCACCTTGGAAAAGGGGAAAAGCTTCGGCGAGATCATTGCCGCGTCCATGACGTCCATCCTTCGATCGAGGGGAGATGGGCGCCGCTTTAGGCCGCCAATGATACCGTCTTGTGACAGGCCTCCACGCTCAGGCCGGTGGGCGCCGATCCTTCCATGGCCTTGCCTGTTCCAGTTCTCCTGCGAGGCTGAACAGGGTCTCCTCGTCGGCGAAGCGCCCGACGAAATGCATGCCGATCGGCAATCCCTCCAGCGACCAGCAGAGCGGCACAGACATGGCCGGCTGGCCGGTGACGTTGAACACCGGCGTCCAGGGGATGAACTCGAAGGTCTGGGCGGCCAGCTGGTCGGCGATGCCGAGCTTCTTCAGCAGCGACCCGCCGTGGATATGCCCCATGAAGCGGATCAGCTTCTTCTCGATCGGTTTCGGCTGGAGCGCCCCAATCTTGACCGGCAGGCTGGAGAGAACCGGCGTCATCAGCACGTCGTGGTCCTCGAAGAAGCCGAGGACAGACCGCGCCGAAAGCTTCAGATAGCGCAGCGCCGCAGCCAGTTCGGCGGCGGAAAACGCCTGGCCGAGCAGGCCGAGGCCGAAGGAGGACGCATCGAAATCCTCGGGCCACACCCGAACACCGCTCAATGCGGCGATGAACTCGATGTCGGCGCGCAGTTCGGCGGCAAGGACGGTGAGGAAGGCGAGCGAGAACCGCTCGCGCTCGACCGGGGGAGCCGCCTCCACCACCTCATGTCCCAATCCTTCAAGCAGGCGGACCGTCTCGGCAAAGGCCGCGCGAACCTCCGCTGCGACGGCCTTGCCGAGCATCGGTTCGCAGGACACCGCGATCCGCAGCCGTTTCGGAGGACGCCCGACGGCCTCGAGCCATGATCCGCGAAACTCCGGGAGGGGATGCGGATTGCCAACATCCGGCCCATGGGTGGCGTCCAGCATGGCGGCGGAATCGCGCACCGAGCGGGTCAGTACATGCTCGCCGGCAAAGCCGGACCAGGCCTCGCCGATGAAGGGACCGACGGGCGTTCTGCCGCGCGTCGGCTTCATGCCGAACAGGCCGCAGGCCGAGGCCGGGATGCGGATCGAGCCGCCGCCGTCGCCCCCGGAGGCGAGCGGCACCATGCCCGAAGCGACGGCCGCCGCCGAACCGCCGGAAGAGCCGCCCGGCGTGCGCGTCAGGTCCCAGGGGTTGCGGGTCGGGCCAAAGGCCTCCGGCTCGGTATAGGGCGTCAGGCCGAATTCCGGCGTATTGGTCTTGCCGAGGATGATCAGCCCCGCCCGTTTCCAGCGCTTGACCAGTTCGTTATCGCCGGAGGTCGGGATCTTGGCCCAGAGACGGTTGCCCTGCGAGGTCGGGATGCCTGCCACTTGCGAGAGCAGGTCCTTGAGCAGGAAGGGTACGCCGGCAAACGGGCCGTCGCCGAGCGGTCCGGCAGCCGTTTTCCGCGCCTCGTCGAACATCGGCCGGATCACCGCATTGAGGGGTGGATTGAGCCTCTCGATCGCGGCGATCGCGGTCTCGACCAGCTCCGGCGCACTGACCTCTCCGCGCCGGACGGTGAAGTCCCAATCCGTCATGCTCAAAATAGGAAGAATACATCCCATGCCCCCGTTTTTTACCCAAACTAGCAGGTCAAACCCCGCCGACAACGCAATAATTCGAGTAAAGCGCCGAAACGGCACGCAGATTGGGAGTGCTTAAACACCTGCTTAACCACGAAAAGTCTAATCTTGCCCGGCCGCGCTGAAACACTGCGCGGTCGCCTGCCGGTTCGCCCTGTGGACCGAGGGCTCAGTAACTTGCTCGGGAGGGGCACCCCATGCTTTTCAAATCGGCCACAAGCCGCAACATATTCACGGCGGTCGCGCTCGGCGTGGTCACGACCATCGGCGTTGCCGGCACGCTCGTGTCCATCTCCTACGACAATATCCGCACTGCCAGCCTTAACGAAATGCGCGCAGCCGCCCAACAGGCCGCTGCCGAGATCGATGCGGGTCTGCGTGACGGGCACAGGATGGTCAGCGGCCTGGAGGCGGCGATCACGTCGCTGCGCGAAACCGGCTCGGCAACGCGCGAGAATACCGTCGCGCTGATGCAGAAGACACTCGAAGGCTATCCGGGCGCAATCGGGCTTTCGACCGGCTGGGAGCCCAATGCCTTCGACGGCAAGGATGCGGACTATGTCGGCAAGCCTTTCCATGATGCGAGCGGCCGCTTCGTGCCTTACGTCTTCCGCGCCGGCAGCGACATCAAGGTCGAGGTTCTGGTCGACTACGACAAGCCGGGCGCCGGCGACTACTACCAGCTGCCGGTGAAGACCGGCAAACCGGTCCTCATGGAGCCCTACGTCTATCCGGTGAATGGCAAGGACGTCCTGATGACGACCCTGTCGCTGCCGACCCGTGCCAATGGTGCGGTCGTCGGCTATGTCGGCGCCGACATCGACCTCGACAAGACGGCAGCCGACCTGGCCGCCAAACGCCCGCTGGGCGACGGCTATATCGCGCTGCTTTCCTCCGCCAATGCTTTCGTCAGCCACCCGGACAAGGCGGTGATGGGCAAGGCGCTCAAGGAAAGCGGCGTCGACACCGCAGCCTGGGAGCGCGCCCTGGCAAAGCCCGGTGAGGCTCAGACCATCGTCCGGCCCGACGGCACCGAAGATCTCGCCATGGCTCTGCCGATCGTGCCGTTCGAAGGCGCCGTCTGGAACGTCGTCGTTTCGGTCCCGAGCGCGACGGTCTATGCCAGTCTCACCAGAATCGTGTGGAACTCCGCGGCGATCATCGGCCTGGCGACCGTCCTTCTGGTCGTGGCCGGCTGGTTGCTGGCCCGTGGCTTCATCGGTCGCATCAACCGGGTGATCCACCAGACCACGCAGATCGCCGAAGGTCGCCTCGACGTCGAGCTGACCGACCGCGAAAAGCCCGACGAACTGGGCGATCTCTCCCGCTCGCTGCAGATCCTGCTGGAAAACAACCGCCGCAAGGTGCAGCTCGAGAATGAAGCCGAGGCGCACCGCGTCCAGGAAGAAATCGAACGGACCGAACGGTCCAAGGGCCACATGGCACGCGAGGAGGAAATCCGCTTCGTCGTCACCGAACTCGGCAACGGCCTGGCCCGCCTGTCGGACGGCGACATGACGGTTCGCCTCGAAAAACCGTTCAGCGGCACGCTGGATTCCATCCGCGGCAACTTCAACGAATCGATCGAGAAGCTGCAGGCCGCCATGCTCTCCTTCCGGGAGAATGCCTCGACCATCCAGAACGGTTCGAACGAGATCCGCTCCGCCGCCGACGACCTCGCCCGCCGCACCGAACAGCAGGCAGCCTCGGTCGAGCAGACAGCCGCGGCGCTGGCCGAAATCACCCGCTCGGTCCATGAATCGACCCAGCGCGCCGAGGATGCCGGGCTCCAGGTCAGCCGCACCAAGGAAGGTGCCGAGCGCTCGGGCGAAGTGGTTCGCACCGCCGTCGACGCCATGAGCGCGATCGAGCAGTCGTCGCAGTCGATCTCCAACATCATCGGCGTGATCGACGAGATCGCCTTCCAGACCAACCTGCTGGCGCTGAACGCCGGTGTCGAAGCCGCTCGTGCTGGCGAAGCCGGCAAGGGCTTCGCCGTCGTCGCCCAGGAGGTGCGCGAACTCGCCCAGCGGTCCGCCAATGCCGCCAAGGAGATCAAGGCGCTGATCACCGCCTCCGGCGAACAGGTCAAGCACGGCGTCTCGCTGGTCGGCCAGACCGGCGAAGCGCTGCAGGCGATCGTCTCCGAGGTCCAGCAGATCAACACCAACGTCCAGGCGATCGTGCTCGCCGCCCGCGACCAGTCGACGGGGCTGAGCGAGATCAACTCGGCCGTCAACATCATGGACCAGGGCACGCAGAAGAACGCGGCCATGGTCGAGGAAACCAACGCCGCCTCGCACACGCTTGTGTCGGAAGTCTCGGCGCTTTCCGCCCGTCTCGATCAGTTCAACCTCGGCAATGGCCGCGGCACCGCGGCTGCGATGCGGACCGCACCAGTGGCAACCGCCCCGGTCCGGCCGGTCGCGGCAAGCCCCGCCCGGTCTGCACCGGTCGCCTCCCCGGCCCGCGCCCTCGGCAACCGCCTGGCCGCGGCGATCGGCGCCAAGCCCGCGCCGACCACGAGCGATTGGGAAGAGTTCTGAGCCTGAGGGCCAGAGCACCGAAAACAGCAAATGGCGGGCCACGAGCCCGCCATTTTTCGTTCTGGAAGTCTGCAATTGCCATCCGAGGGTGAAAGCCCGCAGCTCTGTGCAGTGCTTCACGTCCTTGAGGGCGCAGAAGCGCGACGCTCGCGCTCGATCACAACGGAAATTCCTGTTCACGGGTGGTGAGACGCGTCTGTGGCGGCGACAGCGTCCCATCGGATCTGCGGCGCGATCGGAGCACGCGTCAGCGCGCCTTGAAAGTCGGGACTGGAATGGCAACCGAAACCCTGGTGACCAAGGCGCTGCGCCGGATTGCGCCGACGGCGAGAAGCGCGAGCAAGGCCAGGACCATGCCCGCGATGACGTCGATCACATAGTGCCCGCCATGGGTCAGGGTGGAAACCACCATCAGGACATTCAGCACCAGGATCGGATAGCGCAGCCAGACATGGCTGGCGGCGAACGCCGCGCATAATATGGCCACCGCCGTGTGCAGCGAGGGAAAGGTCAGGATGCCCTGGGCCTTCGCGACCGACAACACGAACGTCGCCTGATCCCGCACCGCATGGAATTCGTTGAGGAAAGCATAGCCGAAATGGACGTTCACCGACGAGAGCGCCTGCGAAGCGATCCCGTAGGTCACATGGGCGCCAAGGGCCGGGAACCATACCGAGATCACGCTCGCACCGAAGCCTGCCATGCCGTAGCCGAGGACCAGAGCGAATGCGGAACCCGGGTGCCCCAGAAGAATCAGCAGCATGGGAAGCACCAGCAACTGAGGTGCAAAGGACGAATAGGCGTGCATGAGCAGCCAACTGAGCACGGGCATACCGTCCACCCACCGGACGAAAGCAAGGCCGTCGAAGCCAAGCCATTGATCCAGCCGCGCGAGAAACGGGTCCGCCAGGATAGTTGGCCGGGATAGCCAGATAGGATGAAATCAGCACCAGCAGAGAAAGCGCGATCCCGCCGGCCAGCACCTCGATGAGGAGCGACGCGGCCTTCAGTCCCCTGATTCTCGTGACCAGCACGCCGACGACCAGCAAAGCCAGCGTGGCGACCGCAGGCGTGAACGAGCGGTCGTCGAGCACGATCTTGGATGCAGCCAGAAACGTCAGGACGCTGCCGGTACCGATCAGGACCAGGCCAAGAAGGGCCACCCTAAAATTGGTCAATCCGTCAGACACCACCTTCGCCCCCAAGCCCGAGACACGCCATAGGACTCATGCCCGTTTTGCATTAAGATTCGGTTGGTCCGGCAGCCGGATCGGTGGCACGCTCGCCCATGAAGCTGGCCCTCGGAGGATCTCGGAATTTTCCTGGCCTAATGTGCAATTTCGGGGTTCCGCTTCGGTCAACATTTCCCTATAAGCCGCTTCTAGCCTTAAAAGACCTCGTTTGCGCCCCGGCCGGTGAATTCACCCTGGCCGGCCTTTCGCGCAACTGAAAATTGGAAGACGCCGATGCCGAAGCGCCAAGATATCAAGTCCATCCTCATCATTGGCGCGGGGCCGATCGTCATCGGTCAGGCTTGCGAATTCGACTATTCCGGCACCCAGGCCGTCAAGGCGCTGAAGGAGGAAGGCTACAGGGTCATCCTGGTCAACTCCAACCCGGCGACCATCATGACCGACCCGGGCCT
>JAHRYZ010000237.1 GCA_020621905.1 Rhizobium sp.
GCCTTACGACATCGTCATGGAGATGGACGAGATCAACGACGACTTCCCCAACACGGACGTCGTCATCGTCATCGGCTCCAACGACATCGTCAATCCGGCGGCGGAGGAAGACCCGAACTCGCCGATCGCCGGCATGCCCGTTTTGCAGGTGTGGAAGGCCAAGCAGGTCTTCGTCTCCAAGCGCGGCCAGGGCACCGGCTATTCCGGCATCGAGAACCCGCTGTTCTACAAGGAGAACACCCGGATGTTCTACGGCGACGCCAAGAAGTCGGTCAGCGAACTTCTGCCGATGATCAAGTAAGGTCGCACGCAAGTGTGCATCGGAGGCCGGGCGGGGGCGCCGGCCTTTCGTTTTGAGACGTTGCGGCGTGATCCCCCTTGTGGGGAGTGCCCGGCAGGAGGCAGAGGGCGACCTGCGCTGGGTCAACCTATCGCCCGCTGTGCCGAGCTTGGCAAATACCCTCTGTCCTTTCGCCGACATCTCCCAGGTGGAGTCGTTGCGGCGGGCCTCGGGCGCCGCCGAAGGATCGAGGCGGGGGCACCCATAGCCGGCGCGCAGGACGGCAACGAGCGTGGGCGGTGTCAGGACGGTCACATCCGCGCGGTCCGGCAAGGCGAGTGGCGCGCCATAGCCTTGGTGGCTCCACGGATAGGCCTTGCCCTGCCAGAGCAGGAGCGGCGTCTGCGGTGCGGGGTCCGTTGTGAAGAAGCTGCCGTCCGGCAGGTCGGCGACGGGGGTCCGGTCGAGGTGTTTGGTCTTGCCGTCGAGGCGTTCCCGGTGGAGGAGGGCGTCGATCTCGCGGGCGGGGACGAACTGGTCGTCGGGGCGGCCGGTGGCGCGATTGAAGTGCCGCTTGAAGCGGAGGAAATCGGCACGGCGGCATTCGGCGCAGGGGCGGTGGCCGGCGGCGAATGCCACGGCCTCGTCGAGGAAGAACAGCGGCGTGTAGTGGCCCTTGGTGTCAAAGACGACGCGGCGGCCGTTGCGCTCGGCGAGCGTGCAGCAGATCCACGCCTTGCCGACATGGTGCCGGCGGATCGTGCCGTCCGGTCCGTGCAGGTCGCCGCGATTGCCCATCAGCGTTCCGCGCGCCGGCGTAGCTTCGAGATCGCCGAAGGGCGTCACCCGGTTGGGGCGGGGAGGGCGAGTGGATGCCTGGGCGGTGTCGGGCATGGGATTGAGCCGCTGGATGGGGACGTCACCGGCATCCTAGCACGGCACAGACAGAGTGATCAGGCCGCCGTCGTCCCGGCTTCGGATTGCAGCCGGCGCAGCAGGTCGCGCGTCGCGATCACCAGGGTCTCGACGCCCTCATTGGTGTCGCCGTCGCGATACAGCGAGAAGTTCTGCAGGATCAGGCCGTCGATGCCGATCAGCATGAAGCGGGCGACCGCACTGCCGATGCGCGACTTCTCCTCGGTCATCTCCCCCATGCCGTCGAAGATCATCTTGCTGTAGAAGTCGATATAGGCGCCGTACTGGCGTGCGGCCAGCCAGTCGGCCCCTTGAGTCCTCAGCGCATAGAGCGTGAGTTCGGTCTGGGCGAGCTGCTTGTTGCGGGTGCGCTGGACATAGCGCCAGCTGGCGCGGATGAGCCCCTCGACGCGATCCAGCGGATCGGCCGGCATGGGCATGTCCTGCCGGTAGGCCGTATCCATGTCGGCGATCAGGTCGTCCAGCACGGCCAGCAGCAGGCTTTCCTTGCTGTCGAAATAATAGTGCAGCGTCGCCAGTTTCACGCCGGCGCTGGCGGCGATCTTGCGCGTCGTCAGCGCCTCCATGCCGCCGTTCTCCAGCGCCTCCAGCGCACCGCGAATGATGCGGGCGCGGGTCTCGATCCCCTTGCGGGTGGCGCCCGGCGTCTTGCCGGGCGGTGAAATCGATGGGCTGCGTTCTTCGTCCATGGTGTCGTCAGGCTGCCTCGTAGGTGATGCGACCATCGCAGATCGTGAATTTGGGAGCCAGGGCGGCGATGTCCTCGGCTGCGACCGCTACGATGTCGCCGGAGAGCACGACCACGTCGGCGAGGTAGCCCGGCTTCAGGATGCCCTTGCGGTCTTCCATGAACTCGACCCAGGCGCTGGTGCGGGTATAGGCCTTCAGCGTCTCGTTGAGTGTCAGGCGGTGGTCGGGCATATCGTTCCTCCAGGGCTTGCGGGTCATGGCGTCATGGATGCACGACAGCGGCGGCAGCGGCGAGACCGGCCAGTCGGTGGCAAAGACGATCCGGGCACCGGCATCGACCAGCGTCTTCCAGGCAAATGCGTAGGGCCAGCGCTCCTCGCCGATATAGGTGAGGTAGGGTTCGAGGGGAAGCCCGGCCGAGCCCGGCGGGTGGGTGGGCTGCATCGAGGCGATCGTGCCGAGTTCGGCAAAGCGGGGAATGTCGTCGGGGTGGACCACCTCGATGTGCTCGACTCGGTTGCGGCTGTCGCGTTTGCCGTTGGCCTTGATCGCCGCCTCGTAGCCGTCGAGCACCATGCGCACCGCGCCGTCGCCGATGGCGTGGACCGCGACCGGCAGGCCGAGGCGGTCGGCCTCGACGGCGACCTGGTTGAAGTGCTCGGCGGAAAACAGCGGCTCGCCCTTCCAGCCGGGTTTGTGGGCGTAGTCGTCGACGAAGACGGCGGTCTCGCCTTCGGTCACGCCGTCCATGAAGACCTTGACGAAGTTGCAGCGCAGCTTGTCGGAGTTGAAGCGGTCACGCCAGGCGGCGGCCTTTTCCTCCAGATCGGCGATTGGCATGAAGTTCTTCATGTGGAAGGGCATGCGCACGCGGGCGGGCAGGCCTTCCGTGTCCTCGATCTCTTTCAGCAGTTCGAGCTGGTAGAGATTGCCGTCCATGTTCTGGAACGAGGTGATGCCGAGCGAGGCGCAGTAGGCGAGGCCCTGCTTGAGCACGGCGATATCACCCGCCCGCTCGGCCGCCGTGACACTCTCCGGTTCGCCGCCGGTGCCGACGCCCAACCCTTCGCGGCCGCCTGTCGCGCTCATGATGGCGACCGGCCGCATGGCATTGGACTCGCGCAGTTCGCCATTGGCCAATCCGTCGTCGCCCATGACGATCTCGTTGCCGACGCCGACATCGCGGCCCTGGAGAATGCCTGCCTTTTCGAGCGCGATCGTGTTGGCCCAGGCGGTGTGGCGATCGGGCGCGACCATCATGAAGGGACGGTCGGGAATGATGCGGTCGAGATGGTGGCGGGTGACGCGTTCTTCTTCCGATAGCACGGTATAGTCGACCGACTGGCCGACCAGAAGCTCGAGATGCGGATTGGCCGCGGCATAGGCGCTGATTGCAGTGCTCAGATCATCGAAGCCCTTGACCCCGAACAGCGACAGTTCGTTGAGCGCGACGGAGCCGCCGAAGATATGCATGTGGGCTTCGTTGAAGCCCGGCATGACCGTGGCGCCGCCGGCATCGATGATGCGGGTCGAGGGTGTCGCCAGTGCGGCGATCTCGGCGTCGCTGCCGACGGCTGCGATCCGGTTGCCGGCAATCGCCACGGCCTGCGCACGCGGCGCATCGTCGTCCATGCTGAGCACGCGTGCATTGCGAATGATGATGTCCATGGCCGTTCGTCCGTCTTGCTGGGTGTCTTCGACACGCTTGGGGCAGGGCGACGTCTTCGCCCTTCGGTTCGGGGTTCCGGGCGCGGAAGCGGTTGTTGCGTTCCCGCGCCGATGTCGGCCGTCAGGCCGCCTCGTGGGTGATGCGGCCGTCGCAGATGGTGACGGCGGGGCGGACCGTATCCATGATCTGGTCCGGGGCGACACGCTCGATGTCGTGCGACAGGATGACGATGTCGGCGAGGAAGCCGGGTTTCAGCTTGCCCTTGCGGTCTTCCATGAACTCGACCCAGGCGCCGATCGCGGTATAGGCCTCGAGAGATTCCATGAGCGTGAAGCGCTGGTCTGGCAGTCCATCCTTCCATGGCTTGCGGGTCAGCGCATCCTGGATGCACTGGAAGGGCGAAACCGGCGAGACCGGCCAGTCGGAGGCGAAGACGACGGTGGCGCCGGCCTCCTTCATCGTGCGCCAGGCATAGGCATATTCCCAGCGTTCCTCGCCGATGCGGGCATCGGTCGGCTCCAGCGGGAAGCAGGTGCCGCCGGGAACGTGGACCGGCTGCATGGAGGCCACCACACCGAGTTCCCTGAAGCGCGGAATGTCGGCCGGGTCGATGATCTCGATGTGCTCGATGCGGTGGCGGAGGTCTTGTCTGCCGTTCGCCTTGACCGCCGCCTCGTAGCCGTCGAGCGTCTGGCGGATGGCGGCGCTGCCGATCGCGTGCACGGCGACCTGCAGGCCGAGCGCGTCGGCCTTGGTGGCGATGGCGTTGAAGGCGTCGGCGGAGAACAGGGGCTCGTAGGTGTAGCCGGGGCGATCGCCGTAGCCTTCGAGCATGAAGGCGGTCTGGCTGTCGAGCACGCCGTCCATGAAGACCTTGACGAAGTCGCCGCGCACCATGTCGGTGGCAAACTCCTTCTTCCACTCCGCCGCCTTGTCGAGCTCGGCGAGATCCATGAAATTCTTCATGTGGAAGGGAATGCGGATGCGGCAGGGGAGTTCGCCCGCCTGCTCCAGGTCGTGCATCAGGCGCAGCTGGTAGTGGTTGCCGTCGAAGTTCTGGATCGAGGTGACGCCCCAGGAGGCGCAATATTCGAGGCCGTTCTTCAGGATCGCCCGGTCCAGCGCATATTGTTCAGGCGTGACGTTTTCCGGGTCCATGCCGGTGACCATGCCGAGTTCTTCGCGGCCGCCGGTCGAGGCGAGCGCGGAGACCGGACCGAAGGCATTGCCTTCGCGCAGTTCACCGCTGGCCATGCCGTCGTCGCCCATGACGACCTCATTGCCGACCCCGACATCCTTGCCGTGCAGCAGGCCGGCCTTTTCCAGCGCTGCGGTATTGGCCCAGGCGGTGTGATGGTCGGGGGCGAACATCATGAAGGGCCGATCGGGAAGGATCGCGTCGAGGTGGTGGCGGGTGACGGATTCGGTCAGCGAGATGATCGAATAGTCGGCGGAGAAGCCCATCAGCAGCGGTTCGCCCGGGTTGGCGGCGGCATAGTCCTGCATGGCCTTCTTCAGTGCCTCGAAACCCTGGATGCCGTGCAGGTTGAGCTGGCGCAGCGAAACCGAGCCGGGGAAGATGTGCATGTGGGCTTCGTTGAAACCTGGCAGCACGGTCGCGCCCTTTGCGTCGATCACTTTCGCAGACGGCCCGGCAAGCGCCGCGATCTCGTCGTTCGAGCCGACGGCAAGGATGCGGTTGCCGGCGACGGCGACGGCCTCGGCCCTGGGAGAAGCCGCGTCCATGGTCAGAACGCAGGCGTTGCGGATGATGAGGTCGGCGGTCTGGGGCATGGTGTCAGTCCTGCATAGGGTATGTGCGGCGGTCAGGCGCCAAGGCGGCTGAGGGCGCGGAAGAAGGCGAAATTGTCCTGCTTGAGTTCGTCGTCCAGCGGGTTGGGCTGCGACGAGAGTTTGACGATCACCGTTTCGGTCGATGGATCGACATAGAGCCACTGGCCGTGGATGCCGATGGCGCAGAAGGCGCCGTCCGGCTCGCCGGTCTGGTACCACTTGCTGCGGTAGCGACCGTTCGGCAGCATGGTCGGCTGGCTTGCCGCCCAGGCACTCGGGTCGCCGGCGGTCTGCATGTCCGTAACCCAGGCGGCGGGCACGACCTGACGGCCGTTCGCAGTTCCGCCGTCGAGCAGCATCTGGCCGACACGGGCGAGGTCGCGGGCCGTGACGCAGACGCCGCCGGCCGAACGGGCAGTGCCCGCGCCATCGACGCTGACCAGCGCATGGTTCTTCGCGCCGAGCGGCTTCCACAAGAGGTCGGAGAACAGGTCGGCATAGCGCCGGCCGGAGGCGCGCTCGATCAGGATGCCGAGCAGGTCGGAATTGGGCGAGGCATAGAAGAACGGGCCGCCATGCGGGCGGTCAGCCTTCTGCAGGGTCATCAGGAATTCGGTCAGGGTCTCGACCGGCGCGCCGGGTTCGGCCGGGTTCCACAGTGTCGAGCGGCGATAGCGGGCAAAGGCCCCGTCCTTGGTCAGATAAGCCTCGTCGAAGTCGAGGCTGACGCGCATGTCGAGCACGTCGCGAAAGCTGCAATCGCCATAGGCCGAGCCCTTGGCTTCGGGAATCAGGCTGACAACCGGGCAGTCCGGATCGATGGCGCCCTGCGCCTCGAGAACCGCGGAAACCAGCGCGGTCAGCGACTTGCT
>JAHRYZ010000238.1 GCA_020621905.1 Rhizobium sp.
GGTCCGACTTCGAAAAGACCGTGCTCGAAAAGGTGACCTTCGAGGAATTCGGCTACGACAAGGCCGACTGGGAAGCGATCCGCGCCGTGAAGTAAACGCGCGTCTCCCGGCGCCCCCGCGGCGCCGGGTTTCACCCTGGTGAATTCCGCTCGCTGGAGCTTTCAAATGACAGACCAAAAACACGCGCCGATCAGCGTGGACGAGATGGCGCATGCGTTCGAGGAAGAGACAGGCCCGGCCGACCTGTCGCGCTATGCGATCGAGGACTGGCTGACGCTGGCGATCTTCTGGGGCATGGCCCTTTGCGTCTTCCTGCAGTTCTTCACCCGCTATGCCCTGAACAACAGCCTGGCCTGGACGGAAGAGATCGCCGCCAACTGCCTTGTCGTCATCGTCTTTCTCGGTTCGGTCATGTGCGTGCGCATGTGTCGGCATATCCAGGTCGATCTGCTTTACCGACTGATGTCGAAGCGCGCCGCTCGCGTTCTGCAAGGTGCCGTGGACCTGATCGTCATCGGTTTCTTCGCTTACACCACATGGCTGATGTGGCGCTACGTGGCGGTGGTCGGAAGCGAACGCATGGTTACAGTGGACCTGCCGCGCGGCATCGTCTTCTACACGGTTTTGGCCGCCTTCGCCCTGATGTTCGTGCGTTCGGTGCAGAACCTCGTCAAGGACATGACGAGCGCGAAAACGGTTCGCGAGCAGGCTGAAGAAGCCGACATCCCGACAGGAGTTTGAACAGTGCTGCTTCTCATTGGTGCATTCCTGCTTCTCATGATCCTCGGTACGCCGGTCGCGGTTGCCATGGGCGTGGCGTCGCTGTCCTATCTCCTGGTCTATGGCGTCGCGCCCGACATCATCGCCGCCCAGCGCATGATTGCCGGCGTGGAAAGCTTTCCGCTGATCGCCGTGCCCTTCTTCATTCTCGCCGGCAATCTCATGAACATCGCCGGCGTCACCGGCCGCATCTACCATTTCGCCCTGTCGCTGGTGGGCTGGATGAAGGGCGGGCTGGCCCAGGTCAACATCATCGGTTCCGTGGTGTTCTCCGGAATGTCCGGCACCGCCCTTGCCGATGCGGCGGGCATCGGCA
The DNA here is from genome assembly GCA_020621905.1 of Rhizobium sp. Classification (GTDB taxonomy): domain Bacteria; phylum Pseudomonadota; class Alphaproteobacteria; order Rhizobiales; family Rhizobiaceae; genus Allorhizobium. The sequence continues at coordinate 1,097 of JAHRYZ010000238.1, forward strand.
CGATCGAGATCAAGGCGATGAAGGATCACGGCTATCCGGTCGAGGCCGCCGTCGGCGTGACCGCAGCCTCGGCGACGCTCGGCCCCATTTTCCCGCCGTCCCTGCCCTTCGTCATCTACGGCATGATGGCCAATGCCTCGATCGGCGCGCTGTTCATGGCCGGCATCCTGCCCGGCATCGTCATCACCGCGCTTCTGATGATCACCGTCTACATCTTCGCCCGGCGCAACGGCTGGGGTTCGGACACGCCGTTCGAGCTGCGGCGGCTGGCCGGCGCATCGCTGGAAGTGGTCGTCGTGCTTTGTTTCCCCGCGGCGATCTATCTGCTGGTCATGGCCGGCCTCTCCGTCAATGTCGCAGTGCTGATTGGGCTGGTCCTCCTCGTGGCGCTCGACTGGTACTTCGATTTTCACGCCGTCATGGCGCTGATGACGCCGGTGCTGCTGATTGGTGGCATGACGATGGGATGGTTCACGCCGACCGAAGCCGCGGTCGCCGCGGTGATCTGGTCGCTGTTCCTTGGCCTGGTGCGCTACCGCACCATGACCTTCCGGGCGCTGGCCAAGGCCTCCTTCGACACGATCGAGACCACAGCTTCGGTGCTCTTCATCGTCACGGCGGCGTCGATCTTCGCCTGGCTGCTGACGGTGAGCCAGGCAGCGCAGCTGTTCTCGGACTTCATGTTCGCGCTGACCGACAACTGGTGGACCTTCCTCATCCTGGTGAACGTGCTGCTGCTGATCATCGGTTCCACATGATCGCCGCGATCAGCATCCTGGTGCCGATCCTGCTGCCGATCGCCGCCCGCTATGGCATTGACCCCGTGCATCTGGGCCTCATCATCACGCTGAACCTGATGATCGGGCTCCTGACCCCGCCCGTCGGCATGGTCCTCTTCGTCCTGTCGCGGATCTCGAAACTGTCGGTGGAACGCACGACCATGGCCATCCTTCCCTGGATGATCCCCTTGTTCGTCGCCCTCTTGCTGATCACCTTCATCCCGGCGCTGACGCTCTGGCTACCGACGCAGCTCGGCCTCATCCGTTGACCGACTGCCCGCGCGCTTCGGCGCGCGGGCCTATTGCCATGAACAGAGAGAAACCATGCTGACGCGGGTGGCACGCCTATACGGAACACGCGACTTGCGGGTCGAGACGCAGCAAATGCCGCCGCTCGGACCGGGCGAGGTGCTGCTGCGCATGGCCGCCGGCGGAATCTGCGGATCCGATCTGCATTACTACCAGGACGGCGGCTTCGGTCCGGTGCGCGTCAGCGAGCCGATCATCGCCGGCCATGAGGCGTCGGGTTATGTCGAAGCGGTCGGCGAAGACGTCGATCCTGCCGCGATCGGACCCGGAATGCTGGTCGCCGTCAATCCGTCGCAACCCTGCGGCGAATGCCACTATTGCCGGCTGGTCCAGCCCATCCACTGCCTGTCCATGCGCTTCATGGGCAGTGCGATGCGCGTGCCGCATGAGCAGGGCATGTTTCGCGACCGGATGATCGTGCCGGCGATCCAGTGCCATCCCGTCTCCGGTCCTGTGACGCCGGCGGAAGCGGCCTGCGCGGAGCCGCTGGCCGTGTGCCTGCATGCCGTGGCCCAGACGGGTGCGCTGGCGGGCACAAAGGTCCTGGTGACCGGCGCCGGACCTATCGGCCTGTTGACCGTCGCGGCGGTCCGCCATGCAGGCGCTGCCGAAATCGTCGTCACCGATCTGAGCGACGCGGCCCTTTCCCGGGCCCCGGCCATGGGCGCGACCGCCACGCTCAACGTGGCGAGCGACCCCGACGGTCTCGCCCCCTGGCAAAGGGACAAGGGACAGTTCGACGTGGTCTTCGACTGCTCGGCGGCGGGTCCCGCCCTGCGCTCGGCTTTCGCCGCCCTTAAGCCGCGCGGCACCATCGTGCAGGTTGGCGTGACCGGCGACATCACCATTCCGCTCAACGCCCTGGTCGGCAAGGAAATCGTCTGGCGCGGCTCGCAGCGATTCGACCGCGAATTCGCCGACGCCGTGGCGCTCATTTCCAGACGGGGCATCGACGTCCGGCCGATCATTTCCCACGCATTCCCGCTCGAACAGGCGGTTGAGGCCTTCGAACAGGCCGGCGACCGCAGCGTCGCCTGCAAGGTCCAGATCACCTTCGGCGACGCCCACAGACGATAGAGGACGGAAACGATGAGACATACATGGCGGTGGTTTGGCCCTGTCGACAAGGTGACGGTGCGCGATGCCGCGCAGGCCGGAGCGGAAGGCATCGTCAGTGCCCTGCACCACGTCCCGACCGGAACGGCCTGGACGATGGACGAGATCCGTAAGCGCCAGGACGAGATCAAGGCCGGCGGCCTCTACTGGGACGTGGTGGAAAGCGTGCCCGTGTCGGAAGACATCAAGACCCAAACCGGCGAATGGCGCACCCATGTCGCCAACTGGCAGGAAACGCTGCGCCGACTTTCGGCCTGCGGCATCCGCACCGTCTGCTACAACTTCATGCCGGTGCTCGACTGGACCCGCACCGACCTGCGCTGGGAGACCCGCCACGGCGCGAGGCCGTGCGCTTCGATCTTAGCGATTTCGCCGCCTTCAGACATCCATATCCTGAAGCGACCCGCCGCCAAGGCCGACTATCCGGAATGGCTGGTCGAAGCGGCTGCCAGCGGTTTGCCGAGATGCCTGATGAAAAGTTGGGGCCCTCGGTCGCAATATCGGTGCGGGCACTGCCCGGCTCCGCCGATGGCTACACCCTCGATCAGCTGCTGGAAAAGCTGCGCTCCTACCGGGGCACCGACCGCACGCGGCTGCAACAGAATCTCGTCGACTTCCTCTCGGAGGTGACGCCGGTCGCCGAAGAGGTCGGCATCAACATCTGCGCGCATGGCGACGATCCGCCATGGCCGCTTCTCGGATTGCCTCGCATCCTCTCGACCGAGGCCGACTATGCCCACATGCTGGGGCAGGTGGACAGCCGCGCCAATGGCGTTACGCTCTGCACCGGTTCGCTCGGCGCCCGCGCCGACAACGACCTGCCCTTCATCGCCCACCGCTTCGCCGAACGCATCCATTTCGTGCACCTGCGCAATGTCACGCGCGATACCGACACCGTGCCCTGCTCCTTCTTCGAGGACGAACACCTGGAAGGTGGCACCGACATGGTCGCCGTGATTGCCGCCCTGCTTGGCGAGGAAAAGCGCCGGCGCGCCGAAGGCCGGGAGGATCACCGCATCCCGATGCGCCCCGACCACGGCCAGGAGATCCTCGACGACCTGACGCGCGGCGCCCAGCCCGGCTATCCGGCGATCGGCCGGCTGGAGGGACTGGCCGAACTGCGCGGCATCGAACGCACCCTGCTTCACCCCCAATACGGATTGGCCTGACGCCCATGGAACGTCTCTCACTGACCAAGCTGCCGGCCTCCGTCGCCGGACCGACCTATGACCGCGCAGCGCTTCGCCCCGGCATCGTCCATATCGGGCTCGACGCCTTCCACCGCGCCCATCAGGCCGTCTACACCCAGCGCGCCCTGTCGAAGGATTTCGGCGCCTGGGGCATCGTTGCCGTCAACCTGCGGTCGGCCGAACCCGTCGAAGCCCTTCAGGCGCAGGACGGTCTCTATTCCGTCGTGGTGCGCGGATCCGCGGGCGACACGGCCGAAGTGATCGGCGCGACGGTGGACTGGGTCTGCGCCGCCACGGACCGGCAAAAGGTTCTCGACTACCTCGCCGACGCGTCCATTCGCGTGGTGACGCTGACCGTCTCGGAAAAGGCCTATGGCCTCCACCCGGCCACCGGCGGGCTCGACCTCGGCCATCCGGCCGTTGCCGCCGATCTTGCCCATCCGCATGCGCCGACCGGCGTCCTCGGGTTCCTGGTCGAGGGGCTGGCGCTGCGCCGGTCAAAGGGCATTCCAGCCTACACGGTGCTCTGCTGCGACAATCTTCCCTCGAATGGCAGGATCGTCCGGCGGCTGGTGCTGGAGATGGCCGAGCGGCGCGATCCGGATCTTGCCCGCTGGATCGCGGACAACGGCGCCTTCCCCTGCAGCATGGTGGACCGCATCGTTCCGGCTGCAACCGACGCCACCCGTTCGCTGGCCGGCGCGCTCCTCGGCGTGGAGGATCGCCTTGCGCTCGAGACCGAGCCGTTTCTGCAATGGGTCATCGAAGACAATTTCGTCTCCGGCCGCCCCGCCTGGGAGGCCGGCGGCGCGATCTTTGCCAGCCACGTCGAACCCTACGAGAAAATGAAGCTCCGGCTGCTCAACGGTTCGCATACGCTGATCGCCCATCTCGGCCTGCTCAACGGCCTGGAATATGTGCGCGACGTCATGGCCGTGCCGGAACTCGTCGATCAGGTGCACCGGCACATGGAAGCGGTCGTTCCAACGCTCGATCCGGTTCCCGGCATCGATCTCGATCAGTACCAGCGCCAGCTGATCGAGCGTTTCGCCAACAAGGCGATCGCCCACCGCAACATCCAGATTGCCATGGACTGCAGCCAGAAGCTGCCTCAGCGCATTTTTGCCGCGGCGGTCGAGACGCTCGCCGCCGGCGGCAATGCGGCCGAGTTCGCCCATGTCGTCGCGCTGTGGATCACGGTGGTGCGCAAGCGCATGGATTGCGACGATCCCCGCCGCGAAGAGATCCTGGCGGCGGCGCGCACGGTCGATCCGGCCGATCCTTCCGCCTCGTTCTTTGCCATAAACGGCTTGTTCCCGCCGGAGCTGGTCGCAGCCAGAGCCTGGCGCGACCTCGTCAACGGCGAACTGTAGACAAGGGTCGACTAGGCCCGGCGGTGAGGATGACCCTGGCCGCCATCCGATTGACGCGTCTCGGACACCGCCATTCCCTGGCGGTGTCCTGTCTATTCGCCCTTTGGACTTGGGGCATTACCCACAATGTCCGTTGACGGCTGATGCAATGCGGTCTCGCCTCAGGCGGCGAGCCTGGAGCCCTCCAGCGGTATCTCCACTTCGATCTCGAGGATCGACACATGCTTGTCGCGCTCCATGGTGACATGCACCTTTTCGCCGTCGACCTGGACGTGCCTGGCAATCACGGCGAGGATCTCCTCGCGCAGCACGGCG
>JAHRYZ010000239.1 GCA_020621905.1 Rhizobium sp.
ATTCCGCTATACCGCCAATGCCGAGGAGCGGGCGCAGCTGTGGAAGGCGCGCCACAACGCCTATTGGGCCGGCCGGGCGCTGGCGCCGGAACTCAACGGGTTGGCGACCGACGTCTGCGTGCCGATCTCCAGGCTCGCCGACTGCGTCGCCGAGACCCAGGCCGACATTCGCGAGACCGGGCTTCTGGCGCCGATCGTCGGCCATGCCGGCGACGGCAATTTCCACGTGCTGATGCTGTTCGACGACAAGAACCCGGTGGAACTCGCCAAGTCGGAGGCGTTCATGGCGCGGCTCAACGCCCGGGCGCTGGCCATGGAGGGCACCTGCACCGGCGAGCATGGTGTCGGCCAGGGCAAGATGAGCTATCTCGAACAGGAACTGGGCTCGGCCATCCCGCTGATGCGGTCGATCAAGAAAAGCCTCGATCCGGACAATATATTCAATCCGGGCAAGATCTTCCGTATGTGAAGAGCGCCGCTCGCGGCTTGCCCCCGACGGGAATTGCATTACCTTTGCGCCGGAAGTGATGGGAGTCGAAAGACGTGCTCGGACGCATACTGGTTTTCCTTGGCGGGGTGTTGGTCGTCGCGCTGTTCGGAGCGCTGCTGGCGCCGCTGTTCGTCGACTGGACCGATTTCCGCAAGGATTTCGAGAGCCAGGCCAGTCGCGTGCTGGGCAAGAAGGTCACGGTGCTCGGCGAGGTCGAGGCGCGCCTGCTGCCGTTCCCCTCGGTGACGCTGCATGACGTGACGGTCGGCGCCGACCAAGACGGCAAGCCGCTGGTGCATGTCGCGCGCTTTTCCATGGATGCCGAGCTCGCGCCGCTGCTCTCCGGCGAGGCCCGCATCTTCGACATGCGCATCGAGGAGCCGAAGGCGCGGATCCGGCTTTCCGCCGACGGTACGCTCGACTGGCTGCGCGGCAGCAGTGCCGATATCCCGGCCCGCACGGTCGTCTTGGAGAAGGTTCGCATCGTCGGCGGCGAGATCGATTTCATCGACGAGCAGACCGGCCGCACCCGCAAGCTTACCGGGCTCGATGCCGACATGTCGGCGCGCTCGCTGGCCGGTCCGTGGTCGGTCGACGGCAAGGCGGCGCTCGACGGCGAGGCCGGCCATTTCTTCCTCTCCAGCCTGCAGCCGGAGATCGGCGCCGACGCCATCTCGCTGAAGCTGAGGCTGCAGCCGGACGCCCGGCCGTTCGACATCGAGCTCGACGGCAATCTCAGCCTTAAAGCGGGCAAGCCGAACTATCAGGGCCGTTTCCAGGCGGTGTGGAAGGGCATACAGACCGCCAAGGCCGACCCGAAGACGCCGCAGCCGCGGGCCAAGGGCGATTTCGAACTCACCAATGAGCGCATCGTCGTCAAGTCCTACCGGTTCGAGCTGGGCGAGGCGGCCGATCCCTATGTCGTGACCGGTGAGGCCAAGCTCGATACCGGCGCCAATCCGGAATTCCTGCTGACGGCGGAGGGCCAGCAGGTCGACGTCAACCGGCTCGCCAATGAAAGCGCCAAGGGCAAAACCGGGCGCAATGCGGCCGGCTCGGTGCGGGAGCGGCTCGATCTTCTGATCGCCATGGCGAGCGAGATCCCGATTCCCAACCTGCCGGGAAAGGCGACGCTGAGGCTGCCGGCCATCGTCGCCGGCGACACGGTGCTGCGCGACGTGACGCTCGATGTGCGCCCCGATGGACGTGGCTGGAATGTCGAGCGCGCCGTCGTGGTGCTTCCCGGACGCACGCAGGTGGAGGCCAAGGGGCGGCTGGTGCTCGGCACCGCGCCCTCGTTCAGCGGCGACCTGCTGGTCGCGTCGACCCAGCCATCGGGCCTGTCCACCTGGATTTCAGGCGGCGTCGATCCGGCCGTCCGCCAATTGAAGTCCATGGGTTTTTCCGCCGCCGTCAACCTGACGCCGCAGATCCAGCGTTTCGAGAAGCTGGAACTGGCGATCGGGCCGGCGCTGCTCAACGGGCGCCTGGAGCGCCAGTCGCTCGACAAGGAGGCGGCGACGCTGTCGATCGACCTCACCGGCAATGAGATCGACCTCGACGCGGCGCGCGCCGTGGCGGGGCTGATCGTCGGCGAGGAAGCCGACCATGCGCTGCTTGCCGAGAAGATCGCCACGCGGCTGAAGGTCGGCCGGCTGACCGGCTACGGCATGGAGGCGGGCGAGGTCGAGACGGTGTTCACCTATGACGGCGCGGGCGTCGTCATCGACCGGCTGAACATCGGTGACCTGGCCGGGGCGGCGCTGAAGGCGAGCGGCACGGTCAAGGGGCCGGTGACATCGCCTTCCGGCAAGGCGCAGGTGGCGCTGTCCTCGGGCGATCCGGGGCCGTTCCTGGCGTTGATCGCAGGGCGCCTGCCGACACATCCGCTGGCCGCGCGGCTGGTGAAGAGCGCCTCTTGGTACGGCAACAGCAATCTGACGGCGAGCCTTGTCTTCGGCGAGGCGGCGGGCGGTGGCATGGCGGTCAAGGTCGCCGGCACGTCGAACGGCAGCCGCATCGCCCTTGACTACGGCGTCGACGACCTGGCCAAGCTCAACGGCGACGCGAAGGTCAACCTTGCCGCAACGCTGGAAAACCCGGAGGCGCAGATTCTCTTGGGGCAAGCCGGTCTCGACCCGCTGCCGATCGGCGGCGGCGAGGGCGGGCGGCTGCAGTTCAGCGTCAACGGTGCCGGCAACGAACCGGCCGATGCGACGCTGACCCTAGCTGCCGGACGCACGACGCTTTCGGCGCGCGGCAAGATCGGGCTTGCGGCGGCAGGCTTCCCCAAGGGAAGCGGCACGGTCAAGCTCGAGAGCCCGGATATCGAACCCTATCTGATGATGACCGGCGTCGTGCTGCCGCAGGGCGGGGCGGGGCTGCCGGCGCGGCTCGGCGCCGAACTGGCCCTGGGTGACGGCAAGGCCGCCATCTCGGCGATCGATGCGGAGGCTGCGGGCAACCGGATCACCGGCGCACTCTCGGTCGACTGGAACGGCGCCGTTCCCAAGGTCGGCGGCGAACTCGCGCTCGACAGCGTCGATCTCGCCTGGCTGGCGGAAGGCGTGCTGGGGCCCGTGACCGATCCCGGCACGGGGACCGTCTCGGCAGCGCCGCTGCCGAAGCCGCGCAGCGATTTCGAGTTCAACCTCGCTTTCACCGCCAAGAGCTTCTCGCCGGGCGTGTTTGCGCCGATCGCCGGTTTCTCCGGCAAGCTGAGTGGTGCGGGCGGGCAACTGACGCTCGAGGACGCGGCCGGGCAATGGCTCGGCGGCACGATGAGCGGTCGGCTGATGGTCGCCAACACCGACGGCAACGGCTTCTATCAGGGGCGGATCTCGTTGCGCCAGGCCGACCTCACCGCCGTCGAGAAGGCAATCGGGCGGGTGGACGAAGCGGGTGTGCTGGAGGGCAAGCTCGACCTCGACCTCGTGGCCGAGGCGACGGGCGCCAGCGTCAGCGGCCTGCTGGAGGCGACCAACGGTTCCGGCACGGCCAAGGTTGCGGCGCTCACCGTGCATCGCCTCGACAGCAGGCTCCTGACCAAGATCCTGCCGGAGGCCGACGCGATCGAGGGGGAGGTTACCGCCGAGAAGGTCCAGGGCCTTGCCGAGCGCCTGCTCGGCGGCGCGTCCAGCGCCTTTGCCAATGTCGAGGTTCCGTTCAACATCACCGACGGGGTGTTGCGCGTTACCACGCTGTCGCTCGCCAACGAGGCGGCGAAGCTGGATGGTACGGCGCGGGTCGATCTTGCCGAGCGCCGGACCGAAGCCGACATCCGCATGGCCTTCGCAGCGGGTGACGACGCGCTGGCCGGCGCGGAGCCGGGCGTCCGGCTGCTGCTTTCGGGCGATGTCGCCAGCCCCGAACGCAAGCTGGACGTCGGCGACCTGGCCAATTTCCTGTCGCAGCGCGCCTTCGAGCGAGAGCGCCGAAGGGTCGAGACGCTGCAGTCCAACGTGCTGGAAAAACAGCGCCTGCGCCGCGAGGCGGCCCTCTACCGCTACCGTGCGGAGGACCGCGCCAGGGCTGCGGCCGAGCGGGCAAGGATCGCCGAGGAGGTCCGGCTGAAGGCCGCGGCCGAGCGTCGGGCGGCGGAGGAAGAGGCGCGCCGCAAGGCGGCTGAGGCGGCCAGACAGGCTCCGCCGCCGATCGGCGATGCGGAGGCGCCGCAACTGCCGGTGCCGCGCGGCGAAGGCGTCACCCGCGGCGGCGCCCTGCCTCCGGTGCAGCTGCAGTTCGAGGGGCTGCCGGGCGTCAACTAAAGGCTGAAACACTGCGACCGCGGGGCCGCTTGCCTGCCGCGGGGCCGGGGCCTAGGCTGGAACATGTCGCCGGTCGGAACCCGGCCTGGCAAGGGGGGCCTGAGAATGCTTCGCACTGTTTTCACGTATGTTTTCCTGCTTGTTTTGGCCGGCGCTGCCGGTCCTGCGCGTTCAGAGGAACGCTATCAGCCGTTCGCCGAGAATCGCGGCTGGACGGTCGCCTATGACCGCCAGGACAAGGTCTGCATCGCCTCGCCGAAGGGGGGCAAGGGTGGCCTGTTCTTCGTGCGGCCGAACAGCAAGGACGTGGTCGTGCTGATCGCCAGCAGCAAGCTTGGCTGGCTGACCAACGAGGAAGACTATGACGTCGTCGTCCACACCGATCGGCGCAAGTGGACCGGCACCATGCGGGCGAACGTCACCGACGGCTCGGGCGGGCTCTACCTGACCAATCCCCATGCGAGTTTCATGGCCGCGCTGCGCGATGCCGGACGTATGACGCTGAGCGTCGACAATGTCAGCTACGGCCCGTTCTCGCTGTCCGGCTCCAACGATACGCTGAAGCAGATCGCCGACTGCGCCCGGGCGCTCGATCGCGGCGATTTCGGCCCGGCCAAGACGGAGGAGACGAGCGAAGCCAAGGAGGTGACGATCGGCTCCGGCATGATGGTCGACTGGACGCGCGCTAATTTCGGCAAGACCTATAGCGGCGAAGACTGGACGCTGACGCTGAGCGGCGAACAGAATGACGAGGGCACGGCGACGGCCGTGCTCAAGGTCCGCCACAAGGAGAAGGGCGAGACGGTGATTCGCCTCGAAACCGGGCCGGACGAGATGGCGCGCGGCCAGATCGGCATCTATCCGCTGCAATGGGCGCAGCCGGGCGTGGTGTTTTCCGCGTTCAGCGGCGGGGCGCATTGCTGCACGGCGGTGGCGCTCGCCCATGCAAGCGACGATGCGGTCAAGACCGTCGAGCTCGGCACGTTCGACGGGTTCGGCGTCGTGCCGGCCGATCTCGACGAGGACGGTAATATCGAATTCGACCTCAGAGACGATCGCTTCCTGTACGCCTTTTCGAGCTATGCCGAATCTGCGCCGCCGGTGAAGATCATGGCCTTGCGTGACGGCGAGGCGAGCGACGTGACGCGCGAGGATGCCTTCAGGCCCGTGGTCGAGCGGCGGCTGACGGCGTCGATGCGCGCCTGTTTCGAACAGCAGACCGCAGGCGTCTGCGCCGGGGCGCTCGGCAATGCGGCACTGCTCGGCTACTATCCGGCGGCGCTGGAACTGATGACGCTGGAGGAGATCGACAAGCAGATGGAGGATTATTTCCTCGACTGCGACGACACACCGGCCTGCAAGGGCAAGAAGCGCTTCGAGGACTTCGCCGAGGCGGCCGGCTGGCGGCTCGGCAACTGGGATTACGAGACCGGCGGCGTGCTGGACGGCAAGGTGACCGCTTTCGTTGCCGAACTTGCCAAGGCGAAGGACGGCTATGCCGTCGAGAACGCCGATCCGGAGACGGAATATTCCTGCGACATGGGGCCGCTGACGTTCGAATATGATGCGGCCAAGGACAGGGCACTGGTGAGGGGCTATGAATATGGTTGCAATTTCGGCGCCGCGTCGGTGCTCAAGGAGAGCCTCGTGGTCGACCTTCTGTGTTCCGGCGAGGCCGACTTCTGGCTCGACCGCCATGTCTACGAGCGTGATGGCGAGGCGCTGATGTCGCTGTCGGCGACCGGCGCGCTCGATACCGATGGCGCGACGCGCTTCAAGCCATGCCCGGCCAAGGCCGAGCCGCGGCCATGAAAAAAGGCGGCCCTTGCCGGCCGCCTTTATCCTTGGTCACTGGAGCCTGCGCTCAGACATAGGCGTAGCGCTCGCCGAAGGGCGTTTCTTCG
>JAHRYZ010000240.1 GCA_020621905.1 Rhizobium sp.
GCTGCACGACACCTACTACGTGGTGGCTCACTTCCACTACGTCCTGTCGCTCGGCGCCGTGTTCGGCATCTTCGCCGCCTGGTACTACTGGTTCCCGAAGATGACCGGCTACATGTACTCGGAATTCCTCGGCAAGCTGCACTTCTGGGTGATGTTCATCGGCGTCAACATGGTGTTCTTCCCGCAGCACTTCCTCGGCCTGGCCGGCATGCCGCGCCGCTACATCGACTATCCGGACGCATTCGCCGGCTGGAACTATGTCTCGTCGATCGGCTCCTACATCTCGGCCTTCGCTGTGCTGATCTTCCTGGTCTGCGTCTTCGAAGCTTTCGCCAAGAAGCGCATCGCCGGCAACAACCCGTGGGGCGAGGGTGCGACCACGCTCGAATGGCAGCTGTCTTCGCCGCCGCCGTTCCACCAGTGGGAGCAGCTGCCGCGCATCGAAGTAAGCGCAGGCCTGGCCTCAAACATAGCGGAGTGCCGCGCCCGCGGTGGCGCGGCACCCGACAAGAACAGACAAGCATGGGACGGAGACAATGACGGTTATTGATAGTCGCGACCTCGCGGGGCTCGAAGGCGACGTCCGCCTTTCGGAAGCCACTGCGCGCGATTTCTTCGCGCTTCTGAAGCCGCGCGTCATGTCGCTCGTCGTATTCACCGCCTTTGCCGGCCTGGTGCTGGCGCCGGGCGACATCAATCCCTTTCTGGGCTTCATCGCCATCCTGTGCATCGCGGTCGGCGCCGGCGCATCCGGTGCGCTCAACATGTGGTACGATGCCGACATCGACGCCGTCATGACGCGGACCGCATCGCGTCCGATTCCGGCCGGTCGCATCGCGCCCACCGAAGCGCTCGCCTTCGGCCTGATCCTGTCGGTATTCTCGGTCTCGATCCTCGGCATCATCGTCAACTGGTTTTCGGCCGGCCTGCTTGCCTTCACCATCTTCTTCTATGCCGTCGTCTATACGATGTGGCTCAAGCGCTCGACGCCGCAGAACATCGTCATCGGCGGTGCTGCCGGCGCCTTCCCGCCCATGGTCGGCTGGGCCTGCGTGACCGGCGGCGTGTCGCTCGACAGCATCGTGCTGTTCATGATCATCTTCCTCTGGACGCCGGCCCATTTCTGGGCGCTGGCGCTGTTCAAGATGCGCGACTACGGCTCCGTCGGCGTGCCGATGCTGCCGAACGTATCGGGCGAGCGCGTCACCAAGCACCAGATCGCCCTTTACGCGGTGCTGACCGCGGTGACGGCCGTGATCCCGACCTTCACCGGCCTCGCATCGTTCTACTACGGCCTGTTTGCCGGGGCCCTCGGCCTCTATCTCGTCATCTGTTCCATCGCCGTCTGGCGCATGCCGGACGGCGACGAGAAGATGGTCCCGGCCAAGAAGCTGTTCGCCTATTCGATCGTCTATCTGTTCGCAGTCTTCTCGGCCCTATTGGTCGATCATTACGTCGCGACCCTCGCGACGCTTTTCGGAGGTGCCGCCTGATGGAAACCATCAAGCTGAATGATGCGCAGAAGAAGTCGCGCCGCGGACGCAATATCGCGCTCGGCGTCGTGCTCGCCGCGCTTGTCGCCATTTTCTACGTCGTGACGCTGATCAAGTTCGGCGCAGTCGGCAGTTGAGAGCAGGGGAGGTCCGCGTGGCGATGACAGGCAACGATACGACGGCGACACCGCGCGGCAATGCGCGGATCCTGCTCGCCTGCGTCGTTTTCGTCGGCTGCATGCTCGGCGTTTCCTTCGCATCGGTTCCGCTCTATCGGCTGTTCTGCCAGGTGACCGGCTACAACGGCACGACGCAGCGCGTCGAGCAGGTCTCCGACGTGGTGCTCGACAAGAGCATCAAGGTCACCTTCGACGCCAACGTGTCCTCGGGCCTCAACTGGGAATTCAAGCCGGTCGATCGTTCGATCACGCCGAAGATCGGCGAGACGGTGCAGATCAACTATACCGCGACCAACCGTTCGCCGGTGGCGACCACGGGCCAGGCGATCTTCAACGTGACGCCGATGGAAGCGGCGGCCTATTTCAACAAGGTCGAATGCTTCTGCTTCACCGAAACCGAGCTGAAGCCCGGCGAAAGCCTGGAAATGCCGGTGGTCTTCTTCATCGATCCGGCCATCGTCGAGGCCGCCGAGACGAAGGACATCGGAACGATTACGCTGTCCTACACCTTCTATCCGCATGAGGGGGAGAAGCCCGTGGCATTGCTGCCGCAGCAGGGTGACAAGGGACAGCCGAAACTGTGAGAGGAGGGGTCCGGTCCGCCGGGCTCTAAGGAAATTTGACATTCGGGGATTGCTGACATGGCCGAAGCGCATCAGAAGAATCACGACTACCACATCATCGATCCGAGCCCCTGGCCGGTCTTGGCCGCGATCGGGGCCTTCATCATCACCTTCGGTGGCGTGTCCTACATGCGCTATCTGTCGGGCGGATCGTTCAAGATGTTCGGTCTCGAACTGGCCAATCCGTGGCTGTTCTACATCGGCCTCGCCATCATCCTCTACACGATGATCGGCTGGTGGTCGGACACCATCAAGGAAGCCCACGAAGGCGCCCATACCCGCGTCGTGTCGCTGCACCTGCGCTATGGCATGATCATGTTCATCGCTTCCGAAGTGATGTTCTTCGTCGCTTGGTTCTGGGCCTTCTTCGATGCCAGCCTGTTCGCCAACGAAGCGATTCAGGCGAGCCGCGTCGAGTTCACCGGTGGCCAGTGGCCGCCGCAGGGCATCGAGGTTCTCGATCCCTGGCACCTGCCGCTCTACAACACCATCATCCTGCTGCTGTCGGGCACGACCCTCACCTGGGGCCATCACGCCATGCTGCACAACGACCGCAAGGGTCTGGTCAGCGGCCTCGTGCTGACGGTTGCGCTCGGCGTCCTGTTCTCCGCCGTTCAGGCCTACGAATATGCCCACGCCCCGTTCGGCTTCAAGGAAAGCATCTATGGTGCGACCTTCTTCATGGCGACCGGCTTCCACGGTTTCCACGTGCTCGTCGGCACGATCTTCCTGACCGTCTGCCTGCTGCGCGCGATGAAGGGCGATTTCACTCCGAAGCAGCATTTCGGCCTGGAAGCTGCCGCCTGGTACTGGCACTTCGTCGACGTGGTCTGGCTCTTCCTGTTCTTCACCAGCTATGTCTGGGGTGGCTGGGGCGCGCCGCTCGCCCACGGTTGATCCGGGCGAGACGGCTAGGAACACGGGCGGCACCTGCGGGTGCCGCTTTTTTTTGTCGGCGGCTGCAGCCTCCGTCCAGATTGACCGAATGGCTGTGCGCATTTGCGGTTTGTGGATCGCGGCGTATAAGCCAAGGTATGAATAGCCGGGGCGGTGGCGGCTGGCCGGCCAATGCGCAGCTGAAAGGAAGATCATGAGCGAGGACAATGCCCATTTTGCACCCGTCGATCCGGTCAAGGCCGGACTGACCGCCTCGTGCCCGCGCTGCGGCCAGGGTCGCCTCTTCGACGGCTACTCCAAGGTCAAGCCGCGCTGCAGCAATTGCGGTCTCGACTATTCCTTCGCCGATTCCGGCGACGGCCCGGCGATCTTCGTCATCCTGCTGGCCGATTTCCTCGTGGTCGGTCTCGCGGTCTGGACCGAGCTGACCTACCAGCCGCCCGTCTGGCTGCATTTCGTCCTGTTCGGACCGCTGGCGATCATCGTCTCGCTCTGGCTGCTGCGCACCATCAAGGCGGTGCTGATCGCCCTGCAATACCGCAACAAGGCGTCCCAGGGGACGATCGATCGTGGCTGACGTGCCGCGCCGCGGCCCTTTCCGGCTCGTCTTCACCATCGCAGCGGTCGCCGTCGCGATGGCGATCCTGCTGTCGCTCGGCACCTGGCAGGTGAAGCGGCTCCACTGGAAGGAGGCGCTGATCGCCGACATCGAGGCACGCCGCAACGCAGCCCCCCTCGACCTGGCCGGCATCGAGGCGATCCTGGCGAAGGGCGGCGACGTGGACTACCGGGCCGCCGCTGCCGAGGGGACCTACCTCAACGACAAGGAGCGGCATTTCCTCGCCACCTTCCGCGGCCGCGCCGGTTTCTACGTCTACACGCCGCTCCAGCTCGCCGATGGCCGTTACCTGTTCGTCAACCGCGGCTTCGTGCCCTATGAACTGAAGGAGCCGGCAAAGCGTCCGGAAGGACTGCTGGTCGGTCCGCAATCCGTCGAGGGGCTGGCCCGCGCCCGACTGGGCGAAAAGCCGTCCTCGCTGGTGCCGGACAATGACGAGGGCAAGAACGTCTTCTACTGGAAGGACCTCGACCGCATGGCCGCAAGCACCGGCCTGCCGGCCGACAAGGTGCTGCCCTTCTTCCTCGATGCCGACGCAACTCCGGTGCCGGGCGGCATGCCGGAAGGCGGGGTGACCGAGATCGACCTGCCCAACAGCCACCTGCAATATGCGATCACCTGGTACGGACTGGCGCTGGCGCTTGCCGGTGTCGTCCTCTACGCGGTCTTTTGCCGCAAAACCTGAACCCGCAGGCGGGGCGGGGCACACAATGCCTCGCCGGCCTGTTCCGAAGTGCAACGCGCCCGGTGCGCCCAAGGAGAGACTGATGAAACTCGTTGCCGATCTGCTGGTCGCCCTGGTGGCGCTGGAACATGTCTATATCCTGGTGCTGGAAATGTTCCTGTGGACCAAGCCCGCCGGCCTGAAAGCCTTTGCCATGAAGCCTCAGCAGGCCGAGGCGACCAAGGTGCTCGCGGCCAATCAGGGCCTCTACAACGGCTTCCTGGCGCTCGGCATGTTCTGGGCAATTGCCCAGCCGAACCCCGATTTCGCCTTCCAGCTGAAGCTGTTTTTCCTTGGCTGCGTCTTCGTCGCCGGCCTATATGGAAGCGTGACGGCGTCGCGGAATATCCTTTACATCCAGGCGCTTCCCGCCGTGCTCACGCTGATCCTTGTCCTGCTGGCTGCTTGATGATGAATGAGACCGTGTCCCGACCGCCCCTGACGATCCGCCTGTGCGGCCCGCGCGGCTTCTGTGCTGGTGTCGACCGCGCGATCCAGATTGTGGTGCTCGCGCTGAAGGGCTATGGCGCACCGGTCTACGTACGCCACGAGATCGTCCACAACCGCTATGTGGTCGAGGGGCTGGAGGCCAAGGGCGCGGTCTTCGTCGAGGAACTGGACGAGATCCCTGCCGAGCACCGCGAGAAGCCGGTCGTCTTCTCCGCCCATGGCGTGCCTAAATCCGTGCCGGCGGATGCCCAGGCCCGCAATCTCTTCTATCTCGACGCGACCTGCCCGCTGGTCTCCAAGGTCCACAAGCAGGCCATGCGCCACCAGCGCCTCGGCCGCCATGTCGTGCTGATCGGCCATGCGGGCCATCCTGAGGTGATCGGCACCATGGGGCAATTGCCGGACGGCTCGGTGTCGCTGATCGAGACGATCGAGGACGCCGACCGCTACGAGCCGGTCGATGCCGACAATCTCGGCTACGTCACCCAGACGACGCTCTCGGTCGACGACACCGCCGGCGTCATCAAGCGGCTGCAGGAGCGCTTCCCCAACCTGACGGCACCTTCCGCCGACAGCATCTGCTACGCCACCACCAACCGCCAGGAAGCGGTCAAGCAGGCGGCGCCCGGCTGCGACCTGTTCATCATCGTCGGCGCCCCCAATTCGTCCAACTCCAAGCGTCTCGTCGAAGTGGCGCTGAAGGCGGGCGCCAAACGCTCGCTGCTGGTGCAGCGCGCCGCCGAGATCGACTGGGACGACATCGGCCCGATCGGCACGCTCGGCCTGTCTGCCGGCGCGTCCGCCCCGGAAGTGATCGTCAACGAGATCATCGAGGCCTTCAAGGCCCGCTACGCCGCGACGATCGAGCTTGCCGAATTCTCGATCGAAAACGAACACTTCCTCGTTAACCGCGAACTGCGCGACATCGAACTCACCCACGACGACATGGCCTGGGTGAATGGGTGAGACGCGGCCGAGCGCGCCAAGCGCGCTCGGAGAAACGATCCGGCGAATCGTTTCTAGCGTCGAACGCCCGGAGCCTAAAGCGAAGGGCCGGGATACGCCGCAAACAACGAGCATCTTGATTTATACACACATAGTGTGTATTTATTCCGCCATGAAAAGCGCGGACGTGATCTCGGCCTTGAAGGCG
>JAHRYZ010000241.1:0-910 GCA_020621905.1 Rhizobium sp.
CGGCAGGCGCACCGCGCTGAAGGTCTGGCTTCCGGCTGCCACGGCCCGGGCCGTGACCGATGCCTCCTCGGAGAAACGCTCCGGGCGCGCGCCCTGGAAGGAATAGATCGACTGTTTCTCGTCGCCGACGGCAAAGAAGGTGCGCGTCAGGCTGCGCGCGCTCTCGCCGGAGAAGAAGTCCTCCCGCAGCGAACGGATGACCGACCACTGCACCGGGCTGGTGTCCTGGGCTTCGTCGACGAGGATGTGATCGATGCCCTGGTCGAGCTTGTAGTGCACCCAGGGTCCGACATCGCTGCGCAGCAGCAGTTCGGCGGTGCGCACGATCAGATCCTCGAAGTCGAGCTGGCTGCGCTTCTTCTTCAGCTCCTCGTAGTCCTCGTCGAGTCGTTCGGCGAGAATCAGTGCCGCCATGGTCGCCTGGAACATGCGCAAGATCCGCAGGCGGTCCTGAAAGGCGGTAAAATGCTCCCGGGCTTCGAGCATGGCATCGCGCAGGTGCGGTGCCGCCTTGGTCATGGCCGCGGCGATCAGCGAGGTATCCGCCTTCGGCTTGCCGCCCTTGGTGAAAAAGACCGCCTCGACGAGATCGATGCGCTTGCGCGGGTCGGGCTCGTGTGCCGCCATCTCCAGCAGGTCGGCGACCTCCTGGACCGTCTTGCCGCCCTTGTCGCGAGCCAGAAGAATGTATTCCGTGAGGACAGGTCCCGGCAGGGAGGGCAGGGGCCAGCTCTCCTGCAGCAGGCTGTCTTCGCTTTCACCGGGATCGATCGCGAGCCCCTTGCGCAGCAGCGCATCCGCCCCGCCGGCCTTCTCCGCCAGGCGGGTGAAGGCTCTCACCGCGTGGCGATTGGCCACGAGGTCTCCCAATAGGGTTTCGAGGCCGCTTTCGTCGGCGATGCTGAGAACC
>JAHRYZ010000241.1:920-6126 GCA_020621905.1 Rhizobium sp.
AGGTTGCGGTCAGCAGCGTGCGCCGCGCTTCGGCAAGGACCGCATAGGCGGCCCGGTCGTCGAGCACGGTGAAGTGGCCGGCGACATTGGCTTCCAGGGGAAACTGATGCAGCAGCGCCTCACAGAAGGCGTGGATGGTCTGGATCTTGAGGCCGCCCGGCGTCTCTAGCGCCCGGGCGAACAGCCGGCGCGCCTCGGCGCGCTTGATGCGGTCCGGCCGGCGGCGCTCGATGGCATAGAGCCTTTCCGCCAGCACGTCGTCCGGCAGGGTGGCCCATTCGGCGAGCCGGGAGAAGACGCGGTTCGACATCTCCGACGCGGCGGCCTTAGTATAGGTGAGGCAGAGGATCGAGGACGGTCTCGCGCCGGCCAGCAACAGGCGGATGACCCGCTGGGTCAGGACATGGGTCTTGCCCGATCCGGCATTGGCCGACACCCAGGCCGACCGCTCCGGATCGGAGGCGACCGCCTGCTGCAGCGTCGTCCAGTCGAGCCATTCGGATGGATCGTCGCCTGCCGGGAGCAGGGTGTCGTCACTCGACATCGGCGGCCTCCTCGCTTTCGGCGGTCGACCATTCGGCCACGCGCGCGAGATGGTCGTATTCGCCGCCGTAATCGTTCTGCTGCGCCGGAATGAGCCGCGAGACATAGCCTCGTTCGCCGCTTCTCAGCGCCTCGATGAACTTCGCCAGCTCTTCGATCGATTGATCGGCGAGATCGGTCGCCGACTTCTTGTTGTCGCCGCGACCGGTGAATTCGTTGTTCACCTGGTCCACGAGAAGGCTGTCGGCGGGCTTCAGGCGGACATAGAGAAGGTTCTCGGGGCTGAGCCGACCGGCATCTCGGAAAGCCCCGGCACGCAGTGCGGCCGCCTCCAGGGCGAGCTGCGGGTCGAGCAGGCTGCGCGCCTGTGCGACGCTGGGGCTCAGTCCCGTCTTGTAATCGATGATGTCGGCATGGCTTGCCCCCTTGAGGTCGATGCGGTCGGCGACACCGGTCAATGTGATGCCGTTCTGCAGCTCGATGCGTCCGCGCGCCTCGGTCAGCGTCTTGCGGATCTCCGGCCTCCGTTCGCGTTCCCAGGCGACAAAGGCACGGCCGACGCTGGCGAACCGCTGCCGCCAGACGATGTCTATATGGACCGGCAGCCCTTCGGCGACGAAAAGCGTATCGACGATCCGTTGCATCGCGATGAGGGAGTGTGGGTCGGCCGGATCATGGCCCTCGCTGACGAAACGCTCGATGATCCTGTGATACAGCGTGCCGCGCTCGGCAGCACCGGGATCCTGGTTGAATCCGTCGACCGGGTCGAGTTTCAGGATGCGGCGGGCATAGAGCGCATAGGGATCGCGCCGGAAGGCCCCGACCTCGCTGAAGGAAAATTGCCTCGGTTGTAATGCCGCTGGCGGCCTGGGCGCGGGGCGCTGCGCCGGGGCCTGGGCTTCGCTGCGATCGAGCATTGCTGCATAGTGCCGGTAGGCTTCGCCCCGCGTCTTGAGCCGGCTTTCGAATTCGCGGCCGCCGAGCGCCGCCAGCCGCTGCAGCCAGCGGGAGGCGACCGTCGGGGCGGACCCCTGGCGAAGCGCGCGCGAGTAGACGAGACGCCGGGTGCCGCTCGCCATCTCGAAATCATGCGCGAGCTGGCCGATCCGTCGTTCTGGCGGTTCCAGCCCGATCTCGGCCTTCATCATGCGCGAGAGGAAAGGGTTGTTGGTGGTCTGACCCGGCCAGGAGCCTTCGTTCAGCCCGCCGATGACCAGCATGTCGACGCTTTGCAGCCGCGCCTCGAGCGCGCCGAAGACGAAGACGCGGGGATGCCGCATGGCCTTCGGCTTGACCGCTTCGCTCGCCGTCAGCGCACCGAATATGTCGATCCATTGCGGCCCGTCGGCCTCGATCCGTCCGTCGGCCGACATGATCTCGCCGAGATGGCTGGCCAGCGTCTCGCCGGCTTCATCCGACCAGAGTGCCGACAGGTCGCCGCGCTCGTCGGCGCAAACTGCTTCGAGCACGCGTCCGGTCCGCCCGGCCCAGTCGCCGAGCGCCAGCTTGTCGGTCAGCACGCGTCCGTCGGCAATGCGCACCAGAACGGAAACCAGTGGTTCGACCGCCTGCGTTATGCGTGTAGCCAGATCGCGCGCGCCCTCGATTGATTCGGCCGACAGCGAGAGACGCCATTGCGGCGCATGGCGGTCGGTGGCCTGCTCGGCGAGCCTTTGTTCGAGAAGAGCGGGCAGGGTGCTGAGATCGACCGTCTGGATACCGCCGCGAAGGGCGATCATCTCCAGGGCGTCGGCTGCCTCGCGATAGGCGTCGTGCGCCAGGCCGAAGCGGGAGAGCGGATGTTTCAGGACGGACACCAGCGGCACCGGATCGCCGGGGCGCAAGGTCGCTTCGAGCAGAAGCTGGGTGAGGATTCCCTGCTGTGTGGCGCTAAACGGCGTGCCGGCCGAATCGTCGGCGATGATGCCGAACCGCGCGAGCTCGGCGGTCGCCCGCCGTGCCAGCGCCCGGTCCGGCGTGATCAGCGCCACCCGGCTTTCGCCGCCATCGGCGCCGGGCTGCTCGAGACCGAGGCGAAGCGCAATGGCGATCGCCGTCGCCTCCTCGCGCTCGTTGGCCGCCTCGATCAGCGCCACCTCGGCAAAGGCCCGCTCCAGGCGTTCGTCCCCAAAGCCGGTCCGCCATGCCTGCCAGGCATCCGTGGCGCCTGCCGGCGCCATGGCGCGCGACAGGACCTCGGCGCGCTCGGCAAGCGCGGTGTCTGCCGAGCCGAGCGGTTCCACCTCGGTCCGGTCGACCTGCAGGTGCTGCAGGAGGCGGAACAGGCCGTATTGCGGATGGCCCCGGCTCGCCGGTTCGGCGGGCCTGCCGGCCTCCGGTTCAAGGCCGACCTTCAGCCAGTCCTCGGGCGACATCACGGTGTCCAGCCCGGGAAGCACGACGACGCCCTCCGGCCGCGCGGCAATCGCGGCGATGAGGTCGGCCGCTGCCGGGATCGACCCGTGGAACCGGCGACGATGACGGGATGGCCGCTTTCCTGCTTTGCGAGACGCTGTGCTTCGGCCTTCAGCACCGCGTCGCGATGGCGGGCGGGCGAGGAGCGCATCAGCTCGTCCAGCCGGGCCGGCCAGAAGGCCGTGGCGATCTTGAGGAATTCGACCGTCAGCTGCCACCAGGAAGCAAAGTCGCGGACGTCGAGCTTGACCAGATCCGCCCAGTCGCGGCCTTCCGTCTCGACGGCGTCGATCAGCTCGGCAAGGGCGCGGGCCAGCCACACGGCATCGGCGGGGCTCGCCGGCGCGACGAGCGGGGTATCGGCATGAATGCTGCGGACGATCGCCGGCAGCTGATTGCGCCAGGCGAGGATGAGGCGCGCCAGTTCCAGCAGCATGACTGTGCCGCTGACCGGGGGCGCAAGGTCGAGCAGGGCCGGGGCATCGGCCTCAAAGAAGCCGCCATCCTCCTCTGTTTCGCCCAACGGCCGGATGATCGGCAGAATGGCGGATCGGCCGCCCAGCAGGTCGACGAATTCGGAGCGCAGAACGCGCGCCGCGCGCCGTGTCGGCACGAGAATGGTTACTCAGGAGCGACAGCGGATCGCCGGGATCGTAGTGGTAGTCCGGTGCCAGCGTTCCGTCGAGCAGCCTCGCCGCCAGCACCTTCAGGAAGGGGAGCCCGGCCGGTATCGTCAGGACACGCGGTTGGTGCGCCCGTGCCATCGCTCAGGCTCCGTCGCCGATAGGGTTTCCAAAGCGCCGGATCGTCTCTTCAGCCTCGCCGATCGCCTCGGGCGTGCCGACCGTCAGCCACTGGCCGGTCATCACGATGCCGTAGAGCCGGCCGCTGGCGATGGCGCGGTCGAAATAGATGTTGAGGTTGAAGGCATCGGTGGGCGCGTCGTCGAACAGCGCGGGCATCAGCGCGATCGCGCCGGCATAGACCACCGGATTGGCATCGCCGTCCTCGTAGCGTTTCAGCCTTCCGTCGCTGCCGAGCGAAAAGTCCTTCTTGCCGTTATGGCCCGTCGTTCGATCCAAAGGTACGCAGAGCAGCGCCATGTCCATGAGCGCCGGGTCGAAGAAATCGGCCAGAAGCCACAGATTGGATTTGTCCGCGCTTTCGTCGCCGATCCAGAACAGGTCGGCATTCATCACGAAAGCGGGCGAACGGTCGAGCAGCTTCAGTCCCTTGACCAGTCCGCCGCCGGAATTCATCAGCGCCGCACGCTCGTCGGAAATCAGGATTTCCAGCCCGCGATAACCGGCGAGATGGGACTCCATCTGCTCGGCGAAATGGTGCACGTTGACCACGACCCTCGCGACGCCGGCGGCAAGCAGCGTATCGAGCACATAGTCGATCATCGGCCTGCCGGCGATCGCTACCAGCGGCTTCGGCATGCTGTTGGTGATCGGCCGCATCCGGGTGCCGAGCCCGGCTGCGAGTACCATCGCGTTGGTGATCTTCATCGTGCCTTAGGAAGTGATTCGGTCTCGCCGATTCCAACCCTAGCGCACCAGTCGCGCAAGGGGGCAAGCGTTTCGTGCTCGAAGGCGACCGACAGGTGCCAGAGCGTGCGCGGCATGTGCTTCATATAGCCAGGCTTGTGGTCACGCTTCATCAGCCGGACCCAGAGCCCGTTGAGCTTGCAGGCGCGCTGCGCCGACATGATCGCCCAGGCCTTGAGAAAACCCGCCTCGTCGAAGTCAGTCTCCTGGCGGCGCAGGCCGAGATAGTCCGCCATCAACTGGTCGACCAGGTCGCGTTCGACGGTCACGCGGGCATCCTGCACGATCGACACGAGGTCATAGGCCGAGGGGCCGATCATGGCATCCTGGAAATCGATGAGGCCCACCCGCTGGATGCCCTGTCGCTCGCTCCGCCAGATGATGTTCGGCGAGTGGAAGTCGCGGAGCACGAGCGTCTTTTCGGCCGTGGCAAGCTGGTCGATCAGGCTGTCCCATATCGCCAGGTACTCGGCCCGTTCTGCCTCGGTCGCCACGGCGCCGTCCCGTTTCCACGGCAGGTGCCAGTCGATCAGCAGCTCTGCCTCCATCTTCATGGCAGTCCGGTCGTAGTCGGGAACGTGATGCACGCGACCGGCTTCAATCTCGATGTCCCGTGCGAATGGGGTGGCATGGAGTGCGGCAAGGCAGGCGACGCTGGCGCGATAGCGCTCGGGGATCGGCTTGCCGTCTTCGTCGAG
>JAHRYZ010000242.1 GCA_020621905.1 Rhizobium sp.
GGCTCCGCATCGAGGGCGATGTCGCCACCATCGGCGTCACCGATTACGCACAGTCGCAGCTCGGCGACGTCGTGTTCGTCGAACTGCCGAAGGTCGGCCGCAGCCTGAAGAAGGCGGAAGCCGCCGCCGTGGTCGAATCGGTCAAGGCCGCCTCCGACGTCTACGCGCCGATTTCGGGCGAAGTGCTTGAGGTCAACGACGCGCTCGCCGCGGAACCGGCGCTGGTCAATTCCGACGCCGCCGGCAAGGCATGGTTTTTCAAAATGAAGATCGCCGACAAGAGCGAACTCGGCGGCCTGATGGATGAGGCCGCCTACGCCAAGCACACCGCGTGAACGAATGAAGCAAGTTGCCCACACCCCCTCAACTGTCATCGCCCGGCATAGCCGTCCAAGGACGGCGTCGCTTCCGCTCGCCTATGACCGGGCGACCCGGCACGCCGCGGCCTGTCGGCCCAACCACTGGCTTCCCGGCGTACTGGGTATCCCGCTTTCGCGGGGTATGACGATGGGTGCGGATGTGACGGCGTTGGAACACTTCGACGAGGAACCTTCATGAACGCGACGCTTAAACACACCGACGAGCCCGCCACCACCTTCGTCCGCCGCCACATCGGCCCCTCGCCCCGCGATATCGCAGCGATGCTGGAGACCGTCGGCGCCAAAAGCCTCGGCGCATTGATGGCCGAAACCCTGCCGTCATCGATCCGGCAGAAGGCGCCACTCGATCTCGGCCCGCCCGCGAGCGAGACCGAGGCGCTTGCGCATATGCGCGAACTGGCGTCACAGAACCAGGTTTTCACCTCGCTGATCGGCCAAGGTTATTCGGGCACGATTCTGCCGACGGTGATCCAGCGCAACATCCTGGAGAATCCGGCCTGGTACACGGCCTATACGCCGTATCAGCCGGAGATCAGCCAGGGCCGGCTGGAGGCGCTGTTCAACTTTCAGACCATGATCTGCGATCTCACCGGGCTCGACATCGCCAACGCCTCGCTGCTCGATGAAGGCACCGCTGCGGCCGAGGCCATGGCGCTGGCCGAGCGTGCGTCGCAGTCGAAATCCAGATCATTTTTCGTCGATTCGGAAGTGCACCCGCAGACGCTCGCCGTGCTGCGCACCCGCGCCGAGCCGCTGGGCTGGAACCTGGTCGTCGGCGATCCCCTCACCGATCTCGACAAGGCGGACGTGTTCGGCGGCCTGCTGCAATATCCTGATACATCAGGCGCGGTGCGCGATCTCAGGCCGGCGATCGCGGCGCTGCGCGGCAAGGGCGCGCTCGCCGTCGTAGCCGCCGACCTGCTGGCGCTGACGCTGCTCGCCTCGCCCGGCGAACTCGGCGCCGATATCGCGGTTGGATCCGCGCAGCGCTTCGGCGTGCCGATGGGCTATGGCGGCCCGCAGCGGCCTATGTGGCGGTGCGCGACGCTCAAGCGCTCGTTGCCCGGCCATCGTCGGCTGTCATCGATTCGCGCGGGCAGCCGGCCGCCGCTGGCGCTGCACCCGCAGCATACCCATGAGGCGACCTCAACATCTGCACCGCGCAGGTGCTGGCGGTGATCGCCTCGATGTATGTCTATCACGGCCCGGAGGGGCTGACCCAGATCGCGCGATCCGTGCATCGCCGCGCGTGCGTGCTGGCGGCGGGACTGCGCAAACTCGGCTTTGCGCCGCAATCCGAGGCGTTCTTCGACACCCTGACGGTGGAGACCGGCCCGAAGGCAGGCGAGATCGCCGCCCGCGCCCTGGCCGAAAGGATCAACCTGAGGCTCGGTGAGCGGACGCTCGGGATCTCGCTGGACGAGACCACCACTGCCAAGGAGGTCGAGGCGGTGTGGCGGGCATTCGGCGGTAAGCTTGCCTATACGGAGATCGAGGCCGGCGCGCGCGATGCCGTGCCCCCGGAACTCAAGCGCGCCAGCGGCTTCCTTGCTCACCCGGTGTTCCACGCCCATCGCTCCGAGACCGAGCTGTTGCGCTATATGCGAAAGCTCTCGGACCGCGATCTTGCGCTCGACCGCGCCATGATCCCGCTGGGCTCCTGCACCATGAAGCTCAACGCCACCACGGACATGATCCCGCTGACCTGGCCGGAATTCGCGCACCTGCATCCGTTCGCGCCGCGCGAGCAGGCAAAAGGCTATCACGCGCTGTTCGCGCGGCTGGAACGATGGCTGTGCGACATCACCGGCTACGACGCGGTCTCGCTGCAGCCGAATTCCGGCGCGCAGGGCGAATATGCCGGGCTACTGGCGATCCGCGGCTACCACGCCGCGCGCGGCGAGCCGCACCGCAAGGTGTGCCTGATCCCGTCCTCGGCGCACGGCACCAATCCGGCCTCCGCGCATATGGCCGGCATGGAGGTCGTGGTGGTGGCCTGCGACAGCAGGGGCGACGTCGACGTCAATGATCTGCGCGCCAAGGCGGAAGAGCATTCGAACGATCTCGCCGCCATCATGATCACCTACCCCTCCACCCACGGGGTGTTCGAGGAGCATATCCGCGAGATCTGCGACGTCGTGCATGGCCATGGCGGGCAGGTCTATCTCGACGGCGCCAACCTCAATGCGCAGGTCGGACTGTCGCGGCCCGGCGACTACGGCGCCGATGTCAGCCATCTCAACCTGCACAAGACCTTCTGCATTCCGCACGGCGGCGGCGGTCCCGGCATGGGCCCGATCGGCGTCCGGGCGCATCTGGTCCCGTTCCTGCCGGGCCACCCGGATACCTCCGGCGCGAAGCCCTATGCGGTCGGGCCGGTATCGGCGGCGCCGTTCGGCTCGCCGTCGATTCTGACCATCTCCTACATCTACATCCTGATGATGTCAGGCGAAGGCCTGACCCGGGCCACCGAGATCGCGATCCTCAACGCCAATTACATCGCGAACCGGCTGGATCCGCATTTTCCGGTGCTATATCGCAACGCCAAAGGCCGCGTCGCCCACGAATGCATCGTCGACCCGCGCCCGCTGAAGACCTCCAGCGGCGTCACCGTCGACGACATCGCCAAGCGGCTGATCGATTACGGCTTCCATGCCCCGACCATGAGCTTCCCGGTGCCGGGCACACTGATGATCGAGCCGACCGAATCCGAATCGAAGGCCGAGATCGATCGCTTCTGCGACGCCATGATCGCAATCCGGCAGGAGATCGCCGAGATCGAGGCGGGCCGCTGGAAGGTCGAGGCCTCGCCGCTGCGGCATGCGCCGCACACCGTCCACGACATCGCCGATGACGGCTGGCAGCGGGCCTATAGCCGCGCCGAGGGTTGCTTCCCGGCCGGCACCTCGCGCTCCGACAAATACTGGTCTCCGGTCGGGCGGGTCGACAACGTCTATGGCGACCGTCATTTGGTCTGCTCGTGCCCGCCGGTTGCGGACTACGCGCAGGCGGCGGAGTGACGCGTTGTTAACGTCATTCAGGGCTGGTCCGGAGAGCTTCCAATGTGCGAAACACCCCCGATGTACCGGCACCGGGCCCGGAAGAAAGCTCCGCACCCAACCTGCCACTTCACTTCAGCGAATGAAAACCCCGCCTCCGACCAGGTACCTTAAAATCTGGCGATTCCGAATCAGCCGCACCAAACGCACAACGGCGTGTCCAAAATAAAACGGCACCTGCATGTCCTCATGCCCGCCATGAACCCGGGTCAGGACCAAGGCCCCAACTTTCAAGGCGCGATAAAGAACGCGTTCAAATCACGCCCGGCGGGGTTATCGACCTTTGAGCGCCGTTCCACCAGCGATGGATGGGATTATGCCGACTGAAATCTCGGTCCTGCCAGAATCCCGCCGAGCGCAGTGAGCTCCAGCTTGCTTCGCTGGTATCGCGCGTGACGATTGCGTCATCGTGCATCTCCAGCGTGAACGGCCCCTCGTCGAGACCGGCCACGGCGGGTTCCGGACAATGAGCGAGCCCGTCCAATAGGGCTCCGACTTCCCAGTAGCCGAACACGCGCCGTTTGTTGCGCTTGTTGTCGCCGGGAAAGACGTCGAACGGGCCTGCGCTCCCCGCCGCTATCAGCTCCAGCATCCGCATTTCCGTCGCGCCAAGCCCCGTCGCGTCCATGGGGAGTTCTTCGAGCAGTTCCAGCATGCTCTGCCGAAGCTGCGGCAGCACGCCGAGGTCCGCGCCGAGCAGGTTGAACCAGTCCTGCGGCGTCGGCTGGCGATAGGCCTGCCAGGCCGTGCTGGCGGCTACGAGATGATCGTTCTGGGTCCTGACGGCCGATGGACGCCATCCGGCCAATTCTTCCGGCGTGCAATTGCCGATGCAGGCGTCCGCCTGAACCAATGTCAGCTTCGAGGCGGTCTCTGCGTGATGCCGCAGATAGTCCAGCAGCCAGACCAGCGTCAGTTGGGCATTCGGGTCCGGATCGACCCATAGTTCGACCGCTTCAAAGCGCCCGCAAAATTCGATCAACCCCGGACCTTCCGTCCGCACTTTTTCGAGGCGCTTGCCGGTGAGATCGAGCCAGTGAGAACCCGAAGCCTCATGCATTGCCGAGCGAGATGACAGCAATGTCCCAAGTTCGATTTGCGACGGCAACCGTCCCCAAACGAATCTCGGCCCAAAGGGAATTACGCAATCCGCCAGCCTTGCCCCTGTCAGGCCGCCCGCGCCACTGTCACTGGATGTCAGAATCAGACGTTTCATGACGCTCATCGCCCGCGCTACGGCTTGACCAGCGCCGGATCCCAGCGCCATAGGCAATCATTGGTCAACCTGGTGCCGCCCCACCAGCGATCGATCGGGTTGTGCCGGCTGAAGTCTTCCTTGTACGCGACAATCGCCTTGCCGAATTCGGTCAGCGACAGTCGGCTTCGCTTGTATGCCTCGTCGCGGCCCCGGTAGTTACCTGTCTTGAGCGTGCGCAGTGCGTCGTCGAGGCCCGCCAGGGCCGGTCGCGACCGTGCGCGAGCCCTCGAGCAGGGAACCGATTTCCCAGAGTCGAATACACGCCGCTGGCGGAGCTCGGTAAGATAAAGAGCGCATTCGTGCTCGCGTATCCATTCGCGATTAGCTCAGCACCCGCATTTCCGCCGCGCCAAGCCCCGTCGCGCCGCAAGAAGCTCTTCAAGCAGGTCAAGCAAGGCCGGCCTCAACAGCGGCAAAGCGCTCAAATCCCTGCTGAGGACGTCGAAGCAGGCTTCCGGCGTGGTCGCCCTGTAGGCCTGCCAGGTCGCGCTGGCCGTCTCAAGTTCATCCCTGGTGACGTCGACGGCCTCCACCTTCCATCTGCCAAGCCCCTTGGCAGACGTGCCGTTCAAATTGAAGTCGACAATACGCAATCTCGTTCGGGCCACGATCTCCGGATACGACCGGAAATAGTCGAGCAGCCAGACCAGTTGCAATTGGTCGTTCGGGTTCGGATCAAACCATAGCTCCACCGTCTTACAGCGCTGGCAGAACTCCACCAATCCGAGGTCCTTGCGAGCTCCGGTGCCAGGGAGCCAGTTGCCGCCATAGTCCGACCAGTGAGTACCCGGGCCGTGCTTGTCGGAGCGGGTAGCGACATAGGTTGCAAGCTCGTCCGGAGACGGCAGCGGCCCCCATACGAAGCGAAACGGGGAGAAAGGAATCACGGTGCCGGCGAGGTCCGAACTGAAGAGACTTACGCCGGATTGGCCGGTCAGAATCAGACGCGTCATGGGCCTCACCGGCTATCCGCGAAACAAAACGGGCGCCGAACGTCGGCAACTCAACATCCTCAGCGCCCGCTCATGTCGAACCTCAAATCAGGCGACCAAGGCCCTACAAAACCTTCACTCTTCCGCAGGCTCCTCGCCTTCGGCGTCGCGCTCGGGGGAACCGGCGAGAATTTGCTCGGCGATCAGGCCGGAGTTCTGGCGGATCGCCGCTTCGATCTTCGCGGTCATGTCGGGATTGGCCTTGAGGAAGGCCTTCGAGTTCTCGCGACCCTGCCCCAATCGCTGGCTGTCGTAGGAGAACCAGGCGCCGGACTTTTCCACGATGCCGGCCTTGACGCCGAGGTCGAGAATCTCGCCCATCTTGGAGACGCCCTCGCCGTACATGATGTCGAATTCGACCTGCTTG
>JAHRYZ010000243.1 GCA_020621905.1 Rhizobium sp.
CCACCGCGCCAGCCTCGGCGGCTTCGGCATCCTGGCGCTCTACCTGCAGGACCGCTTCGGCTGGCGCGCCGGTCTGGTGCAGCTCGTGTTCGACGGCACGGTGCTGGTCTTCTCCTTCTTCGTCGCCACGCCCTTCATCATCTTCTGCTCGGTCGTCGGCGCCGTGGTGCTCAATCTGACGTTGGCCATCAATCATCGAAAGGACCGCTACATTGCGATGTAACGGTCCTTCGGTAACAGGGCGGTAGTCGGCTGATCAGGCGGCAACGGCTGGCTGATCGATCGGATGCATGGTCCGGAAGCCGACGCAGATCCGGTTCCAGACGTTGATCGTGCCGATCGCCACGGTGATGTTGGCGATCTCGCCGTCGGTGAAATGCACCTTCAGCGCTTCGAAGGCCTCGTCCGGCGCGCCGGTGCCGGCAATGTTCGTCACGGCATCGACCCAGCCGAGCAGGGCGCGTTCGCGCGGCGTGTAGAGGGGCGATTCCCGCCAGACCGACATCATGTTGATCCACTGTTCGGACAGGCCGTCATGGCGCGATTCCTTCACATGCATGTCGACGCAGTAGGCACAGCCGTTGATGATCGAGGCGCGCAGCTTGATCATGTGGATTTCGGCGCGGGAAAGCCCGCTGGTCTGCACGTAGTTTTCCAGGCCGAGCACGGCCTTGTAGGCGGCGGGGGCCGCCTTTGCGATGTCGAGGCGCGGGTGCATCTTGTCTTCCTTTCGGTTTGCCCTTCAGCGGGTGGTCTTGCGTTCGTGGATTTCCAGGAAGGCGCAGCCGCGTGCCGCGATCCCTCCGTCGTCATTCGACTTCAGATCCGAGATCAGATCCGCGATGCTCGTTTTCTTGAGTTCGGCCCGATAAACCCGCTCCGCCGCCAGCATCGCCGCCGCAATCCCGCATGGTTTCTCGAAGTACCGCTGGGGGAGGGGATCAGGCCCCCTTTGGCGGATCTCGCGACAGCGGAAGGCCGGCTGCGGCCCTTCCACGGCAAGCAAGATGTCGAGCAGGGTGATCGCCTCGGGCTCGCGTGCCAGGCGATAGCCGCCCTTCGGCCCCGGAACGGTGTCGACCAGGCCGGCGCTCGACAGCGCCTGGAGATGTTTCAGCAGGTAGCTCGGCGAAACCCCGTGGAACTCCGCAAGCGCGGCCGCCGAAAGGACCCCGTCCTCGGGCAGGGTGGCCAGCATGGTCATGCTGTGGATGGCCTGTTCGACGCCGTCGCCTAGTTTCATCACGCACTCCTATCGTGGATAAAATATATCTATGATTCATTCGTCCGTCAACAGCGCTTCTTTTTTGAAGCGACTCCGCTAGGTTTACCCTGTGTCCATCAGCGAGCGCGCCATATCCCTCCTGCCCAAGCCCTTCCTCCGCTGGTTCGCGGAAAAGGGCTGGCAGCCGCGCGCCCATCAGCTGGAACTGCTTGCCCGCGCGGGCGCCGGGGAGGGCCTGCTGCTGATCGCCCCCACCGGCGCCGGCAAGACGCTGGCCGGCTTCCTGCCGTCGCTGACCGAACTTGCCGAGCGCCGCCGCCCGGCCCCGGGCACGCCGTTTACCGGCATCCACACGCTCTACATCTCGCCCTTGAAGGCGCTCGCCGTCGACATCGAGCGCAACCTGATGAAGCCCGTCACCGAGATGGGCCTGCCGATTTCCATCGAGAACCGCACCGGCGACACGCCGAGCGGAAAGCGCCAGCGTCAGAAGCTCAACCCGCCGGACATCCTGCTCACCACGCCCGAACAGCTCGCGCTTCTGATCTCGGCCAACGACGCCGAACGCTTCTTCAAGGATCTGCGTTATGTGATCTTCGACGAGCTGCATTCGCTCGTCACCTCGAAGCGCGGCCACCTGCTGTCGCTCGGCCTCGCACGGCTGAGGAAGCTCGCGCCATCTCTGAGCACCATCGGCCTTTCGGCGACCGTCGCTTCACCGCTCGACCTGCAGCGCTGGCTGGTCGCCCAGCTGCCCGAGGGCGAGCACCATGCGGGGCTGATCACGGTCGATGGCGGCGCCAGGCCGAACATCACCATCCTGACGACCAAGGAGCGCATCCCGTGGTCGGGCCATTCCGCCCGCTATGCAATGCCCGAACTCTATGCGGTGCTGAAGGACTTCCAGACGACGCTGATCTTCGTCAACACCCGCTCCCAGGCCGAGATGCTGTTCCAGGAACTCTGGACGATCAACGATGACAACCTGCCGATCGCCCTGCATCACGGCTCGCTCGACGTCGCCCAGCGCCGCAGGGTGGAAGCGGCGATGGCCGACAACAAGCTGCGGGCCGTGGTCGCCACCTCGACGCTCGATCTCGGCATCGACTGGGGCGATGTCGATCTCGTCGTCCATGTTGGCGCGCCGAAGGGGGCCTCGCGCCTGGCCCAGCGCATCGGCCGCGCCAACCACCGCATGGACGAGCCGAGCCGGGCGATCCTCGTGCCGGCCAATCGCTTCGAGGTCATGGAGTGCCAGGCCGCCCTCGACGCCAACTATCTCGGCGCCCAGGACACGCCGCCGGTCGGAGAGGGGTCGCTCGACGTGCTCGCCCAGCATGTGCTCGGCATGGCCTGCGCCGCCCCCTTCCTTGCCGACGAACTCTATGCCGAAGTGGTCACCGCCTCGCCCTATGCGGCGCTGCCGCGACACAGCTTCGACCGCATCGTCGATTTCGTCGCCACCGGCGGCTATGCCCTGAAGACCTACGAGCGCTATGCCCGCATCCGCCTGACCAAGGACGGCCGCTGGCGTGTCTCCAATCCGCAGGTCATCCAGCAGTATCGCCTGAACCTCGGCACCATCGTCGAGGCGCCGATGCTCAATGTGCGCCTGGTCAAGCGCAACCATCTGGGCTCGCTCGGCCGCGGCGGCATGATGCTCGGCAAGGTCGAGGAATATTTCTTCGAACAGCTGAGCCCGGGCGACACCTTTCTCTTTTCCGGCAAGGTGCTGCGCTTCGAGGCCCTGCGCGACAATGAATGCCTCGTCTCCAATGCCTTCTCGCAGGATCCGAAGATCCCGGCCTATGCCGGCGGCAAGTTCCCGCTCTCGACCTATCTCGCCGAACAGGTGCGCGCCATGCTGGACGATCCGGAGCGCCGCCGGGGCCTGCCCGATCAGGTGCGCGACTGGCTGGAGATCCAGCGCGAGAAGTCGGTCCTGCCGAAGCACGGCGAACTGCTGATAGAGACCTTTCCGCGGGGAAACCGCTTCTTCCTCATCGCCTATCCCTTCGAGGGCCGGCTTGCCCACCAGACGCTCGGCATGCTGCTGACCCGCCGGCTGGAGCGCATGGGGGCGAAGCCGCTCGGTTTCGTAGCGACCGACTATTCGCTCGCCATCTGGGGGCTGGAAGACATGGGCACGATGATCGCCTCGGGGCGCTTGGCGCTCGCCGATTTGTTCGACGAGGACATGCTGGGCGACGACCTCGAGGCCTGGCTTGCCGAATCCTGGATGCTGAAGCGCACCTTCCGCACCTGTGCCGTGATTGCCGGCCTGATCGAGAAGCGCCATCCGGGCAAGGAGAAGAGCGGCCGCCAGGTCACGGTGTCGGCCGACCTCATCTACGACGTGCTGCGCAGCCACGAGCCCGATCACATCCTGATGCAGGCGACGCGACAGGATGCCGCCGCCGGTCTTCTGGATATTGCCCGGCTTGCCGATATGCTAAAGAGAATCAGGGATCACATCACCCACAAGCGGCTGGAGCATGTTTCGCCGCTGGCCGTGCCGGTGATGCTGGAGATCGGCCGAGAATCGGTCGCCGGCGGCGAGGCTCACGAACACGTGCTGGCCGAAGCCGCTGACGACCTGATCGCCGAGGCCATGGGGTAAGGTTGATGCAACGGTGCGTGGAGTGAAGACCCCTCCCCACAAGGGGGAGGGACTTAAACCACGGCAACGCCTCGCCCTTCACTTGGCGTTGAAACGTCCTCGACGCGAAATAGGCCGAGTGGGCGCCACGCGTTTTCTCCCCCCTTGTGGGGGAGATGGCCGGCAGGCCAGAGGGGGTGTTAAAAGCCTCGAAGTAAGGATCGCCGCCCAAGCGGCCGGGAACACGGAATGACCAGTTTGACAGCACGACGCCTTGCCGCCGACGAGACGCCACCCCCGGTGGAGATCGCGTTTCACGGAGTGAGCGCCGTCTGCGATCCGTCCGGCGCGCTCTACCTGCCCGATCTGTCCATGCTGGTCGTCTCCGACCTGCACCTGGAGAAAGGCGCCGCCTTCGCCCGGCGCGGCCAGCTTCTGCCGCCCTATGACACGCTCGCGACGCTGAAGATCCTCGAAGGGGTGATCGTCCGCCACGATCCGAAGATCGTCGTCAGCCTCGGCGACAATTTTCACGATCAGGTCGGTTCGGCGCTGATGCCCGAGGCCTATCGCCAGCGCATCGCGCTGATGGCGGCCGGCCGCGAATGGATCTGGATCAACGGCAACCACGACCCGGACGGCGCGTCCAATCTGCCCGGCATTTCGGTCGACGAACTCGCCTATGGCGGCCTGACCTTCCGCCACGAGCCGAGCCTTGCGGCGGGAAGGGGCGAGGTTGCCGGCCACCTGCACCCCTGCGCCACGGTCCGCCGCCGTGAAAAATCGGTCCGCCGTCCCTGCTTCGCCAGCGACGGCATACGCCTGATGATGCCGGCCTTCGGCGTGCTGACCGGAGGCCTCGACCTTCGCCATAAGGCCTTCACCGGCCTCTTCGACCGCGCCGCCCTGATCGCCCATCTGCTCGGCCGAGACCGGGTCTATTCGGTGCGTTTCGCCAACCTCATCGGCTGATCGGGATTTCGCCCCTGTCGCACGAGCCCGGCGACAGGCTCTGCGCGCCGCCGCCTGACTTCGCAGGGCGGTCGCACGCCCCCCCGGCTGGGGCCGGTCTCAGCCCGAGCCGCCAATTTTCAGAGCCGACCCCGCTGTCACCGATAGACCAGCACCGGGATCTTCGAATGCGTCAGCACCTTCATGGTGACGCTGCCGAGAACCAAGGCGCTGACGCCGCGTCGACCATGCGAGGCCATGGTGATCAGGTCGCAGTTATTCCTGACCGCCGTATCGATGATGCACTGATAGGGTTCGCCGCTGACGGCATGGACCGCCTCGCAGGCGACGCCCATCGAACCGGCCTTTTCCTTTAGGCCGGCCAGATGCTTTTCGGCTTCGGCCTTGGCGTGCTCTTCATAGGTGCTGCGCGTCCCGGCAAGCTGTTCGGCATTGGCCGAGAGGATGTGGAACGGCTCGATCACTGTCAGCAGGGTAACCTTCGCGCCGATCTCCTTGGCGAAGGAAAGACTGTTCTCCACGGCCGCCGTCGAGAGTGGCGACCCATCCGTAGGCACGAGCATGTGTTTATACATGGCAATGTCCTCCCAGGCGGAGGATCATACACCTCAATCGCCCCGGGCGCATGGACTTTGATGAATCGCCACGCGCCGCGCCGCGGCCAGGGGGAGGAGGCAGGTACCTGCTGCCTGCATCCCCGGGCCACCGTGCTCCCACGCGAAGAGAAGGCCCGCCGTCCCGGCTTCGTCACTGATGGTACCTGATGATGCCGGCCTTCGCGTGCTGACCGGCGGCTCCGACCTCCGCCACGAGGCCGTCACCGATCTCCGGAGCGATCCGGCCACGGATTGATGCCGTCCCGCAGCCAGAGCAGCGCGTCGAGCCAGAAACCGTTGGCATGGCGGGCATGGAAGAGGTCGAAATGCCCGATCCTGTCGAAGCCGAGATCGGACGGCTGGAGAAGGGCCTCGCTCGGCACGGCATTGCGATAGTAGGCGAGCGCCCGCCGAATGGCCGGCACGGTCCCCAGTTCGTCGTCCGACACGGCAATGGCCAGGATCGGCGCTCTCACGGCGGCGAAGCGCCGGAGCACCTCCGCCCTCTCGTGCGGCGGATGGCTGAGTTCCATGCGCGCCCGGCGAAAGCTCCATTCGTTGGCGACCGGCCCCGGCAGGTCATCCAGCCAGCCGAGGCGCCTGCCGGGAAACAAGCCGAACAGTGCGGTCAGTACCGGCATGGCCACGTGCCAT
>JAHRYZ010000244.1 GCA_020621905.1 Rhizobium sp.
CCGCCAGTTCCGCATCGGTGATCGCGGCGTGGGACGGCATGATCAGCCCGGCATACATCTGGCCGCCGGCGGTGATGGTGCCCGACAGCCCGGAGATCATGACGCCCGCGACATAGTCCGGGGCCCTGGTGCCGAGGCGCTGCCACAGCGCCGGGTCGTTGAGCGGCGGGGCGATGCCGGGATTGCCGATGCCGCCGGACTGGTGACACGCCGAGCAGGAGGTGTCGAAAAGTGCGGCTCCGTCTTCGGCCAGTGCTGCTGCCGGCGCGCCGAGACCCGCCAGCAGGAGGATTGCGGCACGCAGTCTCATTCGGCGAGACCCACCAGGGCGGCGACGGTGCAGTGATAACCCTGCGAGGCGTTGGCCATGCACCAGTTGATGTCGTTGTGCAGGCCCATGCGATCGCCGGGGCGCTCGCGCTCGTTGGTGTTGCAGAAGGGGCTGTTGTCGCAGATCGCCTTGCCACAGCAGTCGTTGTAGGAGACGAGGTAGTCCTTGCCGTCCATCGGATTGGTGCAGGTGCCGACCCAGGAGACCTTGGAGATTTCCGAGCCGGGCGGGCACTGGGTGAGCGAGCCGCCGCAGGAATTGCAGAGATTGCCGTCCAGCGCGCAGTAACGCCAGTATTCGCAGGTCGAGGCGTCGCCTTCTTCCGCCGCCCAGGCGGTCGCCTGGCCGAAGGTGCGGTCGAAGGGAAGGACCGGGAGCAGGGCGCCGCCGACGAGCACTGCGCCGGAGCGGGCGAGGAAGGAGCGGCGGCCGCTCGACTGGGCCATGCGGCGGCTGCCGGTTTCGGCCAGGCGGTCCATCCAGTCGGTGAACTTGTCGATGAGAGAGAGCACGGGTTTCGTTCCTTTCTGAAATCAGCTGCGGGCGGTGGCGTAACCGTCCAGGTAGCCCTGGATGGACTCGACGCCTAGTTCCTTGGCGTTGAAGAGGCTTTCGAGCTGTTCGCGGCTGTTGATCAGCCCCTTGGAGCGGATGATGCCCTTTTCATCGAGCAGGACCGCGAAGGGCAGGCGCGAGACGCGGTAGGCAAGGCCGAGCTCGGTCGAGTTCACGTAAGGGAAGGAGCCGAGATCGGCGGTCTGGATGAAGCGCTTGTGCCTGTCGACGTCGCCGTCGCTGGCGAGCACGACGTCGATCCATTCCTTCTCCGCCTGGCGCACCGAACGCAGGATCGGCAGCAGCTTCTTGCAGATCGGGCAGGTGGGCGAGAGGAAGAAGATCAGCGTGGAGCGGCCTTGACGCGGACCGACGAAGACCTCGCCGCCGGTCAGGCTCGGCAGCTTGAACAGCGGGGTCGGCTCGCCGACCTTCGGACCGCTGTCGTTGACCAGCGCGCCGAGCGGGGTGATGCGCTCGAACAGGATGCCGATCTGGCGGGAGAGGGCGAAGAGGGCGACGATCAGGAAGAGGACGACCACCCAGAGCAAGGCCAGAGAAAAAACCATGACATTCATCGAACTGTACTTTCCGTGGTTGGGCGTTAGCGTTTCAGGCGGATGAAGGCGGCATTGGCCAGGATCTGGTCGGCCAGCAGATAGGTCGTGAAGAAGGTGAGGCCGCCGATGATGACAGCTGCGCTCTCGGCCACGCCGAAGCCGCTGGCGCTCGATCCGGCGCCGACGAGGGCGAGGGCGGCGAGCACGGCATTGCGCCAGACCAGCGTCCAGGCGAGCGGCTGGACCGCGCCGCCGCAGCCGCATTCGATGCGGTCGCGGCCACGCCTGAGATTGATCGCCATGGCGGCGCCATAGCCAAGCAGCAGGCCCGCGGCGAGCAAGGCGCTGACCAAATGCAGCGCCGGGACGATGGCGGTCAGGATGACCGCCAGCTCGGCAATGGCGACGACGATCGCGACCGGCCGCATGGCGCTTTCGGGCACCAGTTCATAGTCGGCGAGGAAGCCGGTGAAGGCGGTGAAGTCGAACACCTTGTGCAAGGCTGCGCGGGCAAAGATGAGCGCCATGAAGACCGTTGCGGTTGCCGCCACGAGCGGCGGGACGAGGGGCTCCATCATTCGACCACCTGCACGACGAGCGGGAAGCCGGTGAGCCCGGCTTCGCCGGCGGCCTTCAGCGCGTAGCCGGCGGCCGGGTCGGTTTCGAAGCGCAGCAGCGAGCCGGTCTCGGTCGTGCCGAACAGGACGGGCTTGTCGTCCGGGCTCACCGCGATCGAGACGATGTGCTCGACCGGCGAACGCGACAGGAGCTTCTTGGCCTTCAGGTCATAGGCCCAGATCTCGTGCGCGGCGGCCTTGTGGCTGCCGTCCTTGGCGTCGGGATGCATGGTGATGAACAGCACGCCGGTCTTGGCATTGACGGCAACCAGTTCGTAGCCGCCGGGCGCCCAATTGCCTTCGATGCCGTCGTTGAGGGCGATGGTCTCGACCGTCTTCAGGGGGCCGTCGGCGTCCTTCAGCACGATCGCCTTGCCGCCATAGGTGACGAAGACATAGCCGCCGTCATAGGGGGCGGCGGTGATGAAGACCGGATCGGCATCGACGTCGAAGGCCTTTTCCCCGGCGAGCTTCTCCGCCATCTTGCCGTCCGCGCCGAGCGTGAAGCTGACGAAGGTGCCGTCGCCGCAGGCGGTTGCGAACTTGTCGCCGGGGGCGGACGGATAGATGCCGTAGCAGCCCGGCGTCGGGATTTCCTCGGTCACCGCACCTGCGGCGAGGTCGACGATGGTGACCGAGGTGGCCGGCGTCGCGTTCTGCACGAGCAGGAACTTGCCGGTCGCCGTCTGCTGCAGCATCGGCACGTAGCCGAGCGCCTGGGTCGCCTTGGGCGGCAGGATCACTTCGCGCGTCGCCGAGAGCTTGGCGATGTCGTAGATCTCGAGGACCTGTTCGTTGGGGCCGTGCGTCAGGCGCTTCATGTAGTTGGACTGGCCGTAGGCGGTCTTGCCGTCGGCCCCGATCAGCATCTGCCCCATGACGCCGGCGGTCATGAAGCCCTTGAAGGCGAGGTCGTCCTTGCCGAACACGGCGATCGAGCTGGCGCCCTTCAGTTCCTGCTGGTAGACGAAGACATTCGGGCCGGGATCGATGGTTTCCTTCAGCGTCACGGTTTCGGGCGTGAACTCCTCCGCATGGGCGAAGGCGGGGAGGGTTGCGGCGGCGCACAGGGCGCCCAGGGCTAGTCGGCTCAGCGTTGCCACGGCATGGTCTCCATGTTGATCTGTGGCGATGCTAGCGGCGCATTGTCGCATCCTGCTATCCAGTTTCGGAAATCGTTAAGCCCAAATATTGGGCAGAGATTCGGATTGACTATTTCACGGCACGCGCTTTCAATCAGGCCGGTTATCCGCCCGAAGGACCGCCGACCATGTCCGAGTTCCGCGTAACTAATGCCGTTTTTGCCGACGCCTCCGAGCAGGAAGGGGGCCTCGCCGGCTGGAGCCAGCGCTACTCGCAGTTGCGGCCGGGCCGCTACCAGGGCACCCTGCAGACGCTGCAGTTCGACGGCGTGTCGATCTCGCGCGAACGGGTCGAGGTCGCGGTCGAGGAGGCGACCTGTCCACCTGAGGGAAGCCTCGTCTTCCTGCATTCGCTGGCACAGCGCAACGCCTGGCGCGTCAACGCCGTTTCTCTTGGTTCTTCAGAGGTTTCCGTGCTCAAGGGCGGGCATGAAGTGCATGCTGCGCTGGACGAGGGAAGCGACGTGCTGATCACCATGGTGGATGCGGCCAAGCTCGGAGACTTAGCCACGCCGCAGAGTTCGGTGACGACGGCGCAGAAGCTTCCCGAGGCGGAGGCGGTGATGGGCTGGTTCCTGACGCTGATGGCGGCCTTTGCAACCGAGGCGGGCTGCCCCGGCGACGATCTTGCCCGCTTCCTGCCGGAGCTCATCTGCGACAAGCTGAGCTTTCTCTATGCCGCGATCATGCGGCGCGAGAGCAGCGACCGGACGCCGTCGGTGCATGACTATGCCCTCTACCGGCGGGCCCGCGAGATCGTCGAGGACCAGCCGAACGAGCCGATGTCGGTCACGGCGCTGGCCAAGCGGCTGGCGGTACCGTCCGAACTCTTGAGGTTCGCCTTCGTCGAGACGGTGGGGATCGGCCCGGGTGCCTGGCTGCGGCAGAAGCGGCTGGACGGCGCCAGGCGCGACCTGCTGGCGGCCAGGGGGGCCGGGAACGGCGTTTCCGACGTGGCGATGAAATGGGGATTCTGGCATCTCGGGCGGTTTTCCGCCTACTATGCCGAGCTCTATGGGGAGACCCCGTCGCAAACCCTTGGACGGTCAGGCTGAGCCCAGGCCTTCGCCTTGCCAAGGCAGGGGAATCCTGCCAAGCACCAAGCATGCAGTTCGCACCCCAGCAGGACGAAGCCCTGAAAGCCGTTGCCAAATGGCTGAAGGAGGGCAAGCAACCGGTGTTTCGCCTGTTCGGCTATGCCGGTACGGGCAAGACCACGCTTGCCCGGCATTTTGCCGAGAATGTCGATGGCGAGGTGCTCTTTGCGGCCTTCACCGGCAAGGCGGCGCAGGTGCTGCGCTCGCGCGGCGCGACTAATGCCCGGACCATCCATTCGCTGATCTACCGGCCGCGCGGCGAGGAAGCCGTGGAGGACGAGGAGACGGGCCGCACCTCGATCGCGCCGATGTTCTCGATCAACCGGCAGAGCCCGCTCGCCAAGGCCGCGCTGATCGTCATCGATGAATGCTCGATGGTCGACGAGCAGCTGGGCCGCGACCTGATGAGCTTCGGCACGCCGATCCTGGTGCTCGGCGACCCCGGCCAGTTGCCGCCGGTCTCCGGCGGCGGTTTCTTTACCGACCAGGAGCCGGACTATCTGCTCACCGACATCCATCGCCAGGCGCGGGACAATCCGATCATCCAGCTTGCCATGCATGTGCGCGAAGGCAAGGAGATCATGTATGGCGACTACGGCACCGCCAAGGTCATCTCCAAGAACGAGGTGACGCAGGATCTGGTGCTGGGGGCCGATCAGGTGCTGGTCGGCACCAACAAGACGCGGCGGCGCTACAACAAGCGTCTGCGCGAGCTCAAAGGCTTCACCGTCGATTATCCGCAGGCGGGCGACAAGCTCGTATGTCTCAGGAACGACCAGGTGAAGGGGCTGCTCAACGGCTCGCTGTGGCAGGTGATGACCTCGTCGCGCGAGACGGTGAAGCCGGGCATCAACCTCTTGATCAAACCCGAAGACGACGACATGGATCGCGGCGCGGCCAAGATCAAGCTCTTGAAGGCCGCCTTCGAGGACGTGGATGCGGAGATCCCGTGGGCCACGCGCAAGCGCTATGACGAATTCGACTATGGCTACGCGTTGACCGTGCACAAGGCCCAAGGGTCGCAGTGGAACGACGTCGTGCTGTTCGACGAGAGCTGGGCGTTTCGCGATACCCGCGAACGCTGGCTCTATACGGCGGTGACCCGCGCGGCGGAGACGCTCACCATCGTCCGGTAAGCGTCTGCCGTGGACAAGTTACTGCTTCAGGGCGGTCAGTGTCATGACGACGTCGCGCTCGCCCTTGCCGGACGCGGTGGCGATGTCGACCAGCGACTTACCGGCTTCAGCCGCGGTGAAGCCCTTTTCCTTCAAGGTTGCGATGAAGGCCTCTTCCGTCTGATTGTAGAGCGGCGCGACCTGGGCGGGCGTACCATTGGCGACGAGTTCGATCATGGCGACCTGCGGCGAAACGGAGGTTTCCCCGGTCAGGGCCGGCCAGGCCATGGCAAGACCGGCGGCGAGCGACAGGCCGAGCGCGACAGCCATGGGCGGACGCTTGAGGTACATCAGGAACGGACGCCAGTTCTTCCAGATGTGCAGGACGAAGGGCAGGATGAGCACCATGCTCAGCCATTCGTGCATCTCGCGGAAAGCGGAGGTGCTGAAGTGGAAGAACAGGGCGATACCGGAGACGAGCGAGACGAGGAAGAGGCCGGTGGTGAAAGG
Organism: Rhizobium sp.; assembly: GCA_020621905.1. Lineage (GTDB taxonomy): Bacteria > Pseudomonadota > Alphaproteobacteria > Rhizobiales > Rhizobiaceae > Allorhizobium. The sequence continues at coordinate 5,928 of JAHRYZ010000244.1, forward strand.
CGTGGCATAGCGGGAGAGAAAGGCGGGCATTGGGAGGACCATCTGTTTGTTGCTTTCCTCCAATCGCTAATGCCGTCCAGTCGCGGTGTCGTGTTAAATCTCTGTCATCTTTGACCA
>JAHRYZ010000245.1 GCA_020621905.1 Rhizobium sp.
CGCCGGAAATGACCAAGGTGACCGAGGCCAATCAGGTGGCGATCGCGCTGTCCAACGCCTCCTTCGATCGCGCCGAGGCGGAAGAGCGCGTGCATTTCATCCTCCAGGAACTGGTCCACCGGACCAAGAACATTCTCTCCCTCGTGCAGGCGATGCTGCGCCAGCTGGCGCGCGGCACCGACAGCGTCGACGAGTTGCAGAGGGCCGTCGGCGGCCGGTTGGCGGGCCTGGCGCAGTCGATCGAAGGGCTCGCCCGACAGCAATGGGGCGGTATCCCGCTGTCGACCGTGATCGAGTTGCAGCTGTCTGCGGTGACGGGTTCCATGGGCCGGATCGAGACGCGCGGCGAGGATCTGCTGGCCAATGCCAATGCCGTGCAGAACCTCGGTATGGTCTTCTATGAGCTGGCCACGAATTCGGTGAAATACGGCGCCCTGTCCGTGCCGGAGGGACGCGTGCTGATCGAATGGGACGTCGGCGCCGGCGAAGACGGTTCCAAGGAACTCGTCCTGTGCTGGCTGGAAACCGGCGGCCCCGCGGTGGTGAAACCGTCGCGCCAGGGTTTTGGCTCCACCGTGATCGAGCGCCACGCTGCCGCGGCCTTCGGCGGCAAGGTGGTTATCGATTTCGACGAAAGCGGCCTGCGCTGGTCGCTGACCGCCCCGCTCTCCGCCATCGAGAACCCGCTCGCCCACGGCGACCACGCATAGGGCGTCACGGGGACCCGCCTCTACCCGGAACCTTTGCCATCGCTTGCGTGTTTGACCTCATGCGCCGGTGCAGGCGCACCCGTCAAAACAGGATGCGATCTGCGGATCGATGCGAGGTTCCCATGCGAAAGAAACCCTATGCCTATGATGCGGCCGGCGACATCCGCAAGGATGCGGCGCCGCAATTTGTCGGCACCCAGCACGGCGGCGACAACAACGGTGTAGCGAGCGCCAAGCCGACCGTCATCACCAGTTCCGAGGATGCGACCGTCAACAAATGGCCGCCGGGAAAGAAGAATCCGCCCAAGGACTGGGATCTGAACTACGATCCCACCGATCATTCCGGCCACGAATGAGCGGTCAGGAAGACGAACCGCCAGCGTTCTCGCCGCGAAGGCGCTTGATCGCCGTGGCCCGTTCTCGCGCCGCGGCCAGGATGGCGCGAATCTCATCGGATTTCTCCGCGCCCGAGGCATAGCCTGCAGACGGGGTGAGGCCGGGATCCTCCGCTCCGTCGGTCGGGAACACATCCTGTTCCAAGTTCTGCACGATACCGGCGACCGTGTCCGGTCCCATCATCACTGCAGCCAGCAGGGAAACGAGAATCTCCCGGTGGGCGTTCAGCTTGCCTTCGATTTCCTGCCTTGGAAGATCGGTCATCTCTCGCTCCTTTTGGATATTGCCGTCATTGTGGGTCCTACACCCGCCTAAGGGAACAATGAAGCGGCGGAAAAGTTTCTACTCCAGGACAGACAAAATTCCATCCAGGAGACAACACCGTGACCCAAACCGTCCGGCCGCCGCGCTGGCGGCGGCATCCCGATCCCCGCGATCGGCTGATCATCGCGCTCTATGCCCAGCTGGAAGCCGAGCGGCAGACGCGCGAGACGCTGCGCTGGGCCATCCGCCACGGCGCGCTGAAGGCCGAGTGCTTGAGGCGATTGCCGGAGATCCGGTGCCCGCCGACGGCGAGGATCTGGTCGCGCTCGAGCGCAGCATCGCGATCCGCGATGCCAGCGACGCAGACATTCCAACCAAGGAGATGTGGAGATGAAGAAGGCCCTGTTTCTCGTGCTGCTGGCGGGCGTCCTGACGGCGTGCGGCGAAGATCAAACGTCGAACCAGCGCGATTCCGCGCCGGCGACGACGGAGAGCGCTCCGGCAACGACGACCGATCGCGACCCGACTCCCGATACCGGCACCGGTGGCGAAAGCCAGGTCAAGGGTAACGGCACGACCACCAACTGACCGCAATCGTACGACGAATATCCATCATAGAAAAAGGCCCGGCATTCAGCCGGGCCCTTTTTTCCTCGGAGCTTGATCCGTCGGTCAGTTGACCGCGCCTTCCGGCATTGCGACCAGACGCTCGTAGACGGCCGCATAGGCGCCCGCGCTGCGGTCCCAGGAATAGTCGGCGCGCATCGCACGCAATTGCAGCCGGGACCAATGCTTCGGATTCCGGTGGGCGTTGCAGGCCCGGCGGATGGCGTGGCGCAGCCCCTCGGCCGTCACCGGGTGGAACTGGAAGCCGGTCGCAACCCGGGCGGAGATAGCGGCATCATTGGCATCGATGATCGTTTCCGACAGGCCACCCGTGCGCGACACCACCGGCACGCAGCCGTAGCGAAGCGCGTAGAGCTGAGTCAGGCCGCAGGGCTCGAAGCGCGACGGCTGGATGATGGCGTCGGAGCCGCCATGGATCAGATGCGCCGTCTCTTCGTCATAGCCGATCGATACGGCCATGCGCCTGGGATAGCGCTCCGCGGTCCGACGAAGGGCCGCCTCGATCTCGTGGTCGCCCTGGCCAAGCACGATCAGCCGGCCGTCGGCATGGAAGATCTCGTCTGCCACCTCCGCCAGCATGTCCATGCCCTTCTGCCAGGTCATGCGGCTGACGGCGGAAAAGAGCGGGCCGTCGCCCGGCTCCAGCCCGAAGCGCTCGAGCAGCGCGGGCGTGTTCTTCTTCTTGTTGCGGAGCGTCTTGGCATCATACGGCACGGGCAGGTAGGCGTCCGCGGCCGGGTTCCACACATCCTGGTCGATGCCGTTGACAATGCCCTGCAGCCGGTCGATGCGCTTGCGCAGCACGCCGTGCAGTCCCATGCCGAAGGTCGGGGTGAGGATTTCCCGCGCATAGGTGGGGCTTACCACGGTGATGTGGTCGGCGGTCATCAGGCCGCCCTTGAGGTAGCTGATGTCGCCGAAATATTCCATGCAGTCGACGCCGTAGGTGCTGGGCGGCAAGCCGATGGCGCCGAGCAGGTCGGCCGAGAACTGCCCCTGGAAGGCCAGGGTGTGGATGGTCAGCACGACCGGGACGACGCAGCCCATCGTGCGCATGTAGACCGAGGTCAGCGCCGTCTGCCAGTCGTGGGTGTGGACGAGATCCGGCTTCCAGCCGGGCAGGACGCCGGCGGCGATCTCAGCCGCGGCCAGCGAAAGCACGGCGAAGCGCTTCCAGTTGTCGCCGTGGTCCGTTCCATGCTGATCGACATAGGGGCCGCCGTCGCGGTCGTAGAGCTGGGGCGCGTCGAGCACGAACAGGCTGAGACCATGCATCTCGACGTGGCGCAGCGTCGCCCGTTCGCCGAGCAGGTTGTCGAACTCCATCAGCGGCGGGCAGCGGCGGGCCATGGCCAGCAGTGCCGGATAGCCGGGGACGAGGCTGTGGGTATCGATGCGGAAGGCGGACAGAGCCTTGGGCAATGCGCCGGTTACGTCCGCCAGGCCGCCGGTCTTCACCAGTGGATAGATTTCCGAGGCGACCGCCAGAACCTTGAGGCGCGGCCGCACAGTTGCCGAGGGGAGCGCTTCTGCTTCGACGGGTCGGATGGTGTCCCTCAGCCGCCGGATGAGCTGCGAACCGGGAAGGGTTGAGGCGATGTTGATCGTTCCCATGGCGGCTATCCCTTGCGAGCGCCGCGCGACGACGGCGTCTGGGCAGCGGCGGCTGTATCGGGCGTGCTGCTCGGCGTGGTCTCGCGTGCTTTCCTGATGCGGCGCTGTGCGTTCGACGTCGTGGCGTTGGCACTCGCCCGGAGCGTTTCATAGGCCTCGACCGCCTGCTGCCAATGATGGTCATGGCGGCCGTCGGGCCGGCCTTCCTCTTCCCAAAGCGTGTAGGCTCGTCTTGCTATCCACTCGGTGTCGTAGTCGTCCATGATCTGGTCTCCCTCATCGCCATGTGTCGAACGCGGTGCACCGGCAAACGGTTCCGGCCGCAACCGACGAAATTATTGCACTGCACGGAACCCCTTGGTTCATGGGGCGTTGACCGGCGAAGCGGATGAGAATTTGTGCAGCCGGCAGGCAAGGGAGATGGCATTGATGGCGCAGCGCGTGTTCTGGAAGGGCTATCTGAAGCTGTCGCTCGTCACCTGCCGCGTCTCCATGACGCCGGCCGTCACCGAAAGTTCCAAGCTTCGATTCCACAACATCAACAGCCAGACCGGCAACCGCGTCGTCAGCCGCTATGTCGATGCGGTCACGGGCAAGCCCGTGGACGACGAGGACCAGATGCGGGGCTATCCCCGGGGCGAGGACGATTACGTCCTGTTCGACGACGAGGAACTGGACGAGGTCGCGCTGGAGAGTACCCGGACCATCGACATCGAACGTTTCGTCCCGGCTTCGTCGATCGACTGGATCTGGTACGACTCGCCGCATTATCTCGCCCCGGCCGACAAGGTGAGCGAAGAGGCCTTTGCAGTCATCCGCGAAGCGATGGCGAAGAGCGAGACCGCCGGCATTTCCCGCGTCGTGCTCTACCGGCGCGAACATGCCGTGCTGCTCCTGCCGCGCGACCGCGGCATGCTCGCCTGGACGCTGCGCTACGGCGACGAGGTACGCGGCGGCGAGGAGTTCTTCGGCGACGCCGGCAAGGAGGAACCCTCGGCCCGCGCCCTGACGATGATGAAGAAGCTGATCGACGAGCGGATCGAAAAATGGTCGCCAAGCCTGGTCGAGGATCCGGTCGAGGACCGGCTGCACGCGATCATCAAGGCCCGCAAGAAGTCGACCAAGGCGAAAGCGCCGCCGAAAAAGTCCGAGCCGCCCCGCAGCGACAACGTGATCGACATCATGACGGCGCTGCGCAAGAGCCTTGCTTCGGAGAAGAACCCGTCGGGCAAGCGCTAGCGGGACTTTCGCTTCGCCGCCGTCGCCGGCGGCAGGACCGCCTCGGCCGCACGGAAATCGGCCCAGGGATCCTGCGCGAGCCCGGAAAGCCGCGCGATCGCATTGCCGATGGTGAAATGCGCCGGTCCGATCTCGGGACCGAGTTCCTCCCAGGACAGCGGCATCGAAACGGGCGCACCGTCGCGGGCGCGCGGTGAATAGGGTGCAACAGCCGTGGCGCCACGACCGTTGCGCAGATAGTCGATGAGGATCTTGCCCTTGCGCTTCGCCTTGCTGACGGTCGAGACATAGTCCGACGGGCTGTCCTTCGCCATGCCGTCGGCCAGCGCCTTCATGGCCGCCTTCACCTCGGGCCATTCGGTCTTCGGCTTCACAGGCGCCACGACATGCAGGCCCTTGCCGCCGGAGGTCTTGACGAAGGCGGCAAGGCCCATGGCCTCGAACCGCTCCCTGACCTCGAAGGCTGCGGCGATCACCCGTTCCCAGCTCACGCCCGGACCCGGGTCGAGATCGATATTGACCATGTCCGGCTTTTCCAGCGCGTCGAGCGTCGCACCCCAGGGATGGATTTCGAGCACGCCGCCCTGTACCAGGCCGAGCAGGCCGTCCAGATCGCGGATGACGACATTGGGTTCCTCGCCCGGCTGTGTCGGGTCGGGCGCGACCAGGATATCCTTGCGCATGCCGCGCCAGGCATGTTTCTGGAAGAAGCAGCTACCGCCGACGCCTTCCGGGCACCGCAGCAGCGCCAGCGGTCGGTTGACGACGAAGGGCGCCATTCTCGGCCAGACTTCGACGTAATAGTCGGCAAGCCCTGCCTTGGTCACCCCGGCATCCGGCCAGTAGACCCGGTCCGGATGCGTCAGGTTCACGGTCCGCTTCGGCTCGGCCGGCGTGGTCTTCATCTCGCTCTCCCGCACCACGTCCTGCGCGGCCTTGTCCTCGCGCAGGCCGCGGAACGAAGCGTGCCTCAGATGGGCATCCGCCGTCCAGCCACGGAATTCGATCTCGGCCACCGTCTCCGGGCGAACGAAGACGACATCCTTCTTCTGAAGTCCGGTGAGTTTGCCGGAAAACGGGCTCTTCTCCTGGCGCAACGGCTCGAGCGTGCACATCAGCCGGCGCGCCACGTCTTCGGTATAGCCGGTGCCGACGCGGCCGATATGGACGAGCTTG
>JAHRYZ010000246.1 GCA_020621905.1 Rhizobium sp.
CGTGCTGTAATCGGACCGGGATAGGAGACATAGAAACATGGCCATTCTTCTTCTGGCAGAACACGACAACGCAACCCTGTCCGACCAGACCGCCAAGGCGCTGACGGCCGCCGCAAAGATCGGCGGCGACGTTCACGTGCTGGTCGCCGGCGCCGGTGCCAAGGCTGCGGCCGACGCCGCCGCCAAGCTCTCGGGCGTATCCAAGGTGCTGCTCGCCGACGATGCGAGCCTTGCCAACAACCTCGCCGAGCCGCTCGCCGCCCTGATCGTCGGCCTCGCCAGCGCCTATGACACCATCATCGCGCCCGCCACCTCCTCGGCCAAGAACGTCATGCCGCGCGTGGCCGCCCTGCTCGACGTCATGCAGGTCTCGGATATCGTCGAGGTCGTTTCGGCCGACACCTTCAAGCGTCCGATCTATGCCGGCAACGCCATCCAGACCGTGCAGTCGAGCGACGCCAAGAAGGTCATCACCGTGCGCACCGCATCCTTCGCCGCCGCCGGCGAAGGCGGCTCAGCGGCCGTCGAGACCGTCGGCGCCGCGGCCAATCCGGGCGTCTCGTCCTTCGTCAACGACGCGCTGTCGAGCTCCGACCGTCCGGAACTGACCTCGGCCAAGATCATCATCTCGGGGGGCCGCGCGCTCGGCTCGTCGGAGAAGTTCAACGCCGTCATCCTGCCGGTGGCCGACAAGCTCGGTGCCGCCGTCGGCGCTTCGCGCGCCGCCGTCGACGCAGGCTACGCCCCGAACGACTGGCAGGTCGGCCAGACCGGCAAGGTGGTCGCCCCGCAGCTCTACATCGCCTGCGGCATCTCCGGCGCCATCCAGCATCTCGCCGGCATGAAGGATTCCAAGGTCATCGTCGCGATCAATAAGGACGAAGAGGCACCGATCTTCCAGGTCGCGGATTACGGGCTGGTCGCCGACCTGTTCGAGGCTCTGCCGGAGCTGGAAAAGGCGCTCTGAACGCCATTCCTTTCGCAACTGCGAAAAGACTGGAAAAACGCCCCGCGCGGGTCTATCAATTTGCCGGGCCGGCTTTCGTTGGCCCGGCATTTTTGTAAGAATGCGACTGCGGAGTGGTGAGGAGAACGCAATGACGTCGGTTATCGGCAATGTGGGTGTCGTGGGCGCGGGCCAGATGGGCTGCGGCATTGCCCATGTATCGGCACTCGCCGGCTACAAGGTCACGATCTACGACCTTTCGAAGGACCGCATCGAGGCTGGTCTCGCCACCATCAACGGCAACCTCGCCCGCCAGGTCACCAACGGCAAGCTCTCCGACGAGGACCGCAAGGCGGCCCTTTCGCGCATTTCCGGCAGCGCCGACATCAACGACCTGGCGCCGATGGACCTGGTAATCGAGGCCGCGACCGAGGACGAAACGGTCAAGCGCAAGATCTTCGCCCAGGTCTGCCCCGTGCTGAAGCCGGAGGCGCTGCTCGCCACCAACACCTCGTCGCTCTCCATCACCCGGCTCGCCTCCGCCACGGACCGGCCGGAACGCTTCATGGGCATTCACTTCATGAATCCCGTGCCGGTGATGAAGCTGGTCGAACTGGTGCGCGGCATCGCCACCGACGAAACCACCTTCGACACGGCCAAGACCTTCGTCCGCTCGCTCGACAAGACGATCACCGTCGCCGAGGACTTCCCGGCTTTCATCGTCAACCGAATCCTGCTGCCGATGATCAACGAGGCGATCTACACGCTCTATGAAGGCGTCGGCTCGGTCGAGGCGATCGACACCGCCATGCGGCTCGGCGCCAATCACCCGATGGGCCCGCTGCAGCTCGCCGACTTCATCGGGCTCGACACCTGCCTGTCGATCATGCAGGTCCTGCATGACGGCCTGTCCGACAGCAAGTATCGCCCCTGCCCGCTGCTGGTGAAATATGTCGAAGCCGGCTGGCTCGGCCGCAAGGCCGGCCGCGGCTTCTACGACTATCGCGGCGAAGTGCCGGTCCCCACGCGCTGAGGATCACGCACAGGACTGGCGACACGGAGGTACCGGCGTGCTTCCGGGACAAGCTCCCCGTCCATGACTGGGCTCACGTGCCGACGGCGGCCTTGATCAGCGCCGAGGCATCCTTGCCGTCCCAGGCGGCGGGGCCGTTCATCGAGCCGAGCAGGCAGCCCTTGCCGTCGATCAGCAGCGTGACCGGCAGGCCGAAGGCCAGGCCCTCCTTCTTCATCGTATTGAACACGCCCATGCTGGCATCGCGGTAGAGCCCCAGCTGATCGACCCCGATTTCCTCAAGGAACGCCTTCGGCTTGTCGATCGCGCCGGTGTCGATATTGACCGCCAGAACCTGGAAGGCCTCACTGCCCTCGGCCTTCTGCAACGCGTTGAGCGCCGGCATTTCCTCGCGGCAGGGTACGCACCAGGTGGCCCAGAGATTGAGGAGAACCGTCTTGCCGGAGAAATCGGCGAGCGTCAGGTCCTTGTCCGCCTGGTCCTTGAAGGACAGCCCGTCGATCACCCGCGGCTCCGCTGCCGCGACCATGGCGGCGACGTCACCGGTGGTGAACGGCTTAAGCGCGGCCGCTTTTTCGACGGAAGCCGCACACTGCGCGGCATCGGCGACCTCGGTCCCATTGCCAGACGTGGTCTGCTTCACGTATACCGCCACCGCGCCGGCAAGGATCCCGGCGACCGCCGCAATCGCAACAAGCTTGGCGGAAGGAAGTCCGAGCGGTCTTTTTTCTGTCATTGCAGTCTCCAGGATGGGCAAGGCATGGCCGAGGACACCAAGAACACGAAATCCTCCAACCAGATGTGGGGCGGTCGCTTCGCTTCCGGCCCCGCGGCCATCATGGAGGAGATAAATGCCTCCATCGGTTTCGACAAGAAGCTTTACGCCCAGGACATCCGCGGCTCAATCGCGCATGCGACCATGCTGGCGCATCAAGGCATTATCTCGGCCGAGGACAAAGACAAGATCGTTCACGGCCTGAACACGATCCTGTCAGAGATCGAAAGCGGCCAGTTCGTCTTCTCGCGCAAGCTCGAGGACATCCACATGAACGTCGAGGCGCGGCTGGCCGAGCTGATCGGCCCCGCCGCCGGACGGCTGCACACCGCCCGCTCGCGCAACGACCAGGTGGCGCTCGACTTCCGGCTCTGGGTCAAGGAAGAGCTGCAGAAGGTCGAGGCTTCGCTGACCGCGCTGATCGCCGCCTTCCTCGACCGCGCCGAGGAACATGCCGACACCGTCATGCCGGGCTTCACCCATCTCCAGACCGCCCAGCCGGTGACCTTCGGCCACCACTGCATGGCCTATGTCGAAATGTTCGGCCGCGACCGCCAGCGCGTGCGCCACGCCATCGAGCACATGGACGAGAGCCCGATCGGGGCAGCGGCGCTCGCCGGCACAGGCTTTGCCATCGACCGCCACATGACGGCCAAGGCGCTCGGCTTCCGCGAGCCGACCCGCAATTCGATCGACACCGTGTCGGACCGCGACTTCGCGCTGGAATTCCTGTCGATCGCCTCGATCTGCGCCACGCATCTGTCGCGGCTGGCCGAAGAGATCGTCATCTGGTCGACGCCTCAGTTCGGCTTCATCCGCCTGTCGGATGCGTTTTCGACCGGCTCGTCGATCATGCCGCAGAAAAAGAACCCGGACGCCGCCGAACTGGTGCGCGCCAAGACCGGCCGCATCAACGGCTCGCTGGTGGCGCTGCTGACCGTGATGAAGGGCCTGCCGCTCGCCTATTCCAAGGACATGCAGGAAGACAAGGAACAGGTCTTCGATTCGGCCGAGAGCCTGGAACTGGCGATCGCCGCCATGACCGGCATGGTGCGCGACATGACGATCCGCACCGACAGGATGAAGGCCGCGGCCGGCTCCGGCTATTCGACCGCGACCGATCTCGCCGACTGGCTGGTCAGGGAAGCCGGCCTGCCCTTCCGCGACGCCCACCACGCGACCGGCAAGGCGGTCGCCATGGCGGAAGCGAGAGGATGCGACCTCGCCGAACTCTCGCTGGAAGACCTGCAGTCGATCAATCCGGCGATCACCGCCGGGATTTTCGACGTGCTGACCGTCGAGGCCTCGGTCGCCAGCCGCAAGAGCTTCGGCGGCACCGCGCCGTCGGAAGTCAGGAAGCAGATCGCCTGGTGGCGCGCGCGCAACTGATCACGGTCGTTTGCAGGACCATCACGAGATTGAGGGTGCACAAGCGCCCCGATTTTCGCTACACGCTAGGGGACGATATTTTCGGTGGACAGGGTGATGGTGAAGACGCTTCGACGTGGAACAGTGGCCGCAGGCCTGATGCTCGTGACGGCCCTTGTGCTGTCGGGTTGCGGCCGCAAGGCCGATCTCGATCCACCAAGCATGCCGGCCGCGCAGCAGAACAAGCTGACCCCCGGCGAGAAACCGGCCCAGCCGACCGTCCCCGACAAGCCCTTCGTCCTCGACCCCTCTCTGACAGGTCCAAGCCGTGAACCATTTCGACTACCGCGACGGCGTGCTCTACGCCGAGGACGTTTCCGTACCCGAAATCGCCAGGGCCGTCGGCACGCCGTTCTACTGCTATTCGACCGCCACCCTGGAGCGGCACTACAAGGTCTTCGCCAAGGCCTTTTCCGGCGTCGATTCCATGGTCTGCTACGCCATGAAGGCCAATTCCAACCAGGCGGTGCTGAAGACGCTGGCAAGGCTCGGCGCCGGCGTCGACGTCGTGTCCGAAGGCGAACTCAGGCGCGCGCTTGCCGCCGGCGTACCGGCCAACCGCATCATGTTTTCCGGCGTCGGCAAGACCGTGCAGGAAATGGACCTGGCGCTGGACGTCGGCATCTACTGCTTCAACGTCGAGAGCGAACCGGAACTCGAAGTGCTGGCAAGCCGGGCGCAAAAGGCCGGCAAGACGGCGCATGTGTCCTTCCGCGTCAATCCGGACGTCGACGCCAGGACCCATGCCAAGATCTCCACCGGCAAGAAGGAAAACAAGTTCGGCATTTCCTTCGACCGCGCCCGCGCCGTCTATGCCCGCGCGGCAAGCCTGCCCGGCATAAAGGTTTCCGGCATCGACATGCATATCGGCAGCCAGATTACCGAAATGCAGCCCTTCGAGGATGCCTTCCGGCTGTTGCGCGAACTCGTCGACACACTGCGTGCCGACGGTCACGCGATCGACCACGTCGACATCGGCGGCGGCCTCGGCATTCCCTACAAGGACGACAACAACCCGCCGCCGGAACCCACCGCCTATGCCAAGGTCGTGCTGGAACAGCTCGCCGGCCTCGAGTGCAAGATCATCGCCGAACCCGGCCGCCTGATCGTCGGCAATGCCGGCATTCTGGTGACGGAAGTGATCTATGTGAAGGACGGCGGCGACAAGACCTTCGTCATCGTCGACGCCGCGATGAACGACCTGATCCGCCCGACGCTCTACGAGGCCTACCACGAGGTTCGCCCGGTGGTGATCTCGGCGGCCAGCGCGCCCCGCATCCGCGCCGATATCGTCGGCCCGGTCTGCGAGACCGGCGACTATCTGGCGCTCGACCGGGAGATGGCCATGCCGCGCTCCGGCGACCTGCTCGCCGTCGGTTCGGCCGGCGCCTACGGCGCGGTACAGGCGGGCACCTACAACTCCCGCCGGCTGATCCCCGAGGTGTTGGTCAACGGCAGCGAATTCCACGTGATTCGCCCGCGCCCGAGCTACGAGGACCTGATCGCGCTCGATTCGATTCCGGCCTGGCTGGCCTGACCGAAGCGCCCGGTCGCCGTTCACTTTTCGGCGACCGGTTCAAAAAAGCGGGCCCGATCGGCTCGCCGCCCTCGTCTTCGCCACAAACGATGCTATCCTTGCCGTTCGTAAGGACAGCAGATCCGCGCCTTGCTCGCCGAACAGGTGAGCCGCGGGCCACACGGAGACCCGACCGATGACCCCGCAGCCGGGCGGCACGAGAACGGGTGCGTTTCGCACCGACCCGGCGCTGGCACGGCGGGTGGCGATCAAGCGCTTCCTGGCGCGGCTGGTGCTGTTTGCCGAACGGTTGCTGCCGCTGT
>JAHRYZ010000247.1 GCA_020621905.1 Rhizobium sp.
CGTCGACATCGAGGCGGTCGACCAGAGCATCAGCATCGGCGAGTTGATGGTGATCTTCGAGGAGTCCGGCCGATCGCGCATGCCGGTCTACTGCGACACGCTCGATGATCCGCGCGGCATGGTGCATATCCGCGATCTTTTGTCCTATGTGACGAAGCAGGCCCGCAACAAGCGCCGCAACGGGCCGCGGACGATCCAGGAAAAAGCCGAAAAGTCGGAAAAGCCCGCTCGCGCCGCCAAGACGGATTTCGACCTGGCGCGCGTCGATCTTTCCAAGACCGTCGCGGAATGCGGCATCGTCCGCTCGATCCTCTTCGTTCCGCCGTCCATGCTGGCCTCCGACCTGTTGAGCCGAATGCAGACGGCCCGCACCCAGATCGCCCTGGTGATCGATGAATATGGCGGCACCGACGGACTGGTCTCCCATGAGGACATCGTCGAAATGGTCGTCGGCGACATCGAGGACGAGCACGACGATGAGGAGGCGATGTTCAGCCGCCTGTCGGATGACGTGCTGGTGGCTGATGCGCGCATCGAACTGGAAGAGATTGCCGCGGCGATCGGCTCCGATTTCGACGTTCGCGATCAACTCGACGACGTCGATACGCTCGGTGGCCTGATCTTCGCGGCGCTGGGACGCATTCCCGTGCGCGGTGAGGTCGTCCAGGCCCTGCCGGGCTTCGAGTTCCACATTCTCGACGCCGATCCCCGTCGCATCAAGCGCGTGCGCATCGTGCGCAAGCGCCCGGCGGGCAGGCGACGGGTCTCGAAGTCGAGGCGCCGGTTCGGTCGGGCAAGACGCGGACCACGACTGCGGCCGATACGGCCGGCATGGACGAGGCCCTTCCGACGGACGCAGACAGCGGCACCTGACGCCCGGATCCCTGCCGTTACCTTCCCTATCCGCACGACAAGCCCGGTGTTTTTTGGAACACTGCGCACGAAACGATTCGCGGATATGGAAGGGGACGAGGCATGGAACGGCTGGCCGGGAGGATCATGCTGCTCGGGGGAGCGAAACGTGCAATTCTGGCGTTTCTCGCCGGAGCGCTCGGCGCACTCGCCCTGCCGCCCTTCGGCTTCTGCGCGGCGATGTTCGTCTCCTTCCCCCTTCTCGTGTGGCTGCTGGACGGCATTTCCGGCAACCCGGACCGCAACCATTCCTTCGGCGTGCGTTCCGCCTTTGTCACCGGCTGGTTGTTCGGCTTCGGCTATTTCACCGCGGGGCTGTGGTGGCTCGGCAATGCGCTGCTGTTCGAGGCCGAGGAATTCGCCTGGGCCCTGCCCCTGGCCGTCCTCGGCCTGCCGGCGGTGCTGGCGATCTTCTACGGATTGGCGACCATGCTTGCCCGACTCGTCTGGTCGGACGGCATGGGGCGGATCGCCGCGCTTGCGGCGGGCTTCGGCCTTGCCGAATGGCTGCGCAGCTTCGTGGCGACCGGGTTCCCCTGGAATGCCATTGGCTATGCGGCGATGCCGATGCCGCTGATGATGCAGTCGGCCGCTCCGCTCGGGTTGTTCGGCGTCAGCACGCTTGCCGTCTTCGTCTTCGCAGCGCCGGCTCTGCTCGGTACCCGAAAGGGGCTGGTTCCGGGGCTCGCGCTGGCGGGGCTGCTCTTTGCCGCCCATCTGGGCTACGGCGCCTTCACGCTGCGGGAGCCTTTGCCGCTCGGCGCAAACAGTGTGACGGTGCGGCTGGTGCAGCCGGTGATCGACCAGGCCAAGAAGCTGGAGAACGCCGATCGCATCGACGTGTTCAACCAGCACCTCGCGCTGTCGGTGCAGCCGTGGCACCCGGCACGCCGGAGCCGGACTGATCGTCTGCCGGAAACCTCCATCCCGTTCATCCTGACCGAGCATCCCGACGCCCTGTCGCGGGTCGCCGACATGCTGAAGGACGGCCAGGTGCTCGTGACCGGCGCGGTGCGAGCCGAGGAGCAGGGGGCGGGGCAGGCGCCGCGCTACTACAATTCGGTCTACGTGATCGACGACAAGGGGCAGATCCTCTCCGCTTCCGACAAGGTGCACCTGACCCCGTTCGGCGAATATGTGCCCTATGAGGAGGTCCTGCGCCGGATCGGCTTCGACAATCTGATCAGTCTGCCGGGCGATTTTCTCTCCGGCCTCGCAGCGCACGCTTCTCACCCTGCCGTCCGGGATCGGTCTCTATCCGCTGATCTGCTACGAGATCATTTTTCCCGACGAGGTGGACGTCCCCGCAGGCAAGGCCGGCGCCATCGTCAACCTGACGAACGACGCGTGGTTCGGCGCGACGCCGGGGCCCTATCAGCACTTTCTCCAGGCGCGGATACGCGCCGTGGAAGCCGGTTTGACGCTTGTTCGGAGCGCCAACAACGGCATTTCGGCCGTTGTCGATCCCCGCGGGCATATTATTTCTGGGGTGGCGCTGAATGCCAAAGGAGCGCAAGATGCAACCTTCGGTATCATTGCTGTCTCAAATTGGAACAACAGTGATCGCAAATTAAACTTCTGGTTGGTTATGCTTGCCGTCGCATTGGCTGCGGTTATTTCACGCATGGGTTTTATTTTCAGGAAGAATTGACCAAAAACCCCTAAAATTGCATAGTGGATTGAACCATAGGTCCGTACGTATGCTCAAAGTTCATGAATGGCGTGTGCAACGCCACGTTATGGTCCGTTCGGCGCAGAGGGTCATGGTGGAATTGCCAACACTTGTCAGGATCGCAACATGATCGAGAATAAGAAGAAGCCGAACCCGATCGACATTCATGTCGGCAGCCGGATTCGTCTTCGCCGCACCATGCTGGGCATGAGCCAGGAGAAGCTCGGCGAGAGCCTCGGGATCACTTTCCAGCAAATCCAGAAATACGAAAAAGGTACCAACCGGGTCGGGGCCAGCCGCCTTCAGAACATTTCCAACATTCTGAATGTCCCGGTTTCCTTCTTCTTCGAAGATGCGCCGGGCGAGCAGTCGTCGGGTGCCAACGGCATGGCCGAAGCGTCCAGCTCCAACTACGTCGTCGACTTCCTGTCGTCGTCGGAAGGCCTGCAACTGAACCGCGCTTTCGTCAAGATCGCCGATCCCAAGGTTCGCCGCAAGCTGGTCGACCTCGTCAAGGCACTGGCCGCGGAAGCGGATGCTGACTGACCTTAGGGCCAGGCGGGCGTGAAAGAGAGCGGCCTTTGGGTCGCTTTTTTTCTGTCTACGGAGTGTCGAAATGCCGACATAAAGATATATTTATGTCGTTGTGTGCTTGTTTTTCGCGCGTGAACTGACTAACAAGAGCAAGGCCTGTTCTTTGAGGGGAATCCCGAATGCGCGCGAACTATCTTTTCACCAGTGAATCTGTGTCCGAAGGTCACCCGGATAAAGTCTGTGACCGCATCTCCGATGAAATCGTGGATCTGGTATACCGGGAAGCGGCCAAGACCGGCGTCGACCCGTGGGGCGTGCGTATTGCCTGTGAAACCCTGGCAACGACCAATCGCGTTGTCATCGCCGGCGAGGTTCGCCTCCCGCCGAGCCTGATGAAGCTCGACAAGAACGGCAACGAAGTCATCAACCCGTCAAAGTTCAAGTCGGCCGCCCGCAAGGCGATCCGCGACATCGGCTACGAGCAGGACGGCTTCCACTGGAAGACGGCGCGCATCGACGTGCTCCTGCATTCGCAGTCGGCGCATATCGCCCAGGGTGTCGACAAGGCCGCCGATCATAGCAACAGCGAAGGCGCGGGCGACCAGGGCATCATGTTCGGCTATGCCTGCCGCGAGACGCCCGATCTCATGCCGGCGCCGATCTACTACGCGCACCGGATACTCCAGCTGCTCGCCGCCGCCCGCAAGAAAGGCGAGGGCGAGGCTGCCAAGCTCGGCCCCGACGCCAAGAGCCAGGTGACGGTCCGCTACGTTGACGGCAAGCCCTTCGAAGTGACCGATCGTCCTGTCCACCCAGCATCTCGATGACAGCTGGGATTCGAACAAGTCCGCACGGTCGTGGAACCCATATCCGCGAGGCGCTTCGGAGACCTGAAGATCGCCGACGACTGCAAGTGGTACGTCAATCCGACCGGCAGTTCGTCATCGGCGGACTGACGGCGATGCCGGCTGACCGGCCGCAAGATCATCGTCGACACCTATGGCGGTGCGGCGCCGCATGGCGGCGGCGCCTTCTCCGGTAAGGACACCACCAAGGTCGACCGTTCGGCTGCCTATGCCGCGCGCTACCTCGCCAAGAACGTCGTGGCCGCCGGCTTTGCCGACCGTTGCACCATCCAGATCTCCTATGCGATCGGCATCGCCCAGCCGCTGTCGATCTATGTCGACCTGCACGGCACCGGCAAGGTGACCGAGGACGAGATCGAGGCTGCGATCCGCAAGGTCATGGATCTGTCCCCCTCGGGCATCCGCCGCCATCTTGACCTGAACAAGCCGATCTATGCTAAGACGTCGGCTTACGGCCATTTCGGCCGCAAGGCTGGCCGTGACGGCTCCTTCTCCTGGGAGAAGCTCGATCTGGTCAAGCCGCTCAAGGATGCTCTCAAGGCTTAAGGCGAAATGACGGAAGCGGAACGCAGGACACGGTCGACCGAAGCCTTCTTCGGTCGACGCAAGGGAAAGCCCTTGCGCGACCAGCAGGTCGAGCGAATGGAAACCCTCCTGCCGGAGCTGAAGATCGACCTGGCGTCCGAGCCGCCGGTCGACATCAAGGCCCTCTTTCCGCACCCCGTGGACAAGGTCCGCCTCGAGATCGGCTTCGGCGGCGGTGAGCATCTCGTCCACCGCGCCCGCACCAATCCCGACACCGGCTTCATCGGCGTCGAGCCTTTCGTCAATTCCATGGCCAAGCTCCTGGCCGTGGTCGAGGCCGAGGGGCTGAGGAACATCCGTGTTCATGACGACGATGCGACCCAGTTGCTCGACTGGCTGCCGGAGGGGTCGGTCGATCAGATCGAGCTGCTCTATCCCGATCCCTGGCCGAAGAAGAAGCACTGGAAACGACGCTTCGTCTCGCAGGTCAATCTCGACCGCTTCCACCGCGTGCTGAAGCCGGGCGGGCTGTTCTGCTTCGCCTCGGACATCGACACCTATCTGAACTGGACGCTGCAGCATTGCCGGCAGCATGGCGGCTTCGATTGGACGGCGCGCAACGCTTCCGACTGGCTCACCCCGTTTTCCGGATGGCCGGGTACGCGCTACGAAGCCAAGGCGAAGCGCGAAGGCCGCGCCTCCGCCTATCTCACATTCCGCAGGATCTGACGGAAACGGTCAGTGAAGGCTGACCGTCTTGAGGTCGTCCTCGGCCGCCTTGTAGAAGGTGCTGGACCGGTTGTCGGTCAGCAGGATCGGCGTGCCGTCCGCGCCGAACAGCGCCCAGAGATCGAGGCTGGGGTCGATATCCGGCGCCTCGGGAAAGCAGCGGGATACTTCTTCCGAGCGCATCTTGCGGATATAGCCGACTTCGCCGGCGCCGAGATGCGCCAGTTCGGATTGGGTCAGGCGCCCGTTTACTTCTCTCATCAACATTCCGATCCTCCGCCACTGAGGGAGCCACGGCACGATCATGCCGTTAACCCTACTGTGCAGCGGAAATGTTAATTTTTCGCACCATCTGTGCCGATTGGGGGCGCACGAGATCGATCGACAGAAGGCCATGGCGCAGCGTCGCGCTGAGCACGTCCATGCCGCTCTCGAGCAGGAATACACGCTGAAACTGGCGGGCAGCGATGCCGCGGAAGAGATAGTTAGGCTCGTCGCGCTCGGCCTGGCGCCCGCGGATCACAAGCTGGTCGGCCTCGACGAGGACCTCCAGTTCGTCTTCGCCGAAGCCGGCGACCGCCAGGGTGATTCGCAAGCGCTCCGCCGCCGTCTCGCCGCTGCCCAGCCGCTCGATATTGAAAGGCGGATATCCATCGCTCGGCCTGATGACGCGCCCGGAAACGGGATCGCCCATTCCAAATCCGATCAGTAGGGGGCGCGCCGATGTCTTGGTGCTTCTCATCGA
>JAHRYZ010000248.1 GCA_020621905.1 Rhizobium sp.
CGAGAACCGAGCTCGTATCGCCAGCCCAGAGGCCGACCTGGCCCACGTTGCCGGCACGGATCGTCGCCAGCACCCGCGCGGTGGTCGCCCGCCGGATCGCGTCCTGCAGCGACACATGGGTCGAGACATGGATGACCTTGAGCCGTTCGGAGGCGAGCAGCATGTAGGCCGCCTTCGAGCCCGTCAGGCTGCGCAGCATGCCGGTGTGACCATCATAATGGTGGCCGGCGAGGTTCAACGCCTCCTTGTTGATCGGCGCAGTCACGATGCAGCCAATCTCGCCCGCCTCGGCGTCGCGTACCGCCTTCTCGATGAAGCGGAAGGCCGCATCGCCGGCGACGGGGCTAAGCTGCCCCCATGGCAGCGGTGCGCCCTCGACCGGCAAATCCACCACATGGGGCTTGAGGTCGATGTCGACCCCAAGGGCCTCACGCGCCGCCTCGAGCGTCGCCAGGTTGCCGTAGATGCGCGTCTGCGCGCGATCCGCCTCGGGCATTTCCGCCAGCGCACGGATGGAAATCTCCGGGCCCACGCCACACGGGTCGCCCATGGTAATGCCGATGATGGTGCTCATGTCTCACTCCGTCCTGCCGCCCTGTCCCAGCCCGGGGCCAGGCGGACATATTTGATCGCGCGCCGATGATAGGTATAGGCGAGATGCATGGTTCCGTCCGGCTCTTCCAGCAACCACGGATAGGACATCTCCTTGTTGCGACCATCGGTCGAATCGTTCGATAGGCAGGTACCCGGTCCGTCCTCGACCAGCACCCGGACCGGAAAGGTCTTGCCGCCATCCTGGGAGAGACAAACCGTGACCGGCGCGCGCGGCACGCCCCAGACGGGCACGCAGCCGCCCTCCGGATCGGCATCGGGCCGCCCGTCGTCCTCTCCGAGTTCGTCGTAGAGTGAGGCGCGCCGGTCGGGCGACAGGGCCGCATTCACCGGATTGCAGATCATCGCCAGCCGCCCGTCGCGCAGGCGTGTCACGGCGATCGACGAGTTGTTGTTGGGAACGTCGGTCGCCTGCGGCACCGACCAACTGCGCCCACCGTCCACGCTTTCCGTCCGATAGACGAAGTCTGCCTGCCGCCGCCGGAAGAACGCCGCAAAATGCTCGCCGTGCAGCAGGGCGGGCGACATGTGCACGCAGCCGGTCGACTGCTCGAGCTCGTCCAACCGCCACGTCTTGCCGCCATCCTCGGACACACCCACGGCTGCCGTGTCGTGGCTGCCGTTCCATTTCTGGCCCGGACGCTGCACACAGCGAAAGATCGGCAGCAGCCAGGCGCCATCGTCACGCACCACCAAGGGCGCACGGACGAAACAGCCGCGCGGCAGGTCGAGATAGCGCCCCTCTTCCGCGATGAGCTTCGTCGGATCGGCGCCATCGCGCCGGATCTCGGCCATGCGGATTCGGCATTCGTCCTGATTGCCGGACGGCTGGGAGGTGTGGAAAAGCCACAATATGCCATCCGGTGCCTTGAACAGCACCGGGTTCTGCTCGGAATGCAAAGCGTCGAAGCTCAACTGCTGGGGAGCCCCCCAGGCCGGTGCGCCCTTCGGCAGCACCGAGGCGAAGATCGAGATGTCGGACTTGCCTTCGAGCGTGCCACCGAACCAGGCGCAGGCAAGCGCGCCGTCTTCGAAGAGATGCAGGAAGGCGGCATGGTTCTGCACCATGGGCGAAGGCAGCAGCGCTTCATCGCGTCCCTGGGACACGGTGCGGAGCACGCCGTTCATGTTGCAGGCAATATCATCGGGATGCATGGGATCCTCCTCGTCAGTCATCGAAAATCACCAAACAGACAAAGTTGTCAAGTTTTTTGATGTTATCAAAATTCAATACAATCAACATCACTTAGCTTATATCGCTGATTTTAAACAGTTTTATTTCCCGTAAAACTCCATAAAGATTTTACATCAGAAAATAAATTGACAAAGTCGAGCGAAAGTTGGATGGTTTTACCACACGGCAAGAGGACGCCAGGGAGGGAGGATCTCATGCAGGACGTCCGGAGGCGCCGGAACGCGGCGGCGACTTCGCCATCGGCGGACTGCACAGTGACCATGGTGACCGCAAATACGGTGACCCCTCGCGACCCGAACGACACGCGCTGTCAATCCACATCGAACTGAACGAGATTACTAGGGAGGAGAATGCAATGAGAAACACACTGATCTTGAGCGCCCTGATGCTGGGCTCGGCCCTGTCGCCGGCCTATGCCGGATCGGGTCCGATAAAAATCGTCCTGGCGGAAGAAGCCGATCTGCTGGAACCATGCATGGCGACCCGATCCAATATCGGTCGCGTCATCATGCAGAACGTCAGCGAAACGCTGACCGAGCTGGACGTGCGCAACAACAAGGGCCTGATGCCGCGCCTTGCCGAGAAGTGGGAACAGAACGCCGACGGCAGCTGGCGCTTCCACCTTCGCCAGGGCGTCACCTTCTCGGATGGCTCGGGTTTTGATGCGAAGGACGTGAAGCACAGCTTCGACCGCATCATGAGCGACAAGAATGCCTGCGAGTCGCGGCGCTATTTCGGCGGCATGACCATCTCCGCCGAAATCGTCGACGACCAAACCGTCGACTTCAAGGCCGATCCGGTCCAGCCGATCCTGCCGCTGCTGATGTCCCTCGTCACCATTGTGCCGGAAGAAACGTCGCTCGAATTCGTGCGTGAGCCGGTCGGCACCGGCCCCTACAAGCTCACCAACTGGACGCCGGGCCAGCAGATCGTCCTGACGGGCCGCGCCGACTATTGGGGCGAGAAGCCGCAGGTCACCGAAGCGACCTATCTGTTCCGCGCCGATCCGGCCGTCCGCGCCGCCATGGTCCAGGCAGGCGAGGCCGACCTTTCGCCGTCGATCTCGCAGCTCGACGCGACCAACCCCGCCACCGATTTCTCCTATCTCGATAGCGAGACTGTCTATCTGCGCATCGATCACAACATCGAGCCGCTGGGCGACATTCGCGTTCGACGCGCCCTCAACATGGCGATCGATCGTCAGGCCTTCCTCGGCACGCTGGTTCCGGAAAGCGCCCTGCTCGCCACGGCGATCGTGCCGCCGCCGACGCTCGGCTGGAACCCGGACGTCAAGGTTCCTGCCTTTGATGTCGAGGGCGCAAAGAAACTTCTCGAAGAAGCCAAGGCCGACGGCGTCAAGGTCGACACGCCGATCACCATCATCGCCCGCTCGGCGAACTTCCCGAACGTCGCCGAGATCATGGAGGCCATCCAGGCCCAGCTGCAGGAAGTCGGCTTCAAGATCGAGCTGAAGTTCGTTGATGTGGCCGAGCATGAAGGCTACTACTCGAAGCCGTTCAAGGAAGGTCGCGGTCCGCAGATCGTCGCCGCCATGCACGACAATTCCAAGGGCGACCCATCCTTCTCGATGTTCTTCAAATACGCATCCGAAGGCACCCAGTCCGGCTTCTCGGATCCGAAGGTCGACGACCTGATCAAGCGTGCCTCGGCAGCGGTCGGCGACGAACGCGCCAAGCTCTGGTCGGAACTGATCGCCTACCTGCATGACGAAGTCGTCGCCGACGTCCTGCTCTTCCACATGGTCGGCTTCTCGCGCGTCTCCGAACGCCTGGAATTCAAACCCACCATGGCGACCAACTCGATGCTCCAGCTTTCGGAGATCACGATCAAGTAAACCGTGCTGGCGGGCACATGCATCGCCAGTCAGAAAAGCAATCAAGGCGGCGGGATGATCCCGCCGCCCGATGCAATAGAGGGCGCCATGCTGAGCTTCATCCGAAAACGCGCCGTGGCCAGTCTGATCTCACTCGTCGGGCTGATCGTCATGGTCTTCTTTCTCTCGCGCCTCACTGGCGACCCGGCCGCCCTGTTCCTGCCCGTCGAAGCGTCTGCCGAACTGAAGGCACAGTTCCGCGAGATTCACGGCCTGAACGATCCCCTTCTGGTGCAGTTCGGCCGTTATGTGGGCGATGTCGTCACCGGCGACTTCGGCGAATCCCTGCGCAAGGCGCGCCCCGCCCTCGACGTCGTCCTCGAAGCCTTCGTCTGGACGCTGTGGCTTGCCGTCATCACCATGGCGCTTGTCACCGGTGCCGCCATCGTCGTCGGCTCGCTGGCCGCGTTCCGCGCCGGCGGCTTCTTCGACCGCCTGTCCTCGATCGTCTCGCTGATCGGCGCTTCCGTTCCCGATTTCTGGCTCGCCATCGTCGCGATCGTGGTCTTCTCGGTCAATCTGGCCTGGCTGCCGACATCAGGCACGGGTTCGCTGCAGCATTGGATCATGCCGATCTGCGTCCTCTTCGTGCGGCCCTTCGGCATCATCGTCCAGGTCGTGCGTGGCTCGATGATCAGCGCCCTGTCGTCGGCCTATGTGAAGACCGCCCGCGCCAAGGGCGTCAGGTCCGGCCCGATCATCTTCATCCACGCGCTGCGCAATGCCATGCTGCCGGTCATCACCGTGATCGGCGACCAGGCAGCAAGCCTCCTGAACGGCGCGGTCATCGTCGAGACCATTTTCGGTTTCCCCGGCGTCGGCAAGCTGATGATCGACTCCATCCTGCAGCGCGATTTCAACGTCGTCCTGGCCGCCATTCTCGTCACGGCGCTGGCGATCTTCCTGATGAACCTGTTGATCGACCTCGCCTATGCGCTGCTCGATCCGCGCATCCGTCATTGAGGAGGCCATTGTGACCCTGCCGACGACAGATATGACCATTACCGACGAGCCTCGCTTCATCGTTCGCCTGGCCCGCATGCTTTGGGCCGACAAGTTCGCGCTCTGCGCTGCGGTCTTCCTTGTGGCGATCCTGCTCTTGGCGATCATCGGCCCGAACTGGCTCGGCGATCTCGCCACCAAGCAGAACCTGCGCGGCCGCAACGCCGCCCCCTTCGACTGGGAGCGCGGCTGGGTCTGGTGGATGGGCGCGGATGCGCTTGGTCGACCCCTGCTTGCCCGCATCATCGTCGCCACCCAGAACACGCTGATGGTCGCCGCGGGCGCTGTCGCCATTTCCGCGGTCGTCGGCACGGTTCTGGGCCTCGTCGCCGGCTTCTCCTCCAAGCGCGTCAACCAGGTGATCATGCGCCTGGCCGACGTCATCATGTCCTTTCCTTCGCTGCTGATCGCCGTCATCGTCCTCTATGTGCTGGGCTCGTCCATCATCAACCTGATGCTGGTGCTCTCGATCACCCGCATTCCGGTCTATCTAAGGACGACCCGCGCCGAGGTGCTGGAGATCCGCGAACGCATGTTCATCCAGGCCGCCCGCGTCATGGGCGCCTCCAGCAAGCGCATCGTCTTCCGCCACATCCTGCCGGTCGTGCTGCCGACGCTGACGACGCTGGCAACCCTCGACTTCGCCTATGTCATGCTCGCCGAAAGCGCGCTTTCCTTCCTCGGCATCGGCATCCAGCCGCCGGAAATCACCTGGGGCCTGATGATATCGCAAGGGCGGCAATATCTCACCAATGCCTGGTGGCTGTCCTTCTGGCCGGGCCTGGCCATCATCCTGACCACCATGTCGCTCAACCTGCTGTCCAACTGGCTGCGGATCGCGCTCGATCCCGTTCAGCGCTGGCGCCTGGAAATGAAAGGTCGAAACAATGGCTGACCATCTCCTGGAAGTCCGCAATCTCTCGGTCGAGTTCCACACCGCCATGGGCGTGGTGAAAGCGGTGCGCGACATCTCCTATCACCTGGATCGCGGCGAAACGCTCGCCATCCTCGGCGAGAGCGGATCGGGCAAGTCGGTCTCCTCATCCGCAATTATGAACCTGATCGACATGCCACCCGGCCGTATCAGCTCCGGCGAGATCCTGCTCGACGGCATCGACCTTTTGACCATGCCGGCGCATCAGCGTCGCGCGGTGAACGGCCGCCGCATCGCGATGATCTTCCAGGATCCGCTCAGCCACCTGAACCCGGTCTACACCGTCGGCTGGCAGATCCGCGAGGCGCTGACGACCCATGGGACCGGGTCCA
>JAHRYZ010000249.1 GCA_020621905.1 Rhizobium sp.
GACGCGGAGATCGACAACCGGGTCTCGCACGCGATGCATCAGGCGCTCGGCTTTGCCGAGACCGAGCGCGTCGTCTACTTCCGCAAGCCGGTGGCCTGAGCCCGCTCGATCTCAAAGCCCCTCGTCGGGGATGTTGAGGATATGGCCGCAGGCCTTGCAGTGGACGGCATCCGCGTCGTGCCGCTGCAGCCCGCATTCGGGGCAGGGGAAGGACACCTTGTAGGGCCTGACGATCGCCTGGGCGAGGCGCACGAAGAGCGAGATGCCGATGATCATGGTGACGATCGAGGTGAGCTTGCCGAACGTGCCGGGCAGGGTGATGTCGCCGAAGCCGGTGGTCGTGACGGTCGCCACGGTGAAATAGAAGGCGTCGATGAAGCCCGTGCCGGCGTCTTCGCGGTAGAAGAAGAAGGTGTAGACGAAGCCCGTCACCAGGAAGAGGAAGACGAACAGGTTGATGAAGGCGGTCACGACGTCGACCTGCTCGCGCAGGCCGAGGCGCCGCAGCATCAGCTTGAAGACCGGCCGCCGCGCCACGGCCCAGATGCGGGCGACGCGCAGGAAGCCGAAATTGAACAGCCATTGCGGGAAGAGCAGGGTGCAGAGCACCAGGAGATCCAGCCAGGTGATCGGCTTGGCGAACATGCGCCGGGTCGAGGACGAAATGGTCCACTGGGCAAACAGCTCGGCCGCGATCCAGAAGGCGATCACGTAGTCGATGATCAGATAGCTCGGCCGGTCGCGCAGGTAGGGACCGGCGAGGAAAAAGCCGATGATGGCGAGGTCGATGACCATCAGCGCGAACTGGAACCGGATCGCCGCAGCATCCTCGCCGAAATAGAGGCGGGACAGGCGCTGGCGGAGGAGGGATGGTGCGGCCGGCTGGGGAGACATCGTGTTTCCTAATAGTGATAGCGGCACTGGGCGACGACCAGCACCTGATCGGCATCGCGCTCCGTGACCCGATAGACCAGGCGGTGTTCCTGGTTGATCCTGCGCGACCAGAAGCCTTTGAGACTTCCTTTCAGCGGTTCAGGCTTGCCGATGCCCGAGAACGGGTTCCTCAGCGTATCGCGAAGAAGGTCGTTGATGCGCGCCAGCGTCTTGCGGTCGGTTTCCTGCCAATACAGATAGTCCGCCCACGCGTCCTCAGTGAACGCGAGCTGCACGGTTCAGGCCTTGCGCTCGAGCGGAATGTCGCGAACGGTGAACTGCCCCGCCTCGATCTCTGACTTCGCCTTGAGCAGACGCGCGGCGTTGGCCGGGGACGACAGAAGGTGAATGGTTTCCATCATGCCCTCGTATTCTTCCTTGCCAATCAGAATCGCCGACGGCTTGTCGCGCCGGACGATTTCCACCGCGGCCGCATCCTCGTTCACCTTGTCGAGCAGTCCGGCAAGCTCCGCCCGGGCTTTCGAGAAGAATATCGTATCCATCACCGACCTCCTGAGTTGTACCGAATATAGTACAGCTCTCCGTTTTCCACAAGCACTCTCCCGATCAGGCGGTTGGGAGCGATCGTCAAGTCATCCTCGGAGAGCCGACCATGCTGACCCGGTCGGACGACCCTGTTCTAGCCCGTCAACCTGTCATAGTCGGCATGAGAACCGATCCGGAACCATACGACGTCGTCGCCGGTCAGGACAGCCAGTGCCCGATAGGCGATCCCGACGCGGGCGGACCACAGTTTGCCAATCTGCTTGAAATGCAACGAGGGATGATGGGGATCCGCCTTCAGCCTCTCGAAGTTCCTGTCGGCCAGCCGCCGTATGGTTTCCGGCAGTGCGTCGTAGCAGGCCCAGAACCGGCGGTGGCGTGATGGTTCACAGCGGCCTGCTGGCCCCTTTGCGGAAGGCCGCGAGAGCGGCATCGGCGAGGGCGTCCAGTCTGCCGCTTGTCGAATCGTTCTCGATGCGCCGGTCCCCGCGGTCGGCGCTCAGTTCCTCGCACCAGCGGGCGAAGCCATCGAACTCCTCCGGCGGCAGGTCGCGGACGATCTTTTCGATCTGTTCCAGTTTCGTCATGTCCGTCTCCATCCCGGCCAAGATAGTGCGTGTGGCGCTCACTGCCAAGCGCTCACCCGATCAGGCAGAACTTGTCGACGTCGACCATGCCCCTGTCGGAGATCTTCAGGTGCGGGATGACCGGCAGGGGCAGGAAGGCGACCTGGAGGAAGGGCTCTTGCAGAGTCGTTCCAAGGGCATAGGCGGCCTTTCTCAAGTGATGGAGCGTGTCGCGCACGGTCTCGAAGGGTTCGAGGCTCATCAGGCCGGCGACGGGAAGGGCGATCTCGCCGGTGACCTTGCCGTCCTCGACGACGACGAAGCCGCCCTTAATCTCGTCCAGGCGGTTGGCGGCCATCGCCATGTCGTCCTCGGAGACGCCGACCACGCAGATATTGTGGCTGTCATGGCCGACGGTCGAGGCGATGGCGCCCTTCTTCAGCCCGAAGCCTTGCACGAAGCCGTTGGCATGGTTGCCGTTCTTGCCATGGCGCTCGATGACGGCGACCTTGATGATGTTCGGTCGAGATCGACGGTGGTCTGGTTGTTGCTCGAGGGCAGCCGGCGCGGCAGATTCGGTGATGATCTTGCCGGGCAGCACGCCCGACCGGGGTCTCGCCCTCGGTGACCGGCACACCGAAATCGGCGGCCTTGACGATGCAGGCCTTGACGCTGTCGAGCCCGACAGGGGCGACCGCCTCGCGGGTGGCGAACAGGGCATCGGTGACGCGGCGGCCGGCGGCAAAGACCATCTCGGCCTTGCAGCTTTCGAGGCTGTCGATCACCACGAGGTCGGCGCGCCAGCCGGGAGCGACAAGGCCCCGGTCACGCAGGCCGAAGGCGCGGGCCGCCGAGATCGAGGCGGCGCGGTAGACGGCGAGCGGGTCGACGCCATGGGCGATGGCGGTGCGGATCATGTAGTCGAGATGGCCTTCCTCGGCGATGTCGAGCGGATTGCGGTCGTCGGTGCAGAGCGCGAGGAAGGGCGAGAGCCGTTCGGTGAGGATCGGCATCAGGGCGTGCAGGTCCTTTGACACCGAGCCCTCGCGCACCAGGATGTGCATGCCCTTGCGGATCTTCTCCATGGCTTCCGGCACATTGGTGCATTCGTGGTCGGTGCGGATGCGGGCGGAGAGATAGCCGTTGAGGTCGCGGCCGGACAGAAGCGGCGAATGGCCGTCGATATGGCCGTCCTGGAAGGCTTCGAGCTTGGCGATGCAGATCGGATCCTTGTGGATCACGCCGGGGAAATTCATGAATTCGGCAAGCCCGATCACCTTGGGATGGTGGCGGAAGGGCAAGAGCGCCTCAATGGGCAGGTCGGCGCCGGAAGTCTCCAGATGGGTGGCCGGCACGCAGGAGGAGAGCTGGACGCGGATGTCCATGATCGTGCGTTCGGAACTCTCGAGGAAGAACCGGATGCCTTCCGTGCCCAGCACGTTGGCGATCTCGTGCGGGTCGCAGATCACGGTCGTCACGCCATAGGGCAGGACGCAGCGGTCAAACTCGTGCGGCGTGACGAGGGACGACTCGATGTGCAGATGGGTGTCGATGAAGCCGGGGACGACGATCCTGCCGGAAATGTCGATTTCCTCGCGGCCCTCATAGCTTTCGCCGGTGCCGACGATGGTGTCGCCGCAGATGGCGATGTCCGACGAGACGAGCTCGCCGGTGACGAGATCGAAGAACCTTCCCCCCTTCAGCACGATGTCGGCGGGGGTGCGGCCCACGCCCTGGTCGATGCGGCGGTCCAGATCAGTCATGGGTCTCTCCGATTCCGTTGTTGCCCGACTGTAGCGGCTGCGCGGTGCGAGGGAAATGCCGCCTCGTTGCTTCGGCCTCAACACCGACCCGAACGGCACAGCGTCCACGGCCGCGGGGGCCACCGGAGGGCGGTGCCGGATCCGCGTCGTTGTGGGTCGGCATGCACCGCCATGCCGCGGCGGTCTCGATGTGGGGTGAGGCTGCCTGGGTTCACTTCGGCGATCGCCGTCAGCGCGGTCGGCAATTCATTAAACCAAATGGTTGACTATTCTTTGCGGCGGAGCTACTGAATATACATTCAACCATAAGGGTGAATGAATTCCGTGAACCCGTGCGTTTGGGCATGCTCGTGCCCGGACTTCACGACAGCGATGGAGATCATCATGCTTCTGTCCAACAAGAATATCCTCATCTTTGGCGGTTCGGGGGCGATCGGCTCCGCGGTGGCCGGCGCCTGTCTGGCGGAGGGCGCCCGCGTCTTCATCGGCGCGCGGGACGCGCAACGGCTCGTAGCCGCGGCTGGCGCGCTTGAAATCGGCCCCGGGGCTCTTGAGACCTTCCTCGTCGACACGCTGGAGCCCGACCTGGTCACCCGCACCGTCGACGGCATTGCGGCTCGGCTCGACGAGATCGATGTGGTCATGGATGCCACAAGCTCTCTGCACGACCAGGGCTCGTTCATCGACACGCTCGATCTTGAGGACTTCATGCTGCCGGTCGATCGGTTTCTGACCTCTCTGTTCAACACCAGCAAGGCCGCAGTACGACACATGGGCAAGGATCGGCGGGGGCTCGTGCTCACCTTGACGACACCTGCCGGACGGTCGGCCGCGCCGGGACATCTCGGCAACAGCGTCGCCTCCGCCGGCGTCGAAGCCTTTACCCGCGTGCTCGCCGCCGAGCTTGGGCCACGCAACATCCGCGCCGTCTGTCTCGGTCCGCACGCGCTGGCGGATGCGCCGAAAGCCGGTTCCTACACGGCCGAGTTGTTTGCGCCGAAAGCGGCGGCGATGGGCCTCACGGTGGATGAATGGCTGATCGCAGCGGCGGGGACGACTATGCTGGAACAGCTGCCGACCCTGCAGGATGTTGCCCAGACAGCCGTCTTCCTGATGTCGGATAAGGCGCGTGCGATGACGGCAGCCTATGTGAACCTGACGGCCGGAATGATTCCGGAGTGAACCTGCGCCCGGGGCGCCAGGGGGCGGGGGCGGTCGTTTCTGCAGGAGGCCCCGTGTTTTCCGCCGACGGGAAAAGGCGGCCGTCGCCGGCCGCCCCACTGTTTCGTCTTGCACTTGAGCCGGCCGCTGGGCGCCTTACTCGACGGCGACGATCTTGCCGGCGTCCCACTTGAACAGCGAGAAGGTCTGCGAGGTGAGGTCGCCGGTCTCGCCGTAGGTGACCTTGCCGATGGCGGTGGCGATCGGCTCACCGGTCTTCAGGGCCTCGGCGACGGCTGCGGCGTCTTCGGCGCTGCCGGCCTTCTCGATACCGGCCTTCAGCACCTCGACGGCGGCATAGGCGTTGAGCGTGAAGGCTTCGGCCGGGATATTGCGGGCGGCGAGCGCGTCGGCTGCAGCCTTGGAATCGGGATTCTTCAACGCGTCGGAGGCGTTGGTGAAGATCGCGCCGTTGGCGGAATCCCCGCCGATCGAGGCGAATTCGCTGTTCGACAGGCCGTCACCGCCGATGATCGTCGCCTTGACGCCGAGGTCGGCGAGCTGGCGGGCGAGCAGGCCGCCTTCGGGGTGATAGCCGCCGAAGTAGATCACTTCGACGGCCTCCGACTTGAGGCGGGTCGTCAGCGCGCTGAAGTCCTTGTCGCCGGGGGTGAGCGCGTCGTTGAAGACTTCGGTCACGCCGCCTTCGTTCAGTGTCTTCTTGAAGGCGTCGGCGAGGCCTTTGCCGTATTGGCCCTTGTCGTTGATGATGCCGATCTTCTTGTCCTTGAGGTTGGCGAGGACATATTTGGCGGCGACTTCTGCCTGCTGGTCGTCACGGCCGCAGGTGCGCAGCACCGTGGTCAGGCCGCGATTGGTAAGATCCGGGGCGGTCGCGGTCGGCGTGACCATCAGCACGCCGTTTTCCGCGAGCACGTCGGAGGCCGGGATGGCGACGCCGGAGGTGACCGGGCCGACGACGAAGCGGATGCCGTCGCCGACCAGCGGGTTGGCGGCCGTCTCGCCCTGCGGGGGT
>JAHRYZ010000250.1 GCA_020621905.1 Rhizobium sp.
GGAACACGCCATCTATTCGGTCATCTCGCCGGAAGGCGCCGCATCCATCCTCTGGCGCGATTCCACCCGCGCCAAGGAAGCCGCGACCAACATGAAGATCACCGCCGAGGACCTGAAGGGTCTCGGTGTCATCGATGGCATCATTCCCGAGCCCGTCGGGGGCGCGCATCGCGATCCGCAGGCCGTGATCAAGACCACGGGCGACGTGATTGCCACGACGCTCGCGGAGCTTTCGCCCCGCCCGGGCGACCAGTTGCGCTCGGAGCGGCGGCAGAAGTTCCTCAATATCGGCCGCAATCTCTGAGGCGGGCGCCGGCGCCCGTCACAATGCTGCTGTTTTCACAGGCTATGGCGCGAATCCGTTCGGTTTGAAATGCGCCCTTGGTTTATGATTTGTGAAGACTGTGGTCATAGATTAGAAAGGTCCGCTTTCTGACGAAAGCAGTTTTGCCCTGTTCGAGATGAGCCTTTCGCAATGCGCTGGAAATCGACCGCCCTCGCCCTGACCCTCGCGGCTGCCGCTCTTGCCGGCTGTAACGACACGCTCGACAGCTTCGATCCGGCATCGGTGTCGAACAAGGTCGAACATCCGCTGCCGTCGAGCATCCTGGCCGACATGAAGGCCAAGGGCATGGAGCGCACCTCACCGATCGCCATCCGCATCTTCAAGGAAGAGGGCGTGCTGGAGATCTGGAAGGCGAAGACCAACAATCGTTTCGACAAGATCAAGGAATACCAGATCTGTGCCTGGTCCGGCCGGCTCGGACCCAAGGTGAAGGAAGGCGACCGCCAGGCGCCGGAGGGCTTCTATCCCCTGTCGCCCCACCACCTGAACCCGAATTCGAAGTATTTCCTCGCGATCAACACCGGCTATCCGAACCGCTTCGACCAGGCGAACGGCCGCAACGGCACCAACCTGATGATCCACGGCGCCTGCTCGTCATCCGGCTGCTATTCGATGACCGATGCGCAGATCCTGGAAATCTATGCCTTTGCCCGCGACGCCTTCAAGGGCGGCCAGGAGACCATCCAGCTACAGGCCTTCCCCTTTCGCATGACCGCGGAGAACATGGCGCGCCACCAGCACAGCCCGCATTTTTCCTTCTGGCAGATGCTGAAGGTCGGCTACGACAATTTCGAAGTGACCAAGCGGCCGCCCGAAGTGGGTATCTGCGAAAAGAAATATGTCTTCAATCAGCAGGTCGCCGACGGCAAGAGCCTGAGCCCGACGGGCACCTGCCCGGCAATGACGACACCGCCCGCCCTGCAGATGGCGCTGGCCTCCTACAATGCCACCTATTCCAAGGACTACGCCAAGGCACTCAGGAAGTTCGACGGCAAGGTCTGGTATGATCCGACCGAGGCGGAGCGCAAGGCGATCGTCGCCGACCAGCGCAAGGGCCACGATCTGGCCTATGCCCCGACGGGCTCGGCCCTGAAGGCCGGCAAGCTCTTGAAGATCGACGAGGTGGCGGACCCGGCGAACCCGACCCCGGCAGCGACGGCACCGGCCGCCATCGCACGCCTGGCCCCTCCCCCGGCCAACCAGTCCACGCCCGTGGCGACACCCACCGTCGCGCCTGCCGGTCAGTCCGCCACGACTGCCGCGACGGCACCTACGGCAGTTCCTGGCACCGCGCCGACCGCGGCCGCCGGCCAGGCCGCCAATGTTCCCGTGCCGCAGCCCAATCCGATGGCTGCGCCCGCACCGGTACAGACGGCCGAAGCCGACAAGAAGCCGTTCTGGAAATTCTGGCAGAAACAATGAGCGGCGACGCGCTCTACGACCTCAAGGGGCTGAAATGCCCCTTGCCGGTGCTGAAGACCCGCCGCCGGCTGAACTCGATGCAGCGCGGCGAGGAACTGAGCATAGAGACGACCGACCCTCTGGCTGTGATCGACGTTCCGCATTTCTGCACCGAGGACGGCCACGAGCTGCTGGAGACGACGACGCTCGACAACGGCCATCGCTTCCGCATCCGCAAGGGCTGAACGCCCCGACCTTCGTCCTCACATCTTCATCCCGGGAATGGCGAGCGGATTGTCCTCGAGCGCCGCGCGGTCGGGCCGGTCGATCTGCGGCCGTCCGGTAAAGGCGTCGAACAGTTCGCGCACATAGCTTTCGTCCAGATCGCGGGTGATCAGCACCAGCCGGGTGCGGCGATCGGCGGGGTCCGGCCAGGCTGCGAGGCGAACCGGCGGATGGAAGATCGACTGGACCCCGTGCAGCACCAGCGGCCGGTCGGGCCGGTCGGTGAGCGCCACGACGGCCTTCATGCGCAGGAGCTTCTCGCCCTGGCTGGAGCGCAGGATGTCGATGAACATTTCCAGCGCCAGGGGATCGATCGGCTGGTCGTGCACGATCGAATAGGAGCGGATCCGGTCGTCATGACGATGGACGTCATGATGGTGGTGGTCGTGCCGATGGTGCGCATGGCCATGGTCGTGACCGTCGTGTTCGCAAATCTCGCAGTAATCGTGATCATGGTCATGGTCATGATCATGATGCGAATGCCCCTGCTCGTCCGCCGGCGCCTCGTCCTTCAGCCAGCGATTGACATCGGGGATCTTGCTCGTCGGATCGTAGAGGCCGTTGGCGAGAATGGCGGCGCTGCCGGCTTCGGGTGTGTCGCCGTCGGTCAGTTCGGCGCGCGGATTGACTAAACGCAGCCGCTCGACGAGTGCGGTTCTGGCGCGCGGCTCGGCAAGGCCAGCCTTGGTCAGGATCAGCCGGTCGGCCACCGCCACCTGGCGTACCGCCTCGGGATAGGTGTCGAGCGTCGACAGGCCGTGCACCAGGTCGACCACGGTGATGACGCCGTCGAGATCGAAATGCTGGGCGATCGCCGGATGGCCCATCACCGACTGCATGACCGGCGCCGGATCGGCAAGGCCCGTCGTTTCGATGACGATGCGCGACAGCGGCTTGATCTTGCCCGTCTGCATGCCGTCGATCAGTTCGGCGAGCGTATCCACCAGTTCGCCGCGCACCGTGCAGCACAGGCAGCCATCGGAGAGCTCGATAACGGAATCGTTCGACGCCTCG
Organism: Rhizobium sp.; assembly: GCA_020621905.1. GTDB lineage: Bacteria > Pseudomonadota > Alphaproteobacteria > Rhizobiales > Rhizobiaceae > Allorhizobium. The sequence continues at coordinate 3,047 of JAHRYZ010000250.1, forward strand.
ACCAGCATATGGTCGATGCCGACCTCGCCGAACTCGTTGATGATGACCGCGGCATCGTGCATGGCCGGATCCTTGAGGATGCGGTTGAGCAGCGTCGACTTTCCTGCCCCGAGAAAACCGGTGATGATCGACACGGGGATCCGGCCGCTGGCTCCAGACATGACTTACTCCAGGATCAGAAGGTGGGGCGGGGCTTCGGGATCGGCACGTTGGCGATCTCGTTGGCCCCGGCAGTCTCCGGCTTCTTCGCCGGCGGTTCGCTTCCCGGGATCAGACCGGCAAAGACCGTGCGCGGCGGCCGGCCCATTTCATGGATATAGGGCGACAGAAGCTTCATCCGACCCGCCTCGTCGCGACCTTCACTGCGTACCTTTCGCGCCTGCGGATTGCACACTTCCGCGCTGATGTCGGCCACCGTGTCGCGCCCGGCGCCATAAGGTGCGAGGCTCTCCAGCCGCAGGCCGGGGCCGCGCGTGGTCAAGGCCCTCTGCAACAGCTCGGCCGAGATGTCGGCCCGGGCGCCTAGGCTATCGGCACCGAGCACGACGGACACCACCGTGCGGCCGTTGCGGGTGGCCGAAGACACCTGGTTGAAGCCGGAGGCACAGATATAGCCGGTCTTCATGCCATCGGCCCCGTCGAAACGGCCGATCAGCAGGTTGTAATTGGGATATTCCTTCTTGCCGGTATTGATGCCCTCGAGAGCGAAATAGCCGGCATATTCGGGAAAGTCGCGTCGCAGCGCCACCGCCAGAACGGCGAGGTCGCGCGCCGTCGTGTACTGCCCCTTGCCAGGCAGGCCGTTCGGATTGACGAAACGGGACGAGGTCATGCCGAGGCTCTGCGCATCGGCATTCATCCGGGCGACGAAATTGTCGAGCGTGCCGCCGACCCGTTCGCCGATCGCGACGGCCACGTCGTTCGCCGACTTGACAATCAGGATCTTCAGCGCGCTGTCCAGTGTCAGCTTCGAGCCCGGCTTGTAGTACATCTTGCTCGCCGGCTGGGCCGCGGCCTTCTCGCTCATCACCACGATGCTTTCCAGCGACAGCTCGCCGGACCGGATCGCCTTGAAGGTGGTATAGGCGGTCATCAGCTTGGTGAGCGAAGCCGGATACCACTTGCGGAAGGCATCCTCGTGGGCGATGACCTGGCCGCTGTTGACGTCGACGACGATCTGCGGATTGGCCAGCGCCACGGTCGGCAGGCAAGCAACGATTGCGCAGGCCATCGCCACGAAACGGCGAGTGATGCGCGCGCTCGGCGACTTGGCTGTATGGTTCGACGACACGATGAAACCTCTTCGATGCGGATCTGTCTCGCAAAGGCCAGATAATTGACCTATGACTGAAAGCAATGGCAAGAGCCATTGAATACGTCAATCTCAAGGCGCACATTCTGCGCCGCCCTTTACGCGACAGCTGAAATAGACGAGCAGGAAGTAACATGCCGATATTGAACCGCGCCGCCGAACTCCAGGCGGAGGTCAGCGAATGGCGCCGCCATCTCCACGCCAATCCCGAGATTCTCTACGACGTCGAGAACACCGCGGCCTTCGTCGCGGCCAAGCTCGCCGAGTTCGGCGTTGACGAAATCGTGACCGGGATAGGCCGGACCGGGGTGGTGGGCGTGATCAAGGGACGGGGCACGAGCACGCGTGCGATCGGCCTGCGGGCCGACATGGACGCGCTGCCGCTCGAAGAGATCAGCGGCAAACCCTGGGCGTCGAAGGTTTCGGGGCGGATGCATGCCTGCGGCCACGACGGTCATACCGCCATGCTGCGGGGGGCGGCCAGGCACCTGGCCGAAACGCGCAATTTCAACGGCCGCGTCGTGGTGATCGTCCAACCGGCGGAAGAAGGGGGTGCAGGGGCGCTCGCCATGGTCCAGGACGGCCTGATGGAGCGCTTCGCCATCGAGGAAGTCTACGGCATGCACAATATGCCGGGTCAGCCCGTCGGCACCTTCGCGATCCGCAAGGGCGGCATCATGGCCGCGCCCGACAAGTTCTTCATCACCGTCAAGGGTCGCGGCAGCCACGCGGCGGAGCCGCACAAGGCCGTCGATCCGATCGCCATCGGCGCCCAGATCGTCACCAATCTGCAGTTGATCGCCGCACGCAACGCCAATCCGTTGCGTTCGGTGGTGGTCTCGGTCACCCGCTTCCATGCCGGAACGACCCACAACATCATCCCGGAAGAAGCAGCCCTCTCTGGCACCGTGCGTTCGCTCGACGAGGCGGTCCGCGACCTCGCCGAATCCCGCATCCGCGAGATCGCCCGCGGCATCGCCGGCGCCAACGGCGCGGAAGCCGAAGTGGTCTACGAGCGCGCCTGCCCGGTCACGGTCAATCATCCGGCCGAGACCGACCATGCCGCGCGCGCCGCCATGGATGTCGCCGGCAGGGACAAGGTGGACACCGAGGTCGACCCGTCCATGGCGGGCGAGGACTTCGCCTTCATGCTGCAGGCCCGTCCCGGCGCCTATATCATGATCGGCCACGGCGACACGCCCGGCCTGCACAACCCGGCCTACGACTTCAACGACGAAGTCCTGCCCTACGGCATTTCCTACTGGGTCCGCCTTGCCGAACAGCGTCTGACCGACTGACCGCGCGACGCGCCCGCCGGGGCCGCCGCGACGGCAAACCGCACGCGCCAACGCTCCGGCTTGCCCCGCTCGCAAAAACGCTTGGCTTCAAGGTCCGGCTTTTGTATGGAGTTCAAACAGTGGTCCCGTAGCTCAGCAGGATAGAGCACCAGATTCCTAATCTGGGGGTCACGCGTTCGAATCGCGTCGGGATCACCATTCAACATTATGATTTTACTAAGGAATTCGAACGGCCTTATTGATGCTGACTTCCCGCAGATTTAAGCGGGACCATCTTGGGACCACCTGTTTGCA
>JAHRYZ010000251.1 GCA_020621905.1 Rhizobium sp.
AAGCCGGCCACGGCACGGATGATGGGCTATTCGGGTTCTTCCAAGGGCCTGTACGATCCCGAGACGAACATCCGCTACGGCATGAAGTACCTCTCGATGGCCCACGACCTGGGCGACGGCCAGACCTGCACCACCATCCTCAAATACAATGCCGGTCACGGCGCCAAGCGGATGAACCCGGTCTCCAAGCGCTATTGCGGCAAGGTGCTGGCGCTGATCGCTTCGTAAGCCTCTGTATGACCGGCCAGGCGCGTGCGATAACCCCGGCCGTTCTTCCATCTCGCCCGACCGTTTCGGAGGGCTGTCCAAGGCGGTGCAGTGCCGCTCGGCCCCAGGCGCTACCCGGGAATGGCGGCCGCCCATCCCGGCGACGAAATTGCGGGCAGGCTTCTCGTGGGGACGATTCCGCACTTGCCGGCAAAGCCCTGATCGGGAAAAGCTGTCGGGATTCGCGTCGACAGGGGACAGGAATGGGCGAAAGCTACAAATACATCATCATCGGCTGTGGCATGATGGGGGCCGCCGCTGCCCGCCATTTGGCAGAACAGACCGACGGGGTCGCGCTGATCGGCCCGGATGAGCCCAAGGATGCCGCCCGTCACGAGGGCGTTTTCGCCAGTCACTACGACGAGGCGCGCATCACCCGCACCATCGATCCGGACCCGGTCTGGGCGCTGCTGGCGAAGCGGTCCATTGCCCGCTACGGCGAGATCGCCGCGCAGAGCGGGATCGAGTTCTTCCACCCCACGGGCTGCCTGATGGTCGGGCCTGAGCGTGGCGGCCGTGATCCCTATGTCGCCGACATCTGCGCTGCGGCCGAACGGGTGGGGGCAGATGTCGAATTGATCGACGACCGGCGACTGGCCGAACGGTTTTCCTATTTCTCCTTCGGCAGCGGATGCGAAGGCGTGTTCGAGGCGGCCGAGGCCGGCTACGTCAATCCGCGACGCCTGGTCGAGGCGCAGTCGGTCCTGGCGCGCCGCGCAGGGGCGACCGTCATTACTGATACCGTCGTCAGCACGCAGGAGTCCGGCGGCAGCGTCCTCGTCCGGACGGCGGAGGGACGCGAAGTGAGAGGCGACAAGGTGCTCGTCGCCGCCGGCGGATTCTCCATTGCCGAGAATCTCTTGCCGAGACCGGTTTATGCGCGCACCGTCTCCTTCTTCGAGATCCCCGAGGCCGAGCTTTCCCGCTATGCCGGCATGCCGTCGCTGATCCACCAACCCGACGATCCGCGGGACCATATCTATCTTCTTCCGCCCGTGCGCTATCCGGACGGCAAGACCTATCTGAAGATCGGCGGCGATCCGGACGATCTCCGGCTTGAAACCGAGCCGGACATTCGCGCCTGGTTTCGCAGCGGCGGCCGTGCCGGCACGCGCGATCATCTCAAGCGAATCATCGACGGGCTGGTTCCGGATCTGGCCGGCGCGCCGCTCAGCATGGCCGCCTGCGTCACCTCGTTCACGCCGAACAACTATCCGGCGATCGGCTTTGCCAGCGACCGGATCGCCGTTATGACCGGCGGCTGCGGTACCGCGGCCAAGAGTTCGGACGAGATCGGCCGGCTCGGCGCGGCGCTTCTTCACGGTGGCGCCCTCGACGAAGCGGCCTATGGCGATGTTTTCCGCCCCGCTTTCCGCTGATTGTTCACCATCCGGCGTCCTGCCATTGGAGGAGACTCCTTTTTGGTGGCAATCGCCGGGCCGCTCGGTTAAGGACGCGGTGCCAGTTGGCCGGGCAGCCGCGCTTTACCAATGCCGAAAGGCGGTAGGGTGAGGAAAGTCCGGGCTCCACGGAAACACGGTGCCGGATAACGTCCGGCGGGGGCGACCTCAGGGAAAGTGCCACAGAAAGCAAACCGCCTCGCTCGCGAGGTAAGGGTGAAAGGGTGGGGTAAGAGCCCACCGCGTCGCTGGCAACAGGGACGGCACGGTAAACCCCACCGGGAGCAAGACCGAATAGGGATGACGCGGGTCACGCGCAAGCGCGGCCACAGCCTGTTTCCGGGCCAGTCATCCGGGTGGGTTGCGTGAGGCAGCGTGCAAACGCTGTCCCAGATGAATGGCTGCCACGTTCCGGGCGACCGGAGCCATACAGAACCCGGCTTACAGGCCAACTGGCGATTTTTCCTTCCCCCCAGGCACCGGGGCGGGAATGGATTCAACGAACAAATCCAATGTTCTGAAAAACCGTCACAATTTCGGCTTGCCCTTGTCCAGCTACGGTCAAGGTCCGGGGTGAAAAAGCAGTGGCGCGACAGGTGGTTCTAACGATTCGTTAAGCTTAACCGCTTATCAATATTTGAATCCCTTGGAGGATCGCGGAAGCTCTGTCCCATTGACGCCCATATAGTCCCATGTTATCCCATAAGCGTACCGTTGAGGGGTTGATTGAAGCCCCGGAAATCGCAGTCGAAAGTGGGTCGGTCACCAGATGCGGAGGGTGGCCCCCGATCTTTTGCGGCAGTCCGGCGGTGCAGGTGATTTTGGGTTTGCAGGGCTCGATAGGGAGCCTCTTGCCAGAAGGGGGAGCGGTCGATCGTCATGAACCGCTTTCTGTCCAGTGCGACAAACAGGATCGATGCCAAGGGGCGGGTTTCCGTGCCTGCGCCGTTCCGTGCCGTTCTGGCGCAGCGCGACATCCAGGAGCTCTACTGCATCCAGGATTTCGTCTTTCCGGCAATCAGCGTCGGTGGCCCCGATCTGCTGGAGCGCTACGAACGGCAGATTTCGGCGGGAGATCCGTTTGCGCGCGAGGGGAACGAGATGTCGTTGCTGATCCATGGCGGCGGCGTCTTCATGCGGCTCGATGCCGAAGGGCGTCTCATGGTCACGGATTTCATCCGGGACTTTACCGGCATCGCGACGGAGGTTTGCTTCGTCGGGCGGTCGGATCATTTTCAGCTTTGGCAGCCGCAGGCGTTTCACGAGGCGCAGGTGGCGGCGAGGGAAGGGCGCAGGCTGCGAGGACTGCAAACTTCATAGGACGGGGAAACGGAATGGCGGCGAATCTTGGCGGAGGTTCTTCTGAAGCCGATGGCGGACCGGTTCGCCACATTCCGGTCCTCCTCTCCGAGGTCCTGACGGCGCTCGACGCGCGGCCGGGCAAGGTCATCCTCGACGGCACCTTCGGTGCCGGCGGCTATACGACGGCGATTCTCGATGCGGGGGCCGACGTCATCGCGCTCGACCGCGACCCGACGGCGATTGCCGCGGGCCAGGCGCTGGTCGCGGCGCGCGGCGGGCATCTGACGCTCCATCATACGCAGTTCTCCCATCTGGCCGACTACGCGCCGGAAGGCGGGCTCGACGGCGTGGTGCTCGACATCGGCGTCTCGTCCATGCAGATCGACGAGGCCGAGCGCGGCTTTTCCTTCCAGCGGAACGGACCGCTCGACATGCGCATGTCGGGTGCCGGCGTTTCCGCCGCCGACGTCGTCAATCGCGCCAAGGTCGGCGACCTTATCCGCATTTCGGCTTCTCGGCGAAGAGAAGCAGGCGGGCCGCATCGCCCGTGCTATCGAGAAGCAGCGCCTGCGCGAGCCCTTCCGCACCACCCGCGATCTCGCCGGCCTCATCGAAGTCGTCACCCCGCGCAAGGCCAAGGACAAGATCCATCCGGCGACCCGTGTCTTCCAGGCGCTGCGCGTCTTCGTCAACGACGAGCTCGGCGAGCTTGCCCAGGCGCTGTTTGCCGCCGAGCAGGCGCTGAAACCCGGCGGGCGGCTGGTGGTCGTCACCTTCCATTCGCTGGAGGACCGGATCGTCAAGAAGTTCTTCACCGAACGTTCCGGCAAGGCGTCCGGCTCGCGCCACATGCCCATGGTGCAGGAGCGGGCGGCGACGTTCGAGCCGGTCGGCAAGCCGATGATCGCGGCGAGCGAGGCCGAGGCGGAGATCAATCCGCGCGCCCGTTCCGCCAAGCTGCGTGCCGGCCAGCGCACCGCCGCCCCGGCCGAGCGCCCCGACATGTCGATCTTCGACCTGCCGGATCTCGCAAGTCTCGACAAGATCGGAGTGTGATCGATGATTAAAACCTTCGACCTCCTGTTGATCGGTGCCATGGCGGCCGCGGCGACCGTCACCTACCAGATCAAGCATCATACCGATAACAAGCTCGAGGAGGTCCGCCGCCTTGAGGCCGAGATCAAGCTCGAGAAGGATACGATCGACCTGCTCAAGGCCGACTGGGCGCTCCTGACTCAGCCGAACCGGCTGGAGCGCCTGCTCAAGGTCTATGGCACCGAGCTGCAGCTCGAGCCCACCCTGCCGGAACAGCTGGCACGGCCGGTCGAGCTTCCCATGCCGCGCGACCAGTTGCCCAAGCCCGAAGTGGCCGAAGGCGAGCAGAGCAAGGATCCTGTCTCGGATCTCATCACAACCGGATCGGTGAAGCCCTGATGACTTTCCTTTCACGAATCATGTTGTTGAAGAGCCAGGCGCATTTCTCGACCGACGTGCACCGGAGCGGGACCTCGATCAACGGCGCCGCCTTCAAGGGCACCGGCAAGCGCAAGACCGAACTCGCCCGCAAGCGGGTGGGCCTGATGATCGCCGGCTTCACCGTGGCCTACGCGGTTGTCGGCGGCCGTCTCGTGCAATACGGCTATGCCCAGCCGGAAGGGACCTCCAGCATTCTGCCGGCCGACCGCCTGATGGCCTCGCGTCCCGACATCCTCGACCGCAACGGCGAGGTGCTGGCGACCGACATCCGCACGGTTTCGCTGTTCGCCGAGCCGCACAAGATCGTCGACGCGGACGAGGCGGTGGAAAAGCTGGCGACCGTGCTCACCGACCTGGACATCAAGGGCACCTACAAGAAGCTCTCCAATCCGAATTCGCATTTCCAATGGCTGCGCCGCCAGCTGACGCCGAAGCAGCAGAGCCGTGTTTGCACTCGGCATTCCCGGCATCGCTGCCCGAGAAGCGCTGCTTCTATCCCGGCGGCTCCCACCGCGTCCCACGTCGTCGGCTATGTCAATATCGACAACCGCGGCATGTCGGGCATGGAGAAATACATCGACAACCAGGGCCTCGCGGACCTGCGCGACCTCGGCATGACGGGCGATTCCCCGCTCGAGCCGGTCAAGCTGTCGATCGACCTTCGGGTCCAGAACATCGTGCGCGACGTTCTGGCCGGGGCGGTCGCCAAATTCCAGGCGCTCGGCGCCGGCGCGGTCGTTCTTGACGTGCGTACTGGCGAAGTGCTCGCCATGTCATCCCTTCCGGACTTCGATCCGAACAATCCGGCGGCCAGCGCCCAGGAAGGCTGGCTGAACCGCATGTCGAACGGCACGTTCGAGATGGGCTCGACCTTCAAGTCCTTCACCATCGCCATGGGTCTCGATTCCGGAAAGGTGTCGATCAACGATTCCTTCGACGCCCGCTATCCGATCCGCATCGGCGGCTTCACCATCCAGGACTTCCACGGCAAGCACCGCATCCTGACCGTTCCGGAAATCTTCCAGTATTCGTCCAACATCGGCACGGCGAAGGTCGCAGACATCGTCGGCACGGACGCCCACAAGGAATTCCTCACCCGGCTCGGCCTGCTCTCGAAGATGCAGACCGAATTGCCGGAAGTGGCCATGCCCTCGCAACCGCGCCAGTGGAAGAAGCTCAACTCGATCACCATCTCGTTCGGCCACGGCGTCTCGACCACGCCCCTGCAGACGGCGGTCGCCGGGGTCGCGCTGGTCAATGGCGGTCGGCTGATCGAGCCGCCCTTCCTGCCGCGCACGCCCGAACAGGCCGATCTGGTGGCACAGCAGGTCATCCAGCCTTCGACCAGCAAGGACATGCGCTACCTCTTCGAGGTGAACGGGGTGAAGGGCTCGGGCCGCAACGCCCGCGTCGATGGTTTCAACGTCGGCGGCAAGACCGGCACGGCCGACAAGGTCGTCAACGGACGCTACGTCGGCGACAAGAACTTCAATG
>JAHRYZ010000252.1 GCA_020621905.1 Rhizobium sp.
GGGGAACCAGACGCGGATGTCGTCGCCCTGCATGACCACCGGCTTGGTCTCGTCGAGTGGAGGCGGTTCGCCGCGCGGCTCGGAGGCCAGCAGCTTCTTCGTGTAGTCGTGCTGCGGGTTGGAGAAGATGTCCTCGACCGGGCCGCTTTCGACGATCTTGCCCCTGGTCATGACGCAGACCTTGTCGGCGAACTTGCGCACGATGCCGAGGTCGTGGGTGATGAACAGCATGGACATGCCGTGATCGGCCTTGAGCTGGCGCAGAAGATCGAGGATCTGTGCCTGGACGGTCACGTCGAGCGCGGTGGTCGGCTCGTCGGCGATCAGGAGCTTCGGCCGGTTGGCAAGCGCCATGGCGATCATCACGCGCTGGCGTTGGCCACCCGACAGTTCGTGCGGATAGGCGGAAAGGCGCTTCTCCGGATCGCGGATGCCGACCTGGCGCAGGAGCTCCAGCGTGCGCTCGCGCGCCGTCTGGCCCGCGAGCGCCTGATGCAGCGCCAGAATCTCGCCGATCTGCTTTTCGATGTTGTGGAGCGGATTGAGCGAGGTCATCGGCTCCTGGAAGATCATCGTGATGTCGTTACCACGCACGGCGCGCAGCTCGCGCTCCGGCGCCGTCATCAGGTCGCGGCCTTCGAACAGGATCTCGCCCGAGGGGTGGCTGGCCGCCGGATAGGGCAGCAGCTTCAGGATCGACGAGGCGGTGACCGACTTGCCCGAACCGGACTCGCCGACCAGAGCCACGACCTCGCCCGGCGCGATGTCGAAGGAGACGCGGTCGACGGCGAGCGTCTCCTTGCCGCCCTGGTGGAAGGCGACCGAGAGATCCCGAACGGAGAGAAGGGGAGCGGTCATCGGAACGTCTTTCTCGGATCGAACGCATCGCGCACGGCCTCGCCGACGAAGATCAGCAGCGAGAGCATGATCGACATGGTGAAGAAGGCGGTGAGGCCGAGCCAGGGGGCCTGGAGATTGCGCTTGCCCTGCGCGATCAGTTCGCCGAGCGAAGGCGAGCCGGGCGGCATGCCGAAGCCGAGGAAGTCGAGCGAGGTCAGCGTGGTGATCGAGCCCGACAGGATGAAGGGCAGGAAGGTGAGCGTCGCCACCATGGCGTTCGGCAGCAGGTGCCGGAACATGATGGTCCAGCTGCCGACGCCGAGCGCGCGGGCCGCGTTCACATATTCGAAATTGCGCGCGCGCAGGAACTCGGCGCGGACGATGCCGACGAAACTGACCCACGAGAACAGCAGCATGATGCCGAGCAGGACGAAGAAGCCGGGCGGCAGGATGGCGGCGATGATCAGCAGGATGTAGAGGACCGGCATGGACGACCAGATCTCGATGAAGCGCTGCATCAGCAGATCGGTCCAGCCGCCGAAATAGCCCTGGATCGCGCCTGCGGTGACACCCACCAGCGCCGAGCAGATCGTCAGGATCAGGCCGAACAGGACCGAGATGCGGAAGCCGTAGATCATCCGGGCGGCGACGTCGCGGGCCTGGTCGTCAGTACCGAGCCAGTTGAGGTTGCCGATGACGCAGTTCGGATCCTCGTCCTTCAGCGGATAGGCGGTGCAACGCTCTTCCTTGTCCATCAGCCAGAAGGGCGCGGTGGGCGCGGAATGGGGGATCTCGGAATTCACAGTGCGGTAGGAATAGCGGATCGGCGGCCACACCATCCAGCCATTGGCGTTGATCTCGTCGGCGATGAAGGGCGAGCGATAGTCGGTGACCGCGAGGAAGCCGCCGAACTTCTCCTCCGGATAGTCGACGGCGACGGGAAACAGGATCTCTCCCTTGTAGGAGGCGATCAGCGGACGGTCGTTGGCGATGAGTTCGGCAAACAGCGACAGCACGAAGAGCAGCATGAACAGCCAGAACGACCAGTAGCCGCGCTTGTTGGCCCGGAAGTTCTCCAGCCGCCGCTTGTTGGTCGGCGAGAGCCACGGTTTCCTGACCGGGGCGACGGTTTCGGTGCGGGTGACGTCGAGCGAGGTCATGTCAGACATCCCTCCGCTCGAAATCGATGCGCGGATCGATCCAGGTGTAGATCAGGTCGGAGACCAGGCTGACGACAAGGCCCATGAGCGAGAAGATATAGAGCGTGGCAAAGACGATCGGATAGTCGCGGTTGACGACGGCGAGATAGCCGAGGCGGCCGAGGCCGTCGAGCGAGAAGATGTTCTCGATCAGCAGCGAGCCGGTGAAGAAGGCGGAAATGAAGGCGCCCGGAATGCCGGCGATCACGATCAGCATGGCGTTGCGGAAGACATGACCGTACAGCACCTGCCGCTCGCCCAGCCCCTTGGCGCGGGCGGTGACCACATACTGTTTCTTGATCTCGTCGATGAAGGAGTTCTTGGTGAGAAGCGTGGTGGTGGCGAAGGCGGATAGCAAGAGCGCCGTCAGCGGCAGCGCCAGATGCCAGAAGTAGTCGAGGATCTTCTCCCACCAGGTAAGCTCGGCGAAATTGTCGGAGATCAGGCCGCGCAGCGGGAACCAGTCGAAGAAGGATCCGCCGGCAAACAGCACGATCAGCAGGATGCCGAACAGGAAGCTCGGAACGGCATAGCCGATGACGATGACGCCCGACGTCCAGACGTCGAAGGGGGAGCCGTCCTCCACCGCCTTCTTGATGCCGAGCGGAATGGAGATGGCATAGGAAATGAGGAGAATCCACACGCCGAGCGAGATCGAGACCGGCATCTTCTCGACGATCAGGTCGATGACGCTGGTATTGCGGAAGAAGCTCTCGCCGAAATCGAAGCGGATATAGTTCCACATCATGTCGAGGAAGCGGGTGAGCGGCGGCTTGTCGAAGCCGAACTGTTTTTCCAGCTTGGCGATCAGTTCGGGATCGAGCCCCTGCGCGCCGCGATATTTGGCGTTCATCTCGTCGCCGGCGAATTGCTGGTTGAGCATGTCGCCGCCGCCGGAGAGCCGCTGGTCGGCGCCGTCGCCCTGGCCGGTCAGCTGGGCGATCACCTGCTCGACCGGGCCGCCCGGCGCGAACTGAATGACAAGGAAGGAAATCGCCATGATGCCGACAATGGTCGGGATCATCAGCAGCAGGCGCCTGAGGATATAGGCGCCCATCAGGCATTCGCTCCCGCCAGAAGCGCGCGTGCTCCAAGCATGGTCGTCCTAGCTTCGATCAATCCGTCGATCCCTTCCGGTGTCACCGATTCGTTCCTGTATTCCTAGCCGTTCGAGGCCCGGGCGCAAAGCCCAGGGCTCATTTCGCTTCGGCTTTCGCCCACCAGATGGTCGGGAAGCCGATTGCATAAGTCGGCAATTCTGCCGGATGCTCGAACTTGTCCCAATAGGCGATGCGCGCCGTGCCGCCGTAGTAGAGCGGGATGACGTAGTCGTGGGCGAGCAGCACGCGATCGAGCGCCTTGGTCGCCGCCACGAGATCCTCTCGCCCCTTGGAGAAGATCACCTTGTCGATCAGCGCATCGACGCCGGGATCGGCGATGCCGGCATAGTTGCGCGAGCCTTCGCGATCCTTCGCACTGGTGCCCCAGAAATCGCGCTGCTCGTTGCCGGGATTGAGCGTCTGGGCCCAGACCACCCAGGTCATGTCGTAGTCGAAGCTGCGGGTGCGATTGGCATATTGCGAGTCATCGACGGTACGGACGCGGGCGTCGATGCCGATCTTGCGCAGCGCTTCGCTGTAAGGCACGGCCACGACCTCGAGCATCGGGTTCGACAGCAGGATCTCGAAGCCGAGCGGGGTGCCGGTTGCCGCATTGACCATCCACCCGCCTGTGATCTCATAACCGGCTTCCTTGAGCAGGGCGACGGCCTTGCGCAGGTTGTCGCGCTGCGCTTGTGGGTTGCCACCGACGGGATTGGCGTAAGGCGCGACAAAGACCTCGGCCGGCACCTTGTCCTTGATCTCTTCGAGAATCGCCAGCTCACGGCCTTGCGGAAGATCCTTCGAGGCGAGTTCCGTACCGAAGAAGAAACTGTCGACCCGCTTGTAGGCGCCGTAGAACGCAGTGCGGTTCAGCTCGAAATCGAGCGTAGTTCAGTGCCTCGCGCACTCGCTGGTCCTTGAACATTTCGCGCCGCATGTTGGGCACCAAGGCTTGCATGATGCCGGTGGCGCGGTAGGGATTGGGCAGTTCCTCCCGCTTGACGCGGCCATCCTTGACGGCTGGGAAATCATAGGCCGTCGCCCAGCGCGCCGCTTTCGTCTCCATCCAGTAGTCGAAATTGCCGGAGCGGAAGGCCTCGAACTGGACGTCGAGGTCGCCGAACATGGTGTAGCCGATCGTGGCGAAATTGTTCTGGCCGACATTGACGTTGAGGCCCTTGCCCCAATAATCGTCGCGCAATTCGTAGCGGATGGTCGCGCCGGCCTTGAAGTCGGCGATCCTGTAGGGACCCGACCCCATGACCGGCTCGAGCGTCGTGCGGTTGATGTCGCGCGGCTTGCCGTCGGGGCCCGTGCCCTCCCACCAGTGCCTGGGCAGGATGAGGAACTGGCCAAGGATCATAGGCAGCTCGTGATTGTTCTTCTCGTCAAAGCGGAATGTTACGTCGCGCTCCCCCGTCTTCTCCACCGCCACCACATGGCGATAGTAGCTCATGTAGAGGGGAGTGAGCTCTTTCGATTTCTCGAAACTGAAAATGACGTCTTCCGGCCTGACCGCCTTTCCGTCCGCCCACTTTGCCTCGGCACGCAGCCTGAAGGTCGCCGACGACACGTCCTCCGGATAGGAGACCCCTTCGGCCAGGAGGCCGTAGGAGGTCGAGATCTCGTCGTCCGCATCCTTCATCAGGGTGTCGAACACCAGGCCGAGCCCGGGTGCGGCCTCTCCCTTTTCGAGGATCGGATTGAAGGTGTCGTAGGTGCCGGTGGCGGCGAGCTTAAGGGTGCCTCCCTTCGGCGCGGCCGGATTGACATAATCGAAGTGCGGGAAACCGGCGGGATACTTCACCTCGCCGGAAAGGGCGACCCCATGGCGCAAGGGCTCGGCGGATTGCGCCGGCTGGCCGATGATGAAAGCCAGACATGACAGAAGGATCCCAACCCGCATTCTCGCCAACCCCATGCAAATCACCCCTCTTTTTTTATGGATACGAAGAACATAAGCCAAACCGCGGCAAAAAACAGACCGGCCTCATGCAAGGCGCAATCAGGTTGCCGGAAAACACGGATTCACCAAAATCCCGTTCCAGAGTATCGTTACGGCAAATCACCCGGACGAGACGGGCGATCCCCGAGGCGGCGGAAGACGGCATGACGATGATGATGGGTAGAGGTTTCAGGGCTCTGGCACAGGGGTTGGCGCTTACGGCGGGGCTCGTGGCGGCGACGACGGGGGGAGCCTCGGCGGAGGGCGCGGCGGCCAAGCAGCTGTTCGGCGGCATGAAACTGCCGTCGCGCGCGGCGCCCACGCCTTACGGTTTCTATTCCAAAGGCTGCATCGCCGGTGCGGTCGCCATTCCCGTGGACGGGCCCACCTGGCAGGCGATGCGCCTTTCGCGCAACCGTCGGTGGGGCCATCCGCAGATGATCTCGCTGCTCGAGCGACTGTCCAGGGATGCGCCGAGCGTCGGATGGCCAGGCATCCTGATCGGTGACGTGTCACAGCCGCGGGGCGGACCGATGCTGACCGGCCATGCCTCGCACCAGATCGGCCTCGATGCCGACATCTGGCTGACGCCCATGCCCGACCGCAGGCTCTCGGCCAAGGAGCGCGAGGACATGCCCTTCACCTCGATGCTGAAGGAGAACAAGTTTCTCACCGTCGACACCAAGCGCTGGACGCCTGCCCATGCAAAGCTGATCATGCTGGCGGCGAGCTATCCTGAGGTCGAGCGCATCTTCGTCAATCCGGCGATCAAGAAGAAGCTATGCGACACCTGGACCGGCGACCGCTCGGCGCTCGGCAAGGTCAGGCCGATCTATG
>JAHRYZ010000253.1 GCA_020621905.1 Rhizobium sp.
TTTCTGGTCTCGCGACCATGGTGCAGCCTTCTTCCTCTGGTCAGTCGGGTCCTCGCAGAGCCTGCGCCGGGTTCGGTGGCGCCACCTCTCCCCCTGTGGGAGAGGTTACAAAATCAACAGCTTAGCCGAAGGCTAAATGTTAGATTTTGTTGGTGAGGGGGTGTCGTAGGGTGCAACGAAATACCCCCTCACCAAGTTCGCCGCGCCAATCGGCTACGCCTCTTGGGGCTCCATCGCCCTCGCGCGGCGTCGCGCTCAGGCCTCCGTACGCTGAAATCGACTTTGCCGATTTCTGGCCTTCGGCCACCGCTTCGGAGCCCACAAGGGGAGAGGAGGCGTTGCGCATGCGGCCTGCTCACATGTCCGGCACGTCAAAAACCTCGCCGGGGCGGAGGGCGCGGAAGCGGGTGGGCGGGATGGCGGCGGCGGAGAGGGCCTTCGACAGGTCCTCGACCGGGGCCTCGATCGCCTCATCGGTGAGCTGGAAGGTGCCGAAGTGGTGGCCGACGGCGTTGGTGGCGTTGCAGAGGCGGAAGCCTTCGACGGCTTCCTGTGGGTTCTGGTGCTGGCCCTTCATGAACCAGCGCGGCTCGTAGGCGCCGATCGGCAGGTTGGCGAGGCGGAAGGCGCCGTGCTTTTCACCCGCCGCCCGGTAGTTGATGCCGTCGTGAAAGCCGGTGTCGCCGATGTGATAGATCTTGCCCGCCGGGGTCGACAGCACGAAGGCGGCCCAGAGCGCCATGCGCCGGTCCCGCATCCCGCGCGCCGACCAGTGGTGGCAGGGCTCGGCATGGATGGACAGCACGTCCCAGTATTGCAGGTGGTCGCCCCAGTCCATGTCGGAGATCTTGGCCTCGGGCAGGGCGCGGTGGATGATCGTGTCGTTGCCGAGCGGGGTGACGATATGCGGTTCGTGCTCCTCGACGAGGCGGGCGAGCGTCGGCAGGTCGAGATGGTCGTAGTGATTGTGGGTGACGAGCACGATGTCGATCGGCGGCAGGTCCTCGAAGGCGATGCCGGGCTTTGCGACCCGCTTCGGGCCGGCGAAGGAGAAGGGGCTGGCGCGCTTCGACCAGACCGGGTCGGTGAGGATGTTGAGGCCCGCCACCTGGATCAAAAGCGTGGCATGGCCGATCATGGTGACGCGCAGGTCGGCGCCGTCGACCCGCTCGCGCAGCGGCGCCGAAGCGGGGCCATGCGCCACGCGTTTCGGCCAGCGGGCGCGTTTGCCGTTGGTCTGCCATTTGATGAGGTCGCGCATGCCGCCGGGCTCGACACCCTCAGGGTTGAAGAAGCGCTTGCCGTCGAAATGGTCGGAGACGGGGCCGGTATAGTAGGGATTGGTGGGTTTCATGCTCAAGTGGGTGCCTCCACATACCAGACGAAGCGGGCGAGCCTACGGAGATCTTCACCACTGCCCAAGAGCGGCAATAGGTGATCGGGAAAAGCCGCTATTCCTTCTGCGACAATGTCGAATTCCGATCCAATGCGGGCGAACTGGCGGAGTGCCTCGGCTGCGGTGAATTCCACTTGTTCGTCCCAATTCGAAGGGGTTTTCTGCCCCCTCATCGTGTCGACCTCTATCCAGTAGCATTCACATATGCCCCCGTCGGGCAAATGAAACTGCAGTTGGCCGCCAATACTCGCGAGGCGGGCCTTGCGCGCGTCTTCAATGACGTTCGGAATGTCTTCCAAGGGCCAGCTGTATTCCCGTCCCTTCACTGAAGCGCGGTCCAACAGCGTTGCCGACAGTCGCGTTTCCGGCTCCATGAATAAAGTGCTCCGTGTGATGGGATTCAAGGCCTACCGGTTTTGTGCGACCTTGAGTAGTTCTTGACTTTTCCGGCCCTTTGCTGTTAATCGCCCCCAATCTGCGAAGAGACAAGCACTCCGAGCCGCCGACCGGGACCCGTCAAGGTATAAAGAGATCCCGGAGGTCAACACCCGACAGCGCGATGCGCCCTCGGGTGCATTTTGGCTTTGCGTCTTGTTTTCAGCGCGGGAAAGACCAACGTTTCGGGGATCCGAAACGATAAGGAAGAGCCGATGTTTGATAACCTCCAGGACCGCCTTGGTTCCATTCTGAATGGACTGACCGGCCGTGGCGCCTTGTCGGAAGCCGATGTTTCCGCAGCGCTGCGCGAGGTGCGCCGTGCGCTTCTGGAAGCCGACGTGGCGCTCGAGGTCGTGCGCAACTTCACCGACCGGGTCCGCGAGAAGGCCGTCGGCGCGGCGGTGCTGAAATCGATCAAGCCCGGGCAGATGGTCGTCAAGATCGTCCATGACGAGCTGGTCGAAATGCTGGGCTCGGAAGGCGTCGGCGTCGATCTGAATGCCGCGGCCCCGGTCGTCATCATGATGGTCGGTCTGCAGGGCTCGGGCAAGACCACGACCACCGGCAAGATCGCCAAGCGGCTCACCGATCGCGAGCGCAAGAAGGTCCTGATGGCCTCGCTCGACACGCGTCGTCCGGCCGCCCAGGAACAGCTGCGCCAGCTCGGGGTGCAGACCGGCATCGACGTGCTGCCGATCATCGCCGGCCAGTCGCCGACCGATATCGCAAGCCGCGCCGTGCAGGCCGCCAAGCTCGGCGGCCATGACGTCGTCATCCTCGACACCGCCGGCCGTACGCATATCGACGAGCCCTTGATGGTCGAGATGGCCGACATCAAGAAGAATGCCAAGCCGCATGAAATCCTGCTGGTCGCCGATGCGCTGACCGGCCAGGACGCCGTCAACCTCGCCCGCAATTTCGACGAACGCGTCGGCATCACCGGTCTCGTGCTGACCCGCATGGACGGCGACGGTCGTGGCGGTGCGGCTCTTTCGATGCGCGCCGTCACCGGCAAGCCGATCAAGCTGATCGGCGTCGGCGAAAAGATGTCGGAGCTCGAGGAGTTCCATCCGCGGCGCATCGCCGACCGCATTCTCGGCATGGGCGACATCGTTTCGCTCGTCGAACGGGCGGCGGAGAACATCGACGCCGAGAAGGCGGCCGCCATGGCCGCCAAGATGGCCAAGGGCAAGTTCGATCTCGACGACCTCGCCGACCAGCTGCGGCAGATGCAGAAGATGGGCGGCATGGGCGGCATCATGGGCCTGATGCCCGGCATGTCGGGCATGAAGGACAAGATGGCCGCGGCCGGCCTGAACGACAAGCTGTTCGGCCGCCAGATCGCCATCATCCAGTCGATGACCAAGGCC
This sequence comes from Rhizobium sp., assembly GCA_020621905.1. Lineage (GTDB taxonomy): Bacteria > Pseudomonadota > Alphaproteobacteria > Rhizobiales > Rhizobiaceae > Allorhizobium. The sequence continues at coordinate 3,205 of JAHRYZ010000253.1, forward strand.
GAGCGGGCCAATCCCGACATTCTCAAGCATTCCCGCAAGAAGCGCATCGCTGCCGGCTCCGGCACGGACGCCGCCGAAATCAACAAGCTGCTGAAAATGCATCGCCAGATGGCCGACATGATGAAGGCCATGGGCGGCAAGAAGGGCGGCGGCATGATGAAGCAGATGATGGGCGGCCTCGCCGGCAAGATGGGTCTCGGTGGCATGGGCGGCATAGGCGGTATGCCGGACCTGTCCAGCCTCGACCCGAAGCAGCTCGAAGCGTTGGCCAAGCAGGCCGAAGCCGCCGGCCTCAAGCCGCCGCCGGGGCTTGGCGGCATGGGCGGTCTGCCTGGCCTCAGCGGTGGCCTGCCCGGCCTCGGCGGCGCGAAACTCCCTGGACTCGGCGGCCTGCCCGGCCTGCCGAAGAAGAAGTGAGGAGAGCGGCCATGACCGAAGCATCCGTCAAGGAACAGCTTTCCGGCTATCGCCAGTCGATCGACAATATCGACGCGGCGCTGGTCCACATGCTGGCCGAGCGCTTCCGCTGTACCAAGGCGGTCGGCGTGCTGAAGGCCAAGTACGATCTGCCGCCGGCCGACCCGGCGCGCGAGGAATACCAGATCGCCCGCCTGCGCCACCTGGCCCAGGATGCGCATCTGGACCCGGATTTCGCCGAGAAGTTCCTGAACTTCATCATCACGGAAGTCATCCGGCATCATGAAGCCATTGCCGCCGAGCACGGCGGCGTTACCGAAAAGACCGCCTGACGGCGATCCCGACCAACCCGGACCGCCTGAAAGGGCGGCCCGACCAGACCCCGGACCGCCGGAAGGCGGCCCTAACAAGAACCAAGGAGTAAACCCATGTCCCTCAAGATTCGTCTCGCCCGTGGCGGTTCCAAGAAGCGCCCCTACTACCAGATCGTCATCGCCGACGCCCGTTCGCCGCGCGACGGCCGCTTCCTGGAAAAGGTCGGTTCGTGGAACCCGATGCTCGGCAAGGACAATGAAAAGCGCGTCGAGCTGAACGGCGAACGCATCCAGGAATGGCTCGCCAAGGGCGCCCAGCCGACCGACCGCGTTCTGCGCTTCCTCGCCGAAGCCGGCATCGCCACCCGTGACGCCCGCAGCAACCCGGAAAAGGCAAAGCCGGGCAAGAAGGCTGTCGAGCGCATCAAGGAACGCGAAATGAAGGCTGCCGAAGCCGCTGCCGCCGCTGCCGAAGCCGCTGCGGAATAAGCCTCATCCCTTGCGATGATCGACGGGCGGCGGGTCATCCTGCCGCCCGTTTTCCGTTTCCATTTGCCGCACTTCGCCGTAAAAGGGCGAGGACAAACGTTGCCGACCGGAAAAGACCGAAGCGATGAGCAAACTCGAAAATCCCATATTGATGGCCGTGGTCGGTGCGGCGCAGGGCCTGCGCGGCGAGGTCAGGGTCAAGACCTTCACCGCCGACCCGATGGCGCTCGGCGAATACGGCCATCTGCGCAGCGCCGACGGCCGGGTGTTCGAGATCCTCGACATCCGCGAGGCGAAGAATGTCGTGGTGGTGCGCTTCCGCGGCATCAACGACCGCAATGCGGCCGAGGCGCTGAACGGGCTGGAACTCTATGTCGAGCGCGATGCGCTGCCCGACGACGAGCTCGACGAGGACGAATTCTACTATGCCGATCTCGAGGGCCTGGAGGTCTATGACGCCGAGGGCCAGCATTACGGCGCGGTAACCGGGGTCTATGATTTCGGCGCGGGCGACCTGCTGGAGCTCAAGGGCCCGGGCAAACGGCCGGTGCTGATCCCGTTCTCGGAAGCCGCCGTGCTGGAGATCGACCTCGAGGCTGGCCGCATCCTCGTCGATCCGACCGCCGCCGGCCTCAAGGACGAGGACGAGGGCAAGCCCTACGGCGCCGGAGCCAAGGGAAAACCGCCGCGGGACAATTCGTGAGCCCGGCCGCGATGGCGTTCAAGGCGAGCATTCTCACCCTCTATCCCGACATGTTTCCCGGCCATCTCGGCCAGGCGCTGGCCGGCCGGGCGCTGGAGCGCGGCGACTGGTCGCTGGAGGCGGTGCAGATCCGCGATTTCGCGCTCGACAAGCACCGGAGCGTCGACGACACGCCATCGGGCGGCGGGGCCGGCATGGTGCTCAGACCCGACGTGCTGGCCCGCGCCATCGATTCGATCGCCGATGACGGGCGCCCGCGCCTGCTGATGAGCCCGCGCGGCCGGCCGCTCACCGAGCAGAGGGTGCGCGAGCTCGCCGAAGGCGAGGGCGTCGTCATCGTCTGCGGCCGTTTCGAAGGCGTCGACCAGCGGGTGATCGAGGCGCGGCATCTCGAGGAAATTTCCATCGGCGACTATATTCTCTCGGGCGGCGAGCCGGCAGCTCTCACCCTGCTCGATGCCGTGGTGCGCATCCTGCCCGGCGTGATGGGCAACCAGCTGTCGGGCGTGCACGAAAGCTTCGAGGGCGGGCTGCTGGAGCATCCGCACTACACCCGGCCGCAGGTGTTCGAGGACCGCGAGATCCCTGATGTGCTGACCTCGGGCAATCATGCGGCGATCGAAAAATGGCGCCACGAGCAGGCGCTGAAGCTGACCGCCGAGCGGCGGCCGGACCTGCTGAAATAGGTCACTGCGGCGAACCTGCGGTTACCCAGCCCTGCCCTTCGCTTGGGCTCAGGGCGTTCGTCATTCGAAACGATTCGCTGGATCGTTT
>JAHRYZ010000254.1 GCA_020621905.1 Rhizobium sp.
CCCGGAAGATCAGGAAGGGAAAGGAGAAGAAGCGCGCATAGAGCTTGGTCATTTCGCGCCCCGTCCAGTTTCCCGCCAGGAACCCGATCGCCACGCCGATCAATGCAATGACGATGGTGAGCTTGAGATAGTGCCAGGCCACCTCGGTCTCGCGATAGCCGAGGGCCTTCAACAGGCCGATCTGTTCGCGCTCCAGCGTGATCAGCCTTGTGAGGATCATGTTGACCAGGAAGGCGGCGACAAACAGGAAGATGGGCGGAATGACGGCCGCCATTGCCCTGAGCTCGTCGAGTTCGTTGGCGAGGAAGGTGTCGGAGATCTGGTCTTCGCGCCCATAGGCGCCGCGTCCACCATATTGTTCGAGCAGGTCGTCGATGGCGGCCGTGATGACGTCGAGGTTCGTGCCGCGCAGTGTCGAGAGCACGACATTGTTGAAGGCGTCGCCCATATCGAAAATGCCTTCGAGGGCCTTGCGCGACATGTAGAAAACGCCGAAGCGCCGCGGATCCGGGACCATGTCGCCGGGGCCGATCGTGTAGATATATTCCGGCGACAGAACGATGCCGGTCACGGTCAGCACCTGCTTGCGGCCATTCATCACGGCGGCAAACTGGCTCCCCTCCCGGAGGCGATGCGCCTTGGCGAAGCTGTCGAGCACCGCGGCCTCGTTGGTGCGCCCCGGTTCGGGCAGACGGCCGCTGCGAATATAGAGACGGTTGACGCCCGGCTGGCCGCTGTCCGGCAGGGAGACCGCCACGCCGGTCGCCGGCTCGACCATGCCCTCGATGTCGAGCAGCACATATTTACGATGCGAAGCTCCAGTCTGCCGATCCTTCGATCGCGGCAATCCGGTCGCGCAGATGCAGCGGCGCCCGGTTACCTCGCGAAGAGATTGGCAAAGCGGTAGCGTTCGTAGAAGACGTCGCGCGTCCTCGGGAACGGTAGGAGCCGATGGCGATGATGATCGTCGCAACGCCGCAGGCCATGACCAGCGCTACGGCGAGCACCTGCCCAGAGCCCGAGCAGGTCGCGGTAGAGCTTGCGGTCGAGCATCGACATGGCGCTACCAGCTCACGGCGGAGGGCGGCAGCCGCACCGCATTGGTCGAGGATTCTTCGATCCGGCCGTCGCGGAAGGAAAGACGCGATGGGCGATCTGCCGGATGGCGGCATTGTGGGTGATGATCCCCATCGTCGTGTTGAACTCTTCGTTGACGCGGCACAGGACCTCGAGAACGAGGACGCCGGTCTTGGAGTCCAGCGCTCCGGTCGGCTCGTCGCAGAGCAGGACGTCGGGCCGCTTGACGATGGCGCGGGCGATCGCCACCCGCTGCTGCTCGCCGCCGGAAAGCTGCGCCGGGAAATGATCCATGCGATCCTTGAGCCCGACCATTTCCAGCGCCTCTCCCGGGTCCATGGGATTGCTGGCGATCTCCGTCACCAGCGCGACGTTCTCGTAGGCCGTCAGGCTCGGGATGAGATTGTAGAACTGGAAGACAAAACCGATATGGTCGCGGCGAAACTGTGTGAGCTGGCGCTCGCTGAAGCCGGTCAGCTCGTGATCGGCGCAGCGGACAATGCCCGAACTCGCGCGGTCGAGCCCGCCCATGATGTTGAGCAGGGTCGACTTGCCGCTGCCCGAGGGGCCGAGCAGCACGGCCATCTCGCCGCGCTCGAGGCTCAGATCGACGCCGCGCAGCGCCCAGACCTCGACATCGCCGGTGCGATAGGTCTTTGTCACGCCCTGAACCTGGAAAAGAGGCTCTGCCATCCTGCACCCTTGCTGAACTCGGTCGACGATAGAGTACGGCGCGGGGTCGGGCTTTGACCATTGTCAAAGTGCGCAAGCCCGCAAGCCCTGCTAGCCGGGAACGTCAGGGGATATGTCGATGCGGCCGGCGAGCCGGAATGTGAGGCCGCTCGGTTCGAACGCCATGCGCCCCTCGCCGGAGAAGATCGCCGAGATGATCCGCTCGGTCAGGCGTGAGCCGAAGCCGCGGCGCCCAGGCACCGTCACCGGCGGGCCACCGATCTCGACCCATTCGAAGGACAATGTCCCGTCTTCGCCGACCGACCAGCTGATCTCGATCCGCCCGTCGGGAATCGACAAGGCACCGTATTTGGTCGCGTTGGTCGCCAGTTCGTGAATGGCCAGCGACAGCCCCAGCGCCTGCTGAGCCGTCAGATAGATCGGCACCCCGGAAATCACGAAACGATCGTCGCGATCGCGATGCGGCACGAGCGCCGCCATGACGATTTCCTCGAAGCCCGCGGCCGTCCGCAGCGTGCCGGTGAGAATATCCTGCGCCTTGGACAGGGCGCCGATCCGCGCCGTCACGGTGGCGATCGCATCAGCGATCGATTCCGCCCCGCGCAAGCTCTGTGTCACGATCGATTGCGTCATCGCCAGCGTATTCTTCATGCGATGGGCAAGCTCCTGGTTCAGGAGCTTCAGTTCGCCCTCATGACGCGCGCGCTCGCGAATATGCTCCTGCGCCCGCTCGTAGGCCACCTGCAATGCCTCACGGTCGGCCACCGCCCGGGTGGTCTCGGTCACGATGTTGAGCAGGCCTTCGATGGCGCCGCCATCGCCGCGAAGCGGGCTGTAGGAAAAGGTCCAGTGGGTCAGTTCGGGATAGCCGTTGCGCTGCATGGTGAGCGGCATGTCCTCCATCCAGGTGGCCTCACCCGCCAGCGCGCTGCGAACAAAGGGCAACATGTCGTCCCAGACATCCGCCCAGACCTCCTTGAACGGCCGTCCGAGCGCCTTGCCGGCGCGCTGACCGAGCATCGGCACATAGGCGTCGTTGTAGAACTTCAGCAGCTCGCGACCCCACCAGAAACACATCGGCTGCCGGGACGACAGCACCAGACTGACCGTGGTCTTCAGCGAAATCGGCCAGCCCTCGATCAGTCCGAGGCTGGTGGCGCCCCAGTCGAAGCGCCGGATCTCCTCGCCGCTCGCTCCGCCGCCGGCCAGGAAATCGCCGGACGGAGGTCCGGGGAAGCAGGCCAGGCCTCGCTCGCATTCGAATACGCCATACAGCCGAAACCCCGATCCAATTGATGCGACTATTTCAGAACGGGACAGGCGTTGCAATTGGCGCTAGACTAAACCTGCAAGGGAACAATGTTCCTTGCCGAAGCCTTTGGTGGATCTCAGCCTGTTGCCCTCGGAGGGACTATGAAGCCCATTTTGTTTGCCGCCGCCCTGCTCGCCGCCCCGCCCCTCGCCCATGCCCAGTCGCCCGGTCTTGGAGACACCTGCGCCCTTGTCGCGCGCAACTTCGAGATGGTCAAGGCGGTCAAGGTGGGCATCGTCCAATCCTTTCCGGAATTGAAACCACCAGGCGTTCGCATGACCTATTCGACGAAGATGGACGCCGCGGAGATGGATATCCGGGATACGATCGAATGCCAGTTCGAAACGGCATCCGCCCCGTTCAAGCTCATCAAGTTCTGCCTCGGCAGCAGCACGTGCTATTCGGCCGACGAGAAGAATGCGGATCGCCTCCGCCGTTTCCAGGAGGCTCAGTCGCTGCTCGCCAAGCCAAACTGAGATGCAACAGTTGCAAACCGCCATCGGCCTTCCGGCCGGTGGCCATGACTGGACGCCCTAGTCGCGCCAGGCGTTCATTTCCTCTTCGGAAAAGATTTTCTTGCGGCTTCGGTTCCATGTCACGCCGCGCTTGGCGATGCGGGCCGGCACGCCATTGACGGCCCTTCCTTCGAATACCCCGTTCACGAAGGCCATGGCGCCGACAATGCTGTCCGCGGCGATGCTCGCCCCCTTGTTGATGACGGCGCCGACACCCACCCAGACATGATCGCCGATTGTGATCGAAGCGGGCGTATTGAGACGCTTGCCGGTCTGGCGGTCGATCACCGAATGTGCATCGGTCGTGCGGATCTCGATGTCGCGCGAGAGCATGCACCAGCGACCGATCCTGACGCTCGCCCCCTCCTGGCACAGGATGTAGACGCTGTTGCTGGTCGAATGGTCGCCGAACACCACGGTCTGGCCGTGGTCCTTGACGACGATCTTTCCCCGGAAGTGGCAATTGTCGCCGATCACCACGGTGTTCCGCGTGCCCTGGATCTCGATCGAACCGTCGAAACGGGTTCCACTGCCGATCGTGACAGAGTTGCCGGTTCCCCGCTTCACGATGACGTGCCCCTTGAGCGCGGCTGCGCCCTTGTTCTCGAAACTGTTGCCCTCAGGCATGTCGAGCAGAAAGAACCAGCGCGCCCGGATGAAACGGACCACCCGCGAGACATACGACAGCTTCATTTACCCCCTCCCCGACAGCCTTGTCTTCCGGCTCATTCCTCCCGCATGGCGCGGGCGGCATGGTCGGTAATCGGCTTCAGGAGCCAGGACAGCACGTTGCGTTCGCCGGTGCGCACGAAGGCCTCCGCCGGCATGCCGGGAACCAGTTCCAGGCTGGCGTGCCCGGCGACATCCGCCTTGTCGACGGCGATATCGGCCCGGTAAAAGGCCGCGCCGGTGCGCTCGTCGACTTCCAGGTCCGCGGAGATGCGGATCAGCTTGCCGTCGAACTCCGGCGTCGTGTTGCGGTTGAAGGCGGTGAACCGCACGGTGGCCGGCTGCCCGACCAGCAACTGGTCGACATCGTCCGGCCGCACCTGCGCCTGCACCACCAGGTCGGCTTCGCGCGGCACGATCTCCATCAGCGCCTCGGCCGGTGATACGACGCCGCCGGTGGTATGGACCATGAGCTTGTGGACCACGCCGGCGACCGGCGCGCGGATATCGACCCGCTGCAGGTCCTCGATCAGCGCGATCTCTTCGCTGCGCATTTCGCCCTCCCGGGTCTCGAGGTCGCGCAGTTCCGTCGATACCTCAGCCCGCATGGCCTGGTCGATCTGGATCTTCTGCAGGCCGATCTCCTCGATGCGGGCCTTGGTTGCCGCGATCTGCGCCTTGAGCTGGCCGAACTCGCCGTTCAGCCGCACGGCCTCGCGCTTCAGCGCGAGCACCTGGCTGAGCGAGGTCAGGTTCTTGGCATAGAGCGCGTCCTGAGCCACCGCCTCCTCGGCGATGAGGGCAATCTCGTCTTCCTTCGCCTTGACCTGCACGGCGAGCCCTGAGACCTGTTCGTCGAGCTGCGTCACCTGGCCGTCGAGGCGTTCCTTCTGCCCCTGGCGCTCGGCGAGCCGGTCGGCGAAGAGCCGCCGCTCCGCCTGCATGATCGCGTCGCGCGCCTCCGGAGGCAGGCGCTCGACAAGGGCTTGCGGCACGTCGACCTGCCGCGCATCGCCGAGTTCGGCGAGCAGGCGCGCCTTGCGGGCATAGAGCTGGTCAAGCGCCGCCTTGGTCGCGTCGAGCTTGGCGCGGGTCACGGTGTCGTCGAGCTTGATGAGGATCTGCCCCGCCTCGACCGCGCGTCCCTCCGCCACCAGCAATTCGCCGACCACGCCGCCCTTGGGATGCTGGACCTTCTTGACGCTGCCCTCGACCACCAGGAAACCGGAGGCGATGACCGCGCCTGACAGGCTGGTGGTCATGGCCCAGCCGCCGGCTGCGGTGAGGAAGAGTACGGTGGCCAGGAGGCCGGCGACGAGGTGACGGTCGAGCGACAGGCCAAGGACCGTCTGGCGCGAAACGGGCATCATGCCTGGCCCTCGTTCTCGATCACGGTCAGCGCCCGCGGCGACGCAGGCCGCTTGGGTGTCTGCGGCGCCTGACGCGCCTGCGCCAACGCCTTGAGAATTTCGTCGCGCGGTCCGAAAGCCTTGACGGCTCCCTGGTCCATGATCAGCAGACGGTCGAGCACGGCCAGCACGCTGTCGCGATGGGCGACGACGACGGCGATGCC
>JAHRYZ010000255.1 GCA_020621905.1 Rhizobium sp.
GGTTTATTTTCAAAACGTTAAGATGATCGCCCGTGGGTTGCATGATGACGCCGAGATCAAGCAACCGGTCGCAGATTGCCGCCGTCTCCTCGGTGGCCGGCTCCAGCGTCTCGCGGTCGCGGACGAATTCGAGGCCGAGATAGAGCCCCATGCCATGGACCGCGCCGACCAGCGGGAATCGCTGGCCGAGGGCTTCGAGCCGGGATTTCAGATAGTCGCCCGTTTCCCGGGCATTCTCCTGCAAGCCCTCGTCGCGCATGATGTCGAGCACAGTCATGCCGACCACGCAGCTCACCGGGCTGCCGCCGGCCGAGGAGAAGAAATAACCTTCCTTCTCCAGCGCGTCGGCGATGTCGCGGCTGGTGATGACCGCGCCGAGCGGCTGGCCGTTGCCCATGCCCTTGGCGACGGTGATGATGTCCGGCACTACGCCCTGTTCTTCGAACCCCCAGAAGAAATGGCCGAGGCGGCCGTAACCAACCTGCACCTCGTCGGCGATGCACACACCGCCGCGCGCGCGGATCATGCCGTAGACCTCGGCGAGGTAGCCGGGCGGCAGCGGAATGCCGCCGGCATTGCCGTAGACGCTTTCGCAGATGAAGCCGGCGAGGCTTTCGCCTGCTTCCTCGATCGCGTCCAGTGCCTTGGCGACGCTTGCCACATAGTCGGCGGTCGATGCGGCGCCGCGGAAAGGGCCGCGATAGGTATTGGGCGCGGTCACCGGGTGAACCCATGCGGGGCGGGTCTCGAGCGCGCGCGGGTTGTCGGCGATCGATGTGGAGACGGCATCGCTTGCGACGGTCCAGCCGTGATAGGCCTCGAGCAGGCTGACGATATTGTGCGATCCGCTCTTGGCCCAGGCCAGGCGAAGGGCAAGGTCGACGGCCTCCGAGCCGCTGTTGACGAGAAAGACCGTATCGAGTCCTTCGGGCGCCAGCGATGCGAGGCGATCGGAAAACTCCGCGACGGCGGCGTAGTGGAAGCGCGAATTGGTATGAGCAGCGGACCATTGGTGCCCGGCGGCACGCGCCAGCCGAGGGTGGCCATGGCCGACGATGGAGACGTTGTTGACCATGTCGAGGTAGGACCGGCCAGTGACGGCGAACATGTGCTCCTTCCAGCCGCGCTCGATCTGCGGCGGGTCGGCGTAGTACTTCTTCTGCGGCCTTGCGAAGCTCTTCGGCGCTTGGCAAGCAGGGCGGCGCTCTGTGGCGCCGGTGCATCGAGTCCGCGCCGATCAGCGCGGCGGGTGAGGGGCAGAGCCAGCCCCAGACCGTGGCATGGGTCGGCCTGGCGAAGAGGGGCGGAACGAGATCCGGATCGCGGCAGAGCTGGTTCCTGAGACCGCCGACCGCGCCGGCCGTGCCGGCGATCGTGCCGATCGGCGCGCCGGCCTCGATCTCCGCGCCGTCTTCCAGCGGGCAGTCGATGCCGTCCAGATGCAAGGAAATCTCCGGCGTCGACAAAATGAGGTGATGCCCATCCTTGACGATACGCGCCGAAAATGGCGCGACGGCGGCGGTCGTGGCCGGCAGGCAGACATCGATATGCAGGGCGAAGGTGGCCGGCGCGCGATCCGACAGCGTTCGGGTGTAGGAAAGCCGGTATTCGCCGTAGCGCGTCGAGGCGACGCCGGTCTCGGCGGCCGCGCGGGCGAGAAGCTTCCAGTCGATCTGCGGGTCGGACCAGTTGTCCTCGGCCAGCGTCTCGCTCGTCACTGACAGGTCGGTCAGGCGCACCGTTTCGGGTGCGATCTCGGGGAGGAGCCGTGCGAACATGCCGGTGTCGAAGGCCGGGGCGCTATGGCCGACCGCGTCGAGGATCGCGGTTTCCATCAGCGCCAGGGGAACCGAGGTTGCCACCTCGAACATCTCCCGCTCGTGGGCGGCGTTGCCCTGCACATAGTCGTTGTCCGGATCGATCGCCAGCTGCTGCTCGGTGCTGGCGACGAGCACGCCGGCGCGCGCCACGATCAGCGGCCAGAGCGCCTTCAGCTCCGCTTCGTTGAGGGGAAACCGTTCCTGGAAGGCGCGAACCGCCGGCAGGATAAAGAACGGGTCGCCATCGGAATGATGCAGCAGCGCGGTGCAGGTGACGGCGAGGTCGGCGACCAGCCAGCCGGTGACAACATCGCCAAAATCGATGACGCCGTCCGGCATGAGGCGGCCTTCCCTGTCGGGCCGGGCGACCACGTTGTCGTCGGTGATGTCGTGATGGATCGCCTGCACCCGCAGCTTGCCGGCGAGCGGCTGGATGCGCTTGACTGCCGTCACCATGGCCTTGGCGATCCGGTCGCGCTGCGCATGGTCCGTCACGGCCTTCAGTAGGTGGAGCGCGACGGGGCCGGCGCGGCGAAGGTCCCACTGCAGTTCACGATCGAGACCCGGATGAGAAAAATCCTTGAGGCCGAGTGCGATGCGGGCGGTCAGCGCTCCCAGTTCGGCCACAACCTGCGGCGCCAGATATTTGCGCTGCGTCAGCGGCTCGCCGTCGAGATAGGTGAGCAGCCGTACCTGATAGTCTTCGTCGTCGATGGTCAGCACCAGGATGTCCTCGCCGCCCTCGGCCAGCATGGGCTCGGGGATGCGGGGCATGTCTGCAAGCGTTGCCAGGTGCCGCATGGCGGCGTTCTGCGCGGCCAGTTCGATCGTCGCGTATTCGGCGCGGCAGATCTTCAGGACGTAGGACGCCTCGCCGGTGTCGATGCGGAAGTTCCGGTCCTGCTGGCTGCCGAGTTCCTTGAGCGCGCCCTCCAGACCGTAATAATCCCTGAGAACGCCAGCCGCCTGCTCTGCCGACACGTTGGGTCGGGGCAGTTCAGTGCGCTTGAGCAATGCGGAGTCGGGCATGGGCGTTCTCCCTCGAGAATCATATTGCCGACCTTATCAAAGGTATGACAGCCGTCCATCCCGCGCACCGAAGCGCCCGCCGGGTCCGGCGGGCGCTTTAAGGCATGCTCAGCCCATGCGTTCGGAGGCGTAGGAGCCGGGGCTCGCCGGGAAGACGACGGTCCGGTTGCCGTTGATGAAGGTGCGATGATGGATATGGGCGTGGATCGCCCGTGCCAGCACCTGGATTTCGACGACGCGGCCGATCGAGACATAGACTTCGGCGCTCTGCGCATGGGTGATACGGGCGACGTCCTGCTCGATGATCGGGCCTTCGTCGAGGTCGGCCGTGACATAGTGGGCCGTGGCGCCGATCAGCTTCACGCCGCGTTCGAAGGCCTGCTTGTAGGGGTTCGCGCCCTTGAAGCTCGGCAGGAAGGAGTGGTGGATGTTGATGATCTTGCCGGACATCTTCTTGCACAGATTGTCGGAGAGCACCTGCATGTAGCGCGCCAGCACGATGAGTTCGGTGCCGGTCTGTTCGACCAGGTCGAGAAGCTGCGCTTCCGCCTGCGGCTTGTTATCCTTGGTCACCTTGATGTGGTAGAAGGGAATGTCGTGGTTCACGACCACCTTCTGGTAATCGAAGTGGTTCGAGACGACGCCGACGATCTCGATCGGCAGGGCGCCGATCTTCCAGCGGTAGAGCAGGTCGTTCAGGCAGTGGCCGAAGCGCGACACCATCAGCAGCACCTTCACCCGATGTGCTGCGTCATGGATCTCGCTGATCATGCCGAACTTGTCCGAAATCGGCTTGAACCCTTCGGCCAGCTTGTCGAGTTTGACGCCGCCTTCCGAGATGAAGCTGACGCGCATGAAGAACTTGCCGGTGTCGAGATCGTCGAACTGGGAACTGTCGACAATGTTGCAGCTCTGCTCGGCCAGATAGCCGGAAATGGCAGCCACGATGCCTCTGGTGGATTTGCAGGATACCGTCAGTACATAGCTCGTCATAGTCTCAACCTTTTCCTCGTCCCGGGGGTGGAGGCCGCTGTCTTATCGCAGTCACGACGCGCCGGAAAGATCGGCGTTTCGGTGTGCCGCGGTGATGCTCGTCTCACCCATTGGCAGCAAGCTTAGGGACGGGCCGGGAAAACTCCGTTCCCATTGCGCCTTTCATCTGCGTATCCCCGTCGTCGCTGGCAAGCGCGATGGACGCATGGCGCGATCGGATCGGTTGACCGGGCGGCGGCGCAGTCATTACCCTGCGGGGCATCGAACGCGAAAGGTTACCATGGCTCGCATGTTTCAGTCTTCCGGCGGCTTCGAGCCATCCTTCCAACGTTCACGACGTATCGGGGCGGTGCTTGCCGTCCTCGGCCTTCTTGCTGGACCGGCACAGGCCGCCGAGCCGTGCTTTCGCGGCGTCAACCTGTCGGGCGCCGAGTTCGGCCAGCCGGAGGGCGTTGCCGGCACCGACTATCTCTATCCCTCCGATCAGACGATCGAGTATTTCGCCAAGAAGGGCTTCACCTCGGTTCGACTTCCCTTCCTGTGGGAGCGTCTTCAGCCGCAATTGCGCGGTGAGCTCGACCCCGGCGAACTGGGGCGGCTGAAGGAAAGCGTCGAAAAGCTGAGGGCGGCCGGACTGCGTGTCGTCCTCGATCCGCATAACTATGCACGTTACCACGATGGAGTGATCGGATCGGACACGGTCAGCAGCGACGACTTTGCCGATTTCTGGGGACGCCTTGCGCGCCAGTTCGCCAATCAGCCGGACATCACCTTCGGCCTGATGAACGAACCGCATGACATGCCGGCAGAGCAGTGGCTCGATGCGGCCAATGCCGCGCTGGCGCGAATCCGCGGCGAACGCGCCGACAATCTCGTTCTTGTGCCGGGCACGGCCTGGACGGGCGCCCACAGCTGGGAAGGCGGAAGCTACGGTACGCCGAACGGTGAAGCGATGCTCGGTGTCGTCGATCCGGTCGACAATTTCGCCTACGAGGTGCACCAGTATTTCGACGACGACTTCTCCGGAACCAAGGAGAACTGCAGCCGTGCAAAGGACGCGGTCGCGGCGATCGAGAGGTTTTCCCGCTGGCTGCGCGCCCATGGCAAGCGGGGTTATCTCGGCGAATTCGGCGTGCCGAAGGACGCCGCCTGCGTTTCGGCACTCGCCGACATGGTCGCCGTGGTCGAGGGGGATCGCGAACTCTGGGTCGGATGGGCCTATTGGGTGGCGGGCGACTGGTGGCCGGCCAGCGAAGCGCTGAACATCCAGCCGACCGAGGAAGGCGACCGGGAACAGATCAAGGGGCTCGCGCCGGCGCTCAAGGATTTTTCCGCGTCCGGCTCTTCATGCCCTGCGCTCGAGAGGCCCTGAACGGTTCGTGCGGGCCGGTTCCGGGGCCATGGATGCTGCCGGTCGCGAGGTTAGCTTCGACCAGTCGACTGAATGCGCCGTGCCGAGCACGAACCACAGCAGCGCCGCCGTCTTGATCGAGAAGAACGAGTTGCTGATGATCATCAGCAGCAGCAGATAGATCAGCACCATGGAATGGAAGGACCAGGCCTTCGCGTCCTTGAACGGGGCGAAGACCAAAGCGGCCCACAGTGCGACGAAGCCGAAAAGGCCGAACTTGGTGAGCGTATAGGCGAGGCCCGAGTCGGCGGTGAACTCGTCGGTGGTGGCGATGCCGAGCACGACCGGCAGGTCGAGGCGGGTCAGGATTGCGGCAGTCACCTTGAAACGCCCGGCGATGTCGTTGGCGCCGCCATCGGTGCCGGTGGCCAGCCCGTAGACCGCGATAAGCGCCAGCAGCAGAAAGGGCAGCACCATCCAGACCGGCTTTGCCACCAGCCGGTAGAAGGGCAGCATGAGTGTCATCAGGATGCAGGTGTAGAAGCCGAAACGAGCGTCTGCCAGCACGACCGTGGCGATCGCCGCGGCCATGACGACAAAGCGATAGCGCATGTC
>JAHRYZ010000256.1 GCA_020621905.1 Rhizobium sp.
GGCCCGCCGACGCCCCCCGTTTGCATCCTCGATTGACCGCCATTTGGCGGGGTAGTTCAACCTATCCTTTTGCACTATCGGGTACGAACTTCAGGTCAGTTCGACAGCCTTGAGTCCCGGCGGCCCGCGCCGTTTCAACCGGCGGCCAGCGCCGGCCATTCGTCCGCGTCCATGACGGTCACGCCAGGCCCGCGGGTCTTGCCGAGCTTGGGGCGCGGGGCATCCGATTGCCATAGTCTCCGAACCGCATTGGTTCAAATATCTATAGTCGTTGCGTCTGCAACTTTGGTTTGTCGTCGCGCTTGCTTGTCAGAGATCTCTAGCGACCGCCAACCAACTCCAGCCACTCCTCTTCGGTCATGACCTTGACGTCATACTTTGAGCATCCGCTGATCCAGCCCCCGGACCTGCGATTACCAGATCTGTCTTTCTCGACACCGACCCGGACACCTTGGCACCCAGGCTCTCGGCCTTTGCCTTCGCCTCGTCGCGGGTGAACTTTTCCAGAGCGCCGGTGAAGACCACGGTCTTGCCGGCGACCGGGCTGCCGCTCACGACCGGCGCCTCGGCGTCGATCGGCGTTACTTCCTGGAGCAGCCGGTCCACCACTTCGAGATTGCGCGGCTCCTTGAAGAACTCGACGATCGAGGCGGCGACCACCTCGCCGATGCCGTCGATGGCGTTGAGCTCGTTCCAGGCGTCGCCGAACATCGGCGCGGCGGCCTTCATCGCCTCGGCAAAGGCCGCATAGGAGCCATAGGAGCGCGCCAGCAGCTTGGCGGTGGTCTCGCCGACATGGCGAATGCCGAGCGCGAAGATCAGCCTGTGCAGGGCGATCTCGCGGCGTGCGTCGATGGCGTCGAACAGCTTGCGCACGCTGACGCGGCCGAAACCCTCGATATTCTCGAGCTTGACCAGCGGCGAGGCCTCCTGCCGGCGCTTCAGCGTGAAGATGTCGGGCGCGGTGCGGATCTGGATCGCCGGATCCGCGGCCTCGAAGAAGAAGTCGACCTGCTTGGTGCCGAGCCCCTCGATGTCGAAGGCATTGCGCGAGACGAAGTGCTTGATGTGTTCCTTTGCCTGCGCCGAGCAGACGAAGCCGCCGGTGCAGCGCGTGACCGAATCGAGCTTGCCGGTCTTCTCGTTCATCTCCCGCACCGCATGGCTGCCGCAGACCGGGCACCTGGTGGGAAACGGGTAAGGAACGGCATCCGCCGGGCGCTTTTCCAGCACCACGTCGAGCACCTGCGGGATGACGTCGCCGGCCCGCTGGACGATGACCGTGTCGCCGACCCTAATGTCGTGATCCTCCGGCCGGATGCGCTCGCCGGAATTGCCGATTCCCTGGATGTAATCGGCATTGTGCAGCGTCGCATTGGTCACCACCACGCCGCCGACCGTGATCGGCTCCAGCCGCGCCACGGGGGTGAGCGCGCCGGTGCGGCCGACCTGGATGTCGATCGCCTCGACGGTGGTGAAGGCCTGCTCGGCCGGGAACTTGTGGGCGGTCGCCCAGCGCGGGCTGCGCGAGCGGAAGCCGAGGCGTTCCTGCAGGTCGAGCCGGTCGACCTTGTAGACGACGCCGTCGATATCGTAGTCGAGATCGGCGCGCATCAGACCGATCTGGCGATAGTGGTCGAGCACCTCGGCCGTCGAGGTGAGCCGCTTCATCAGCGGGTTGACCGGGAAACCCCATTCGCGGAATCTTTCCACCATGCCCATCTGCGTGTCGGCCGGCATCTCGGACATCTCGCCCCAGGCATAGGCGAAGAATTTCAGCTTGCGGCTGGCCGTCACCTTCGGGTCGAGCTGGCGCAGCGAGCCGGACGCGGTGTTGCGGGGATTGACGTAAGAGGGTTTGCCTTCGGCCTCCATCTGCGCGTTCAGCGCCAGGAAAGCGCTTTTCGCCATATAGACCTCGCCGCGCACCTCGACCACGGCCGGCGCACCGGCCGGCAGCTGCCGCGGGATCTCCTGGATGGTCAGGATATTGGCGGTGACGTTTTCGCCGGTCGTGCCGTCGCCACGGGTCGCGGCCGTGACGAGCCGGCCGTTCTCGTAGCGGATCGACATGGACAGCCCGTCGATCTTCGGCTCGACGGTAAAGGCGATCGAATCGTCCGGCAGGCGACCGAGGAAGCGATAGACCGAGGCGACGAAATCGGCGACGTCCTCGTCGGAGAAGGTATTGTCGAGCGACAGCATCGGCCGCGCATGGACGACCGGGGCGAAGGTCACCGATGGCGCGGCGCCGACGCGTCTCGACGGGCTGTCGGGGCGGACAAGCGCCGGGAACCGGGCCTCGATGGCGTCGTTGCGCCGTTTCAGCGCGTCGTAGTCGGCATCCGAGATCTCCGGTCGGTCCTTGGCGTGATAGAGCGCGTCATGGCGGGCGATCTCTTCCGCCAGCCGGGCAAGCTCGGCCCTCGCCTGCTCCTCGCTCAGATCCTCGACTGCAATCATATGCTCTGCCATAGCCCCTGCTCCGAATTCGACTCGACGGTCTTAGCCGAAATTCACCGGATGAAAAACCTCACGCAGTGCCTGCGAACGGATGGCTCAGCCCAGACTGCCGGCGCAAAGATCGATCCGCGCCAGGAGCGGCAGGTGATCGGAGGCCTTGCGGGCAAGCGGCGTGTCATGCACCGCCATCTCGGCGATCAGGTCGGTGCGGTTGGCCATGATCCGGTCGAGCGAGAGCACCGGCATGCGGGCCGGATAGCTGGGGATCGGGGTCGGCAGCGGGCCGAAGACCGATTCGAGGCGGGTGAGCGCCGATCCGGGGCCGAGGCGCCATTCGTTGAAATCACCCATCAAAAGGGTCGGTCGGTCTTCGCGCCGGCCGATGATGTCGAGGATGGTATCGGCCTGCTGGCGGCGGGCCCAGCGCAGGAGGCCGAGATGGGCGGCGATGATTCGCAGTCCCTCGCGCGATTCGAGGTCGATTTCGGCGACCAGCGCGCCGCGCTCGAGCCCGAAGCGCCACCGGTGCACGTCGCGCACCACGCCCTCGCAACAGCAGCATTGCCGCGCCAGCCATGCGATTTCGGCTTGTGCAGCACCGGCACCGGCATCAGCCGGTCTCCAGCCGAAGGCGCGGCAGGTCGAGCAGGCCGACCGCTCGCCGAAGCGCTGGTCGGCCTCTGCAGGGCGATCACGTCCGGGTTCATTTCGCGGATGACCTCGATGATGCGTTCCGGGTCGAAGCGGCCGTCGGTGCCGACACATTTGTGGACATTGTAGGACGCGACCAGCATGCAGCCGTCGCGCTCCTCCCGCGTCAGCGGATTATGGATGCGATTGGACCGGTTCTTGATCGAGGCGATGACTGCGGAAGCCAGATTGTGGTTGGTCTTCGTCATTTCACTTCCATGCACACTGCAGCATTGCCAGCCCAGCCCCAAGCATAGGGCGCGAAATGGGAGAAACCACGCCCGTTGCGCAATGACGACAGGATTTCAACAAGACAGATCTCCATCACAGATAGGGCGAACCGAGCCAAAGGAAACGGTCGAACAGACGGTAAACGAACGGGCGCCGGCGCAGTTCCTCCTGCGTGACGGGCTCGGCCCCCTCCAGCGAGGCGTCGATGCGCGCATCTATCGTCGCAGCGAAATCCGGATCGAAGACTTCGATGTCGATCTCGAAATTGAGCCTGAGCGAGCGCGAATCGAGATTGGACGAGCCGACAAAGGCCCATTGTCCGTCGACCGTCATCAGCTTCGAATGGTCGAACAGGCCCTGGGCGCGGAAGATCCGGCTACCGTCCTTGAGGATCTGGTCGAACTGGGCGGCCATGGCATGGCTGACGATGGCAAGATTGTTTTGCGCCGGGATGACGATATCGACGGTCACCCCGCGGCGCGCCGCCGTCGCGAGTGCACCGAGCAGGATGTTGTCGGGCAGGAAATAGGGCGACATGATGCGGATCGACCTCTCCGCGACGGAAAAGGCGCCCATCATGATCTTCTGGTTGGTTTCGAGATTGGTGTCGGGGCCGGAGACGACGCTGCGCACGAAGCTCGGCGCGCCGGGCTCGGCGGCGAACGGCGCGACGCCCCAGTCCGCCCCGGTGAGAATCTCTCCCGTCTCGAAATGCCAGTCCTCGGCCGCCACGGCGAAGATGTCGGCGACCGCCGGTCCGGTCAGCCGGAAATGCGTGTCGCGGGCCGCCTCGTCGCCCTCGAAGCCGGCGCGGATGTTCATGCCGCCGAGAAAGGCCACGGCCCCGTCGGCCACCAGGATCTTGCGGTGGGTGCGCAGATTGGCATAGGGCAACCGCAGCCCCATGATGACCTTGCCGTTGAACGTGGCGACCGCCACCCCTGCATCGGTCAGATAGCCGATGATGCTCGGCACGCTGTAGCGGGCGCCGACCGCGTCGATCAGCACGCGGACCGTCACGCCGCGCCTGTGGGCGGCGATCAGCCGGTCAGCCACCAATCCCCGCGGCGTCGCGGTCGAAGATGTAGGTTTCGAGGATGATGCTGCGCTCGGCGGCGGCGATCGCCTCGCAGAAGGCGGCATAGGTCTCGCCGCCTGACGACAGCATGTCGATCCGGTTGCCGGAGGAGAGCGCGTGCTTGGAGACCCGGTCGCCGAGCGTCTTCAACCCGGCCATGCGGCTGCCGAAGCGCGACTCCACCGCCTCGCGCGACACGCGGTAGTGCGACAGCGTGCGCCACAGCTCGTCGAGATGCAGCGCGCGGCGGGAAATCAGCGACTTGCGACGGATGCGGTTGACCCCGACCACGGCATAGATCAGCGCGCCGAGCAGCGGCGACAGCACGATGACGCCAACCCAGCCGATCGCCGAGCGGACCTCGCGCTTGGTCATGGTCGCATGGATCGCGGCGGCCGTTCCCATGGCAATCGACAGGACGGCAAGGATATGCGGCCAATAGGCAGACAGGACTTCGAACATCGTGCACCGAGGGAAACAGGTTTCGGCCTTGAATGCAATCGCCGCACCAAAGGTCCGCCGGCGCTCAGTTTTCTCCGGCCAGAAGCCGCGCCGCGGCGGCTCTCGCCTCGTCGGTGACCGAGGCGCCGGCAAGCATGCGGGCGATCTCCTCGCGTCGGTGTTCCGGCTCCATGGTCGCAACCCGGGTGGCGATCTTCTCGCCGCCCTCGCCCGTCGGCCCCTTGGAGATCAGGAGATGCGTGGCGGCACGGGCGGCGACCTGCGGCGCATGGGTGACGGACAGCACCTGCACCTTGGCGGAGAGCCGCTTGAGGCGCTGGCCGATCGCATCGGCGACCGCGCCGCCGACGCCCGTGTCGATTTCGTCGAAGACCAGGGTGGGCGCCGAACCGCGATCGGCGAGCGCCACCTTGAGCGCCAAAAGGAAGCGCGACAGCTCGCCGCCGGATGCGACCTTCATGATCGGCCCCGGACGCGTGCCGGGATTGGTCTGGACGTGGAATTCCACGGTGTCGATGCCCTCGGCGGTCGCAGCCTCCGGATCGCTCGCCACCTCGACCATGAAGCGCGCGCGTTCCAGCTTCAGGGCCGGAAGCTCGGCCATCACCGCCTCGGAGAGCGCAGAGGCGGCATTGCGGCGCTTCGCCGAAAGGACCCCGGCCAGGTGATCGTAATGCGCCTTCGCCTCGATCACGCCGGTCTCCAGCGCGCCGAGCTTCTCCTCGCCGGCATCCAGCTCGGCGAGATCGGCGATCATCTTTTCGGCGAGCGCCGGAAGACCGGTCACCGGCACGGAATA
>JAHRYZ010000257.1 GCA_020621905.1 Rhizobium sp.
GTATCGGTGCCGCCCGGCAGCAGCGCATTGGCCCGGATGTTGCGGCTGCCGTAATCCGCGGTGATGCCCTTCACCAGCCCCATGAGGCCGGCCTTTGACGCCGCATAGGCGCCCATGCCGGGAATGCCGACGCTCGTTCCGACGAAGGTGGACACGAAGACCAGGGCACCCGAACCGCGCTCCAGCATGGCCGGAATCTGGAGCCGCGCGGCGAGGAAGGCCGAGGTGAGGTTGGCTGCCAGCGTGTCCTGCCATTCAGGCAGGGTGACGTCCGCCAGCGGCTTGATCGGGCCGACGGCCCCGGCATTGTTGATGGCGATGTCGAGGCCACCGAAGCGGCTGACGGCCACATCCACCAGCATGTCATGGGTTTCGGCGCGGGCGACATCACCCGGCACGGCCTGGGCTTTGCCGCCGGCGCGGCGCACGCGGTCGACGATTTCGTCGAGAGCCTCACTGCCCCTGGCATTGAGCACCAGCGATGCGCCCTCTGCGGCAAACAGAAGGGCAGTGGCGCGGCCGATGCCGGACGATGCTCCGGTGATGATGGCGACCTTGTCTTTCAGGCTTGTCATGGAAACCTCCTTGGGTGTTGGAGGCCAAGGGATAGGCAGCGGGCGGGGCGGCGACCACCCGTTTCCGGACGCGGCACGGGCGGTTTGCCTGTCGACCCCTGGATATGCCGTCCCCGCACAGATGTTTTTCCGCAAGGCGCCATTGTCCTTCGAGCATGATTGCGGCCATGGTCGGGGCTTGCGCCTCTGCCGGCTTGCGGCGGCGCCTCCCCCCACCCATCGCAGGAGAATGCCCGTGCTGACCATCCGACGTCTCGATATTTCCGATGCCCGCCTGCTGATCGCCGGCGCCAGCGACAAGGCCCGCGAGATCGGCGTGCCGATGTGCATCGCCATCACCGACGAGAGCGGCCAGCTCATCGCCTTCGAGCGCATGGACGGCGGCAAGGTGACCAGCACGACGATCGCCATCGACAAGGCGTTTACGGCGGCTGCGGCGAAGAAGGCGACCCATGAATATGGCGCGGCCAGCCAGCCGGGCAGCCCGGCCTTCGGCATTCATTCGGCGATCGGCGGCCGGCTGATGGTGGTTGGCGGCGGCCTGCCGGTGATCATCGACGGCGAGGTGGTCGGCGGGATCGGCATCAGCTCGGGCACGCCGGCTCAGGATCTCAGCTGCGCGGAGGCGGGCATTGCCCATTTCCTCGCGACGCGGGGTTAATCCTTCAACGAGGCGGACATGCCGTCGGATTCCGCGGCGGCATCTTCGGCGCTCTCTTCGATACGCTCCATGTCGTCGTCGGACAGACCGAAATGGTGGCCGATCTCATGGATCAGCACATGGCGGACGATATGGCCCAGCGTTTCCTCATGTTCGGCCCAGTAGTCGAGATCGGCCGGCGAGAGGTGATGCGGTTCGGCATCGCCGGTTTCATGGTGGCGTCAAATGCCGCGGCCCTCGAACAGGCCGAGCAGGTCGAAGGGCGTTTCCGGCGCCATGTCCCGACACTTCGTCCGCGGGGAAATCCCGGTCGATGATCAGATTGCCGGTCAGCGCGCGAAATTCCTCCGGCAGATGACCATAGGCCTCGAACCCGGCACTTCGAAGGTGCTGATCGTCGGGGCATGGCGTTCGCGCCAATCTGGTCTGGTCACGTGCCATCGGTACTCCTTACTGGCTTTCCATATAGGACCTTTGCCCCCGCATTTCGAGTGGGAATCCTGTCAAGGAATAAATTCACAACGAATCCGGTTGACTCTTTTAGCAAGCTCTGGAATCCATAGGAACATATAGAGAACATTCCAGCAGGAGAGACGTCATGGGCGCGACCGCTCAGGCGCAGGAGAGGCTTTTTGCCTTGCGCGAAGCCATAGCGAAGATCGAGGGGCGCGCTCCTGCGGACGGGCTTGCGCCCGTGGCGGGCGGCTCCGTCGGCGAGGCGAATCCGCGGTCCTGCGGCTCCGTCATCCAGGAAGACCAGCACCTCGAAAGCCTTCTGCCGGAGGGTTTTCCGGTCGGTTCGATGATCGAGGCGCGCGGCCTGCAGCTGCGGGACGCCGGGGCCGTCAGCGGCTTCGGGCTGGGGCTCTGCCTGTTCGGCCGGTCCTATCGGCTGGGAAAGCGCATCCTGTGGATCGGCGAACGGATGGTCGCCCGGGAGGCGGGCCTGCCCCATGCGGCGGGGCTTGCCGACTACGGATTACAGCCGGGTGAACTCCTCTATGCCATGCCCAGGCGGCTGGAGGATGCGCTCTGGCTTGCCGATGCGGCGCTCACCTCGGGCGGCTTTTCGGCGGTGATGCTGGAGGTCAACGGCAATCCGCGCGGGTTCGGCCTAACCGAAAGCCGGCGTCTCAGCCTGAAGGCCAAGAGCACCGGCGGTTTTCTCCTTCTGGTGCGCCAGGGCGGGGAGGAAGAGGCGAGCAGCGCTTCCCTTCGCCTTCGCATCGAACCCGCGCCGGCGGCGGCGCGCTTCCTGCCCGACGGAACGATGCTTGGCGGCAGCATCGGCAATCCCGTCTTTCGCCTCGTTCCGGAAAAGATCCGGCTCGGGGGCCCTCGCGAAC
This sequence comes from Rhizobium sp., assembly GCA_020621905.1. Taxonomy (GTDB): domain Bacteria; phylum Pseudomonadota; class Alphaproteobacteria; order Rhizobiales; family Rhizobiaceae; genus Allorhizobium. The sequence goes on from JAHRYZ010000257.1 coordinate 2,583, forward strand.
TGATCCTGGAGTGGAACAAAGATGACCGCCAATTTTACCCCGCAGCTCCCCTTCACGCCGGCACAAGCCCTGCACACCGACCGGCGCATCCTGGCACTCTGGTTCCCCCGCCTTTCGACCGATCGGCTGGCGCGCCGGCGCTGGGGACAGTCGTGGCGTTCGACCGGGCGTCCTGAGCATCCGCCGGTCGTCTGCGCCGGGCGGATCGCCAATGCCATGCGGCTGAGCGCGCTCGACGAGGTCGCCGAGGCGATCGGGCTGCGCGCCGGCCAGGCGCTCGCCGAGGCGCGCGCCATCTGTCCGGCGCTCGACGTCGCCGAGGACGACATGCCGGCGGACCGGCGCTTTCTCGAGGCGATCGCCGACTGGTGCGACCGCTATACGCCGCTGGTGGAGCTGGACGGCCTGGACGGGCTGATGCTCGACATCACGGGCTGCGCCCATCTGTTCGGCGGGGAGGCGAAGCTTGTCGCCGAACTGCTCGACCGGCTTCTTCAGCTGGGGCTCGATGCGCGCGGGGCGATCTCCTCGACGCCCGGCCTGTCCTGGGCGGCCGCGCGTTTTTCCGGCCATGCGGTGGTGGCCGACAGCGACATGGTGCGGGTTCTCTCACCCCTTCCCCTGGCGGCGCTCCGGATCGACGCGGGCATGGCGGCGGCGCTGGCGCGGGTCGGGCTCAAGCAGGTGGGCGATCTTCTGACGGCGCCCCGCGGGCCGCTGACCCGGCGCTTCGGTCCCGGCCTGCTGCTGCGGCTCGACCAGGCGCTCGGGCGCGAGGGGGAATCGATCGTGCCCCGCCGCCCGGTCGCCCTGCTTTCGGTCGAACGGCGGCTGGCGGAACCGATCCGCGACGAGGAGGTGATCCTCGACCTGACCGGTCGGCTGGCGGCGGGCCTGAAATCGGGCCTCGACGCGCGCGGCGAAGGCGGCCGGCTGTTCGAACTCCTGCTGTTCCGGGTGGATGGCCGGGTGTTCCGGATCGAGATCGGCGCGGCGTCGCCGCTCAAGGATGCCCGGCGCATCCAGGCGCTGTTTTCCGAACGGCTCGGCGTGCTGCATGACGACCTCGATGCCGGCTTCGGTTTCGAGATCGTCCGGCTCAACGTCTTGCGCACCGAGGCCCTGGCCGAAACGCAGGGCAGTTTCGGGACCCGCCCGCGGCAGGAGGATGCGGCCCTCGACTTCATCGACCGGGTGACGGCCCGTTTCGGCGAAGGCTGCCTCACGCTCCCCGTCACCCATGCGAGCCATTGGCCGGAACGCGCCTCCGGCCTTTTGCCGCTCGCCGAGGCGGCGGCGCCGGCCGCCGCGCGTCTGCCCGCTCCGCCGGTCCGCAGCGAAAGGCCGATTCGACTCTTTGCCCATCCCGAACCGGTGGAGGTGACCGCCGAGGTGCCCGACGGTCCGCCCGCCAGCTTCCGCTGGCGCCGGGCCCAGCACAGGGTGGCGCGGGCCGAGGGGCCGGAACGGCTGGCGCCGGAATGGTGGATCGACGGCGAGGAGGCCTCGCCGCGCGACTATTTCCGCATCGAGGACAGCGCCGGCCACCGTTTCTGGCTCTTCCGCCAGGGTCTCTACGAGCGCGGATCGGCCCGGCCGAGCTGGTTCATGCAGGGCATATTCGCATGAGCGCCCCGGCCTTCTTCGAGATCGGCTGCCGCAGCAATTTCTCCTTCCTGGAGGGGGCCTCGCATCCGGAGGAGATGGTGGCGACCGCCGCCCGGATCGGCCTTTCGGGTCTTGGGCTTGCCGACCGCAACACGGTGGCGGGTGTGGTGCGCATGCATGCCGCAGCGAAGATCAAGGGCTATGTCTTTCGGCCGGGGGCGCGGCTCGCCTTTGCCGACGGAGCGCCGGAGCTTGTCGCCTATCCGATGAACCGGCGCGGCTGGGGCCATCTCTGCCGCCTGCTGAGCGCGGGAAACCTCGTTCGCAAAAGGGCGTGTGCACGCTTTACGAAGACGATCTCGTCGAATGGGCGGAAGACCTGATGGTCGCGGCGATGGTGCCGAGCTTTGCGACGAACGCCGAGGCTAAGGATTACGGCGCCCGGCTGGCGCGACTGGCGGAGCCCTTCAAAGGTCGGCTCTATCTGGCGCTCGTGCCGCGTTACGACGGCCTCGATCGCCTTTCCTTCAGTCGCATCGAGCAGATGGGGCAGAGGCTCTCGCTGCCGCTGATCGCCAGCAACGACCCCTTCTACCACGCGCCCGAGCGCAAGCCGGTGGCCGATGTGGTGACCGCCATCCGCGAGCATGTGACGGTGGCCGACGCCGGCTTCCGGCTTCACGCCCACGCCGAGCGGCATCTGAAGGAGCCCCGGGAAATGGCACGCCTTTTCCGTGCCTATCCGCAAGCGGTCGCGGCGACCGCCGAGTTCTTCGGCCGGCTCGATTTCTCCCTCGACGAACTCAGCCATCAATATCCCGACGAGGCGATCGGCGGCGAGACGACCGACCGGGCCTTGCGCCGGCTGACCTATGAGGGGGCGGCCGGGCGGTTTCCCGGCGGCATTCCGCGGAAGATCGCCGACCTTCTCGAATACGAGCTGAACCTGATCGGCGAGAAGCGCTACGAACCCTATTTCCTCACCGTCCACCGCATCATCGGTTATGCCCGCTCGGAAGGCATTCTCTGCCAGGGGCGCGGCTCGGCCGCCAATTCCGCCGTCTGTTACTGCCTCGGCATCACCGAGGTGAACCCGGAAAAGACGACCCTGCTGTTCGAGCGCTTCATCTCGACCGAACGCGACGAGCCACCGGACATCGACGTCGACTTCGAGCATGCGCGGCGCGAGGAGGTGATCCGCTTCATCTACGAGACCTATGGGCGTGAGCATGCGGCGCTGACGGCGGCGGTCATCAATTACCGGGCGCGTTCGGCGGGGCGCGAGACGGCCAAGGTCTTCGGCCTGTCGGAGGATGTGCAGACCGCGCTGTCCGGCTCGATCTGGGGCTGGTCGACGGCCGATCTGTCGGCGCGCGAGGCAAAGGCCGCCGGCCTCGACCTCGATGATCCGACGACGCGGCGCGTGCTCGACTATGCCTCGAGCCTGATGGGCTTTCCGCGCCATCTGTCGCAGCATGTCGGCGGCTTCGTCATCACCCGCGACCGGCTGGACGAGGTCGTGC
>JAHRYZ010000258.1 GCA_020621905.1 Rhizobium sp.
GAATTGGATCAACTATGCGCTGATCCCGCTGATCAACCTCGTCCTCGCCTTCCTGGTCTCCGGTCTCGTGGTCTGGATCATCGGCGAGGACCCCTATGAAGCCCTGAAGCTGATGCTGGCCGGCGCGCTCGGACGCGGCGAAGGCATCGGCTTCACCCTGTTCTACGCCACCAACTTCATCTTCACCGGGCTATCCGTCGCGGTCGCCTATCATGCCGGCCTGTTCAACATCGGCTCCGAAGGCCAGGCCTATCTCGGCGGCCTCGGCGCAGCCCTGGTCGCCCTGTCGCTCGACCACTACGTGCCGTGGTACGTGACCATGCCGCTTGCCATCTGTGCCGCAGCCCTGTTCGGCGCTGCGGGCGCCGCCATCCCCGCCTGGCTGCAGGCCAAGCGCAACAGCCACATCGTCATCACGACGATCATGTTCAACTACATCATCTCGTCACTGATGAACTATGTGCTGGTGCATGTGCTGATCGTGCCCGGCAAGATGGCGCCGGAAACCCGCACCTTCCTCGAAGGCGGACAGCTGCCCAAGCTCGACTGGCTGATGGCCATGTTCGGCCTGAAGCTCGGCCCCGCGCCCCTCAACGTCTCCTTCCTGATCGCGCTCGTCATGTGCGTGCTCGTATGGGTGCTGATCTGGCGCACCAAGCTCGGCTACGAGATGCGTACGCTCGGCATCAGCCGTTCGGTCGCCGCCTATGCCGGCATTCCCTATGTGAAGATCGTCATCATCACCATGCTGATCTCCGGCGGCCTTGCCGGGATGATGGCGCTCAATCCGGTGATGGGTGCGTCTGCCCGCCTGCAGGTCGAGTTCGTCAGCGGCGCCGGCTTCGTCGGCATTGCCGTCTCGCTGATGGGCCGCAACCATCCGATCGGCATCGTGCTCGCCGCGATCCTGTTCGGCGTGCTCTACCAGGGAGGTGCGGAACTGTCCTTCGACATGCCCACCATCACCCGTGACATGATCATGGTGATCCAGGGTCTGGTGATCCTGTTCGCCGGCGCGCTCGAATACATGTTCCGGCCGACGATCGTGCGCATCTACCAGCAAATCGTCAAAGCGTGAGGTGAGCGACATGGATTACTTCGACATTCTCGTCAGCATCCTCGGCTCCACCGTCCGCCTGTCGATCCCGCTGATCTTCACCGCGCTGGCCGGCCTGTTTTCCGAACGCTCCGGCATCTTCGACATCGGGCTCGAGGGCAAGATGCTGGCCGCGGCCTTCGCCGCCGCCACCGCCGCCTACATGACCGGCTCGCCGTGGCTCGGGCTTGCCTCCGGCATCGGCGTGTCGCTCGCCTTCTCGCTGGTCCACGGCTTCGCCTCGATCACCAATCGCGGCAACCAGATCGTCTCCGGCGTGGCGATCAACTTCGCCGCCGCCGGTCTCACCGCCGTGCTCGGCCATGCCTGGTTCCGCCAGGGCGGCCGCACCCCCGGTCTTACCGCCGATGCGCGTTTCTCGCCGATCACGCTTCCAGGCGTCGACCTGATCCGCGACGTGCCGATCGTCGGCCCGCTCTATGCCAACGTCATCTCCGGCAACAATCTGCTGACCTATCTCGCCTTCCTCGCCGTGCCGATCTCCTGGTGGGTGCTCTATCGCACCCGTTTCGGCCTTCGCCTGCGCGCCGTCGGCGAAAATCCGGGCGCCGTCGACACCGCCGGCATCTCGGTCACCTGGCTGCGCTATCGCGCCGTTCTGGTCGCCGGTTTCCTCTGCGGCTTCTCGGGCACTTATCTGGCGATCGCCCAGTCGGCGGCCTTCATCAACAACATGTCCGCCGGCAAGGGCTATATCGCGCTCGCCGCGCTGATCTTCGCCAAGTGGCGGCCGGTTCCGGTGCTGCTTGCCTGCCTGCTGTTCGGCTTCCTCGATGCGCTGGCCAATTTCATGCAGGGCAAGACGGTTCCCGGCATCGGCGAGGTGCCGGTACAGATCTTCCAGGCGCTGCCCTACATCCTCACCTGCATCCTGCTGGCCGGCCTGATCGGCTCCGCCAACCCGCCCAAGGCCGGTGGCGTGCCCTATGTGAAGGAGCGTTGACCCATATGTCCCATGACCTGTTCGAGGCCGCGCGCGACGCCATGCGCTTCGCCCACGCGCCCTATTCGAAGTTCCCGGTCGGGGCGGCCATCCGCGCCGACGACGGCCGGATCTACACCGGCGCCAACATCGAGAACCTGTCCTTCCCGCAGGGCTGGTGCGCCGAACCGACGGCGATCGGCTGCATGATCATGGGTGGGGCGAAGAAGATCGTCGAAATGGCGGTGATCGCCGAGAAGATGGCGCTCTGCCCGCCGTGCGGCGGCTGCCGCCAGAAGATCGCCGAGTTCGCAGAGGCTGGCACGAAGATCTATTTGTGCGACGAGGTCGGCGTGCAGAAGACGATGACCATGGACGAACTGCTGCCCTTCTCCTTCAAGACGGATATCCTCGGATGAGGGAGGCGATCAACTTCCTCGTCGACCGGCTGGACGGCCTTCTGCCGCGCTACGGCATCGTGCTCGGATCGGGCCTCGGCTCGCTGGTCGAGGAGATCCGCGATCCGATCCGCGTCTCCTACCATGATCTGCCCGGCTTTCCGGTGAGCGGCGTGTCCGGGCACGCCGGCGAACTGGTGGCGGGCTATCTCGACCAAGAGCCGGTGATCATGCTGGCCGGCCGCATCCATTACTACGAACACGGCGACGCGAATGCCATGCGCGTGCCGATCGAAGTGCTGCGCGGGCTTGGCGTGCAGTCGCTGATTCTCACCAATTCCGCCGGATGCTACGCGACGACCTGCCGCCGGGCTCGGTCATGCAGATCAGCGACCACATCAATTTTTCAGGCGTCAACCCGCTGATCGGCGAGGGGAGCGACAGCCGTTTCGTCGGCATGACCTCCGCCTACGATGCCGATCTCGCGGCCGCCATGCAGCGGGCGGCGTCGGAGGAGGGCATCCCATTGTCCTCCGGAGTCTATATGTGGTTCTCCGGCCCGAGCTTCGAAACGCCGGCCGAGATCCGCATGGCGCGTATCCTCGGGGCCGATGCCGTCGGCATGTCGACGGTGCCGGAAGTCATCCTCGCGCGCTTTTTCGGGCTGCGCGTCGCGGCCGCATCGGTTATCACCAATTACGGGGCGGGAATGACCGGGGCCGAACTCAGTCATGCCGAGACCAAGGACATGGCTCCCATCGGTGGCAAGCGATTGGCCGCCATCCTCAAGAGGATGATTGCGGGCGGAGGGACGGAACTTGGATAGTCACGAAGCGCGGGCAACCGCGGCCCGGGCACTGGCCCTGGTCGATCTCACCAATCTCAAGGACGACTGCACGCCGCAGCAGATCGACGCGCTGTGCGCCCGGGCGGTAACGCCCTATGGCCATACTGCCGCGATCTGCATCTGGCCGCGTTTCATCGCCCGCGCCCGCACGCGTTTGGCCGGAAAGCCCGGTCCGCATCGCAACCGTGGTCAATTTTCCCTCCGGCGACCTGAAGCTCGAGGACGTGCTGGCCGAAACCCGCGAAGCGATCGCCGACGGCGCCGATGAGATCGATCTGGTCATCCCCTACCGGGCTCTCATCGCCGGCGACGAAGCGGCCGTGACGGCGATGGTCGAGGCGGTGCGTGCCGCGTGTCCGGAACCTGTCGTGCTCAAGACCATCCTTGAGACCGGCGAGATCAAGGACACGGGTCTCATCCGCCGCGCTTCCGAACTGGCGATCGCCGCGGGCGCCGACTTCATCAAGACCTCCACCGGCAAGGTCGCCGTCAATGCGACGCTCGAGGCGGCCGACATCATGCTCCAGGCCATTCGCGACAGCCGCCGGAAAGTCGGATTCAAGCCGGCCGGCGGCATTGCGAGCGTCGCCGATGCTGGCCTCTACCTGCGGCTTGCCGATACCATCCTCGGCGAGGACTGGGTCATGCCGTCCACCTTCCGCTTCGGCGCCTCCGGGCTGCTCGACGATATTCTCACGGTGCTCGGCGGTGGCCGGTCGACCGCCGACAATACGGGATACTGATCCATGCTCCCCCAGGAAATCATCCGCCGCAAGCGTGACGGCGGCGTGCTCACCGCAGCCGAGATCGCCGCCTTCGTCGAGGGGCTCAGCCAGGAAACCATCTCGGAAGGGCAGGTCGCGGCCTTTGCCATGGCGGTGTTCTTCAAGGGCATGACGCCGGAGGAAATCGTCGCGCTGACGATCGCCATGCGCGATTCCGGCGAGGTCCTGTCCTGGGCAGGCGTCGGCAAGCCGATCGCCGACAAGCATTCGACCGGCGGCGTCGGCGACAATGTCTCGCTGATGCTCGCGCCGATCGTTGCCGCCTGCGGGCTTGCCGTGCCGATGATCTCCGGCCGCGGCCTCGGCCATACTGGCGGCACGCTCGACAAGTTGCAGTCGATCCCCGGCTATGACGTGATGCCCGATGCCGCGACCTTCCGCAGGGTGGTGGATGAGGTCGGCTGCGCTATCATCGGCCAGACGGGCGACCTCGCGCCGGCCGACAAGCGCCTCTATGCCATCCGCGACGTCACCGCGACCGTGGAATCCATTCCGCTCATCACTGCCTCCATCCTGTCGAAGAAGCTGGCTGCGGGCCTCGAAAGCCTGGTCCTCGACGTCAAGGTCGGCAACGGCGCCTTCATGGCCAAGGCCGAGGATGCCGAGGCGCTGGCCCGTTCGCTGGTGGCCGTCGCCAATGGCGCCGGCGTGCGCACCACGGCCCTTCTGACCGACATGAACGAGCCGCTTGCCGATGCGGCGGGCAATGCCGTCGAAGTGCAGAACGCAGTCGACTTCCTCCGCGGCGCCAAGGCCGGCACGCGGCTCGAGGAAGTGACGCTGGCGCTCGGCGCCGAGATGCTGGTGAATGCCGGTGCCGTCGCCGATCTCAAGACCGGCCTGACCCGGTGCCGTGATGTACTCGCCTCGGGCAAGGCTGCCGAACTGTTCGGCCGCATGGTGCATACGCTGGGCGGCCCGGTCGACTTCATGGACCGTGCGGATCGTTACCTGCAGAAGGCCGCGATCGAGATTCCGGTGCTTGCCAAGTCCGACGGCTATATCGCTTCGGCCGATACCCGCGGCCTCGGTCTCTGCGTCGTCGCCCTTGGCGGCGGACGCCAGCGGCCGACGGATTCCATCGACCATCGCGTCGGCCTGACGGGTCTCGTTCCGCTCGGCACGGCCGTGTCGAAGGGCGATCTGATCGCCACCGTGCATGCCAATGACCGAGACAGCGGCGAGCGCGCCGCGCAGATGGTGACGGCAAGCTATGGCATTGCCGACGAGAAGCCGGTTCTGCGTCCAGTCATCGGCAAGCGCATCAGCTGAATCTTGAGGCGAGAGGCGGGGGCGCTCGCCTTTCACCGCTCCAGTCGCAGGCGGTCGCCTTCGGCGGAGTAGGCGCCCAGGCGCTTGAGGAAACTCATGCCGATCAACGTGCCGGACAGCGCCTTGTCGCGCAGCACGAAGGCGTCGACATCCTCGACCCGGACCGAGCCGATCTCGACGCGCTGCAGGCGGATATGCGCGGCGCGGGTCTCGCCGTTGGCCGTGCTGATCGGATATTTGAAGTCGAGCGAGGCGATGCTGACCCCGATGCGCCGCGCGGTCGTCTCGTTGATCGCCACCAGCGATGCCCCGGTGTCGACCATGGC
>JAHRYZ010000259.1:0-3004 GCA_020621905.1 Rhizobium sp.
CTGGCGAAAGCCTCATCGACTTCCGCGGCATGGCCTTCGCCAGATTCCTCCGGCCAGAGCTGTTGCCTAAGAGCGATCCAGCCGGTGCGGTCCGCCGCCGTCGCAGGTCTGACGTCCATCGGCACTCCCTCCCTTCAAATCCGCGCGCAAAAACCGTCCCGCGCCTCGACCAGCACCACGCCATCGACAATGCTGCCGGAAAGGCCGGGCATGCCGACCAGTTCCTTGATGGCAATGCGCTGCGGCAGCTTCACCTCCTGCGGGCCGCCCCTCAGGTTGAAGACGAAGAGCAGCCGGTCCTCGCCCTTCTTGCGGGTGAAGGCGAGTACGTCCTCGTCGAGATCGAGGAATTCCATGTCGCCGTCGGTGAGCGCGGCATGCGCCTTGCGGAAGGCCAGCGTCTGCCGGTAGTGCTCCAGCACCGAGCCCTCCTTGGCGTCCTGGGTGTCGACCGCAACCGCCCTGTGTTCGGCCGGAACCCGCAGCCAGGGCTTGGCCGCCGTGGTGAAGCCGGCATGGTCCGCGGCCGAAACCCAGGGCATCGGCGTGCGGCATCCGTCGCGCCCCTTGAAGGCCGGCCAGAAGCGGATGCCGTAGGGGTCGGTCAGGTCCTCGAATTGGAGTTCCGCCTCCGGCAGCCCCAGTTCCTCGCCCTGGTAGAGGCAGATCGAACCGCGCAGCGTGGATAGAACGCTGATGGCGAGCTTCGCCACCGCCTCCCGCTCCTCGGCATTCTGGGCGAACCGGCTGACATGGCGATGGACATCGTGATTGGAAAAGGCCCAACACACCCAGCCGTCGGCGACCGACTTGTGGAAGGCGTCGACGCAATGGCGAATGTGGTTCGGGGTGAAATCGGGGCCCAAGAGATCGAAGGTGTAGCACATGTGCAGCTTGTCGCCGCCGGCTGTATAGGCCGCGACCGTTCTCAGCGACCGCGCGCCGTCACCCACTTCGCCGACCGAGGTGCGGCCCTCATACTGGTCGAGCAGCGTGCGGAACCGCTTGAGAAAGCCGATGTTTTCCGGCTGGGTCTTGTCGTAGAGATGGCTCTGCATGCCATAAGGGTTGACGTCCGGCGCGTCGAGCCCGGCCTCCTCGCTGTCGGGCATGTGAGCCGGATTGTCGCGCAGTTCCTTGTCGTGGAAATAGTAGTTCACCGTGTCGAGGCGGAAACCGTCGACGCCGCGCTCCAGCCAGAACCTGGCCGCATCCAGGAGCGCCTCCTGAACCTCGCGATTGTGAAAGTTGAGATCCGGCTGCGAGGCGAGGAAATTGTGCATGTAATATTGCTTGCGCACCCCGTCCCACTCCCAGGCGGGGCCGCCGAAGACCGAAAGCCAGTTGTTCGGCGCCGTGCCGTCCGGCTTGGCGGCCGCCCAGACGAACCAGTCGGCCTTGGGATTGTCGCGGCTGGTGCGGCTTTCCTTGAACCACGGATGCTGGTCGGAGGTATGCGACAACACCTGGTCGATGATGACCTTGAGGCCCAGGCCATGGGCCTGCGTCATCAGCGCATCGAAATCGGCAAGCGTGCCGAACATCGGGTCGACGTCGCAATAGTCGGAGACGTCATAGCCCATGTCGGCCATCGGCGAGGTGAAGAAGGGCGAGAGCCAGATGGCGTCGACGCCGAGCGAGGCGATGTAGGGCAGCCGTTCCGTCACACCCTTGAGGTCGCCGATCCCGTCGCCGTCGGTATCCTGGAAGGACCGCGGATAAACCTGGTAGATGACGGCGCCGCGCCACCAGTCGGCATTGCTCTTCTGCGGCTTGGCCTTGGCCGGGCTCTTCGTCATGCGCGCTCCTCGAGGGGATGGTGAAACGGGTGGGTGCGTCTGCAATATAGGACATGACGCGCCTGAGGCGAGTGGCGAAATCGCACAAAGGGCAAGAGACCGAAGCACCATGCACGGCAAGCCGTCCTGCTCCGCGTCACCGGCCTGACATGCAGCTGTAACATTGCCCGCCCATAACGGCCCTGAACGATGGAGAAACCTTGAGTCCCGAGGCAGCCTCCCGCTCGAGGCGGGTGTCCGAGCCGGGACGCGACGCGGACCACCGGCCCATGCGCCGCCGGCCCGCCAGCGAGAGAACAGCGACCGCGCCATGCCGAAGATCATGATCGTCACCGATGCCTGGCACCCGCAGGTGAACGGCGTCGTCCGCTCGATCGAAACCACCAATCGCGAACTGGCGGCCATGGGCTACGACGTGGCGATGATCACACCGAGGCCGTTTCGCAGCATTCCCATGCCGACCTATCCGGAGATCCGCCTGTCGCTCGCCACCTACGGCCAGATCGCCCGCCGGATCGAGGCGGAGAAGCCGGACTTCATGCACATCGCCACCGAAGGCCCGCTTGGGCTTATGGCGCGGCGCTGGTGCCTGAAGAAGCACATGCCCTTCTCCACCAGCTACCACACCCGCTTTCCCGAATATGTCCGCACCCGCGTGCCCGTGCCGCTCTCCTGGCTCTATGCCTATGTGCGCTGGTTCCACAATCGCGGCGGCGCCTGCATGGTGGCGACCGAGAGCCTGAGACGCGAACTGGCGGCCAAGGGCATCGCCAATCTCTGCCTGTGGAGCCGCGGCATCGACCTTTCCCTGTTCCATCCCCGCCCGCAGACCGACAACCCCTTCGGGCTCCCCCGTCCGATCTTCATCACGGTCGGCCGCGTCGCGGTGGAGAAGAACCTGCCCGCTTTCCTCGATCTCGACCTGCCAGGCTCCAAGGTGGTGGTCGGCGACGGCCCGGCGCGTGCCGAGCTTCAGGCCCGCTATCCGGACGTGCTGTTCACCGGGGTGAAGTTCGGCGAGGACCTGGCGAGTGCCTATGCTGAGGCCGACGTCTTCGTTTTCCCGTCGAAGACCGACACTTTCGGCAATACCATTCTGGAGGCGCTCGGCTCCGGCGTTCCGGTCGCCGCCTATCCGGTCACCGGCCCCGCCGACATCATCCCGGCGGCGAGCGGCGCGGGTGCGCTGGACGAAGACCTGCGCA
>JAHRYZ010000259.1:3014-5611 GCA_020621905.1 Rhizobium sp.
GCTGGAGCGATCGCGGGAGGAAGCCCGCCACCTGGCCGAGGGCTATACCTGGCAGGCCGCGACGAAGCAGTTCCTGGACAATGTCATCGAGGCGAAGACGCAGGCCAAGCGGCGGCGGCTGTCGCGGCGACTGCCGGTCCGCCCCGCGGGCGCCTGACGCGGCGGCCCCTGCCTGTCAGCGCTTCTTCTTGCGGTTCTCGAAGGGATTTTCCGCCGCCTTGAAGTGGATGCGGATCGGTACGCCCGGCATCTGGAAATCGACCCGCAGACCGTTCGTCAGATAGCGCACATAGCTCTCCGGCAGCGCATCGGCGCGCGTGCAGGAAATCATGAAGGCCGGCGGGCGGGCCTTCACCTGGGTCATGTATTTCAGCTTGATGCGCCGGCCCGAAACCGCCGGTGGCGGATGCTGGACCTGAGTATGCTCGAGCCAGCGGTTGAGCTTGGCGGTCGAAATGCGCTTGTTCCAGGTGCGGTCGGTCTCGATGATCGCCTGCATCAGCTTGTCGAGGCCGTAGCCCGTCTGGCCGGAGATCGGCACGGCGCGGATGCCGCGCGCCTGCGGCAGAAGACGGTCGGTCTTTTCGCGCAGGTCGGCCAGCACTGCCTGCGTGTCCTCGACCAGGTCCCACTTGTTGAAGGCGAGCACGGCGGCACGGCCTTCGCGCAGCACCAGGTCGACGATCTGCAGGTCCTGCTTCTCGAAGGGGATGGTCGCGTCGAACACGATGACCACGGTTTCGGCAAAGCGGATGGCGCGCAGCGCGTCGGCGACGGAGAGCTTTTCCAGCTTCTCCTGCACGCGGGCCTTGCGGCGCATGCCGGCCGTGTCGAACATCTTGATGGTGCGGCCGCGCCAGTCCCACTCGACCGAAATGCTGTCGCGGGTGATGCCGGCCTCAGGCCCGGTCAGAAGCCGGTCCTCGCCGAGGAAGCGGTTGATCAGCGTCGACTTTCCGGCATTCGGACGCCCGACGATCGCCACGCGCAAAGGCTTGGTCTCGTCATATTCCGGCTCGATGTCCTCGCCGGTTTCGCCGCCGACTTCGTCGGCCGAGACCCGAACGTCGGTCTCCGCCTCGTCGATGTCTTCCGGGAAAGCGCGGTCCTCGCCGATCGCCGAAACGATCGCGTCGCGCAGGTCGATCATGCCCTGGCCGTGCTCGGCCGAGATCGGCACGGGCTCGCCGAGCCCCAGCGTGAAGGCGTCGTAGAAGCCACCGTCGGAGCCCTTGGCTTCCGACTTGTTGGCGACCAGCACGACCGGCTTGCCGCTACGGCGCAGGAGCTCGCCGAAGGTCTTGTCGAGCGGGGTGAGCCCCGCCTTGGCATCGACGACGAACAGCGTCAGGTCGGCATCGTCGATCGCCATCTCGGTCTGGGCGCGCATGCGGCCCTCGAGCGTGTCCGGCCCGGTCTCTTCGAGGCCGGCGGTGTCGATGATGGTGAAGCGGAGGTCGATCAGCTTGGCGTCGCCCGGGCGACGGTCGCGGGTGACACCCGGCGTATCGTCGACGAGCGCCAGCTTCTTGCCCACCAGGCGATTGAACAAGGTGGACTTGCCGACGTTCGGACGCCCGACGATGGCGACGGTAAAGCTCATGACTGATCGTGTCCTTCTGGCGTTTCCGCCGTGCTGGCTTACGGCGCCTTGCCGGAAGCCGTGATGTTGTCGAGCAGGATCTGGGCGCGGCTGGCAACATTGCGCGGCGCCTCGCCGTCCTCGACGATCTGTTCGAACCATTCGCGCGCCTTGGTCATGTCGCCGGCCTTGTAAGCGGCAAGACCCAGCGCCTCGCGGGCCGAGTGGCGCATCGCGTCGCGCGGCGTCGCCATGGCTTCGACCTCGGCCGAAACCTGCTCATACGTGCCGTTGTCGATCAGCAGCCAGGCGGCCCGCATGCGGGCGACGTCGCGGATGACGGCCGGAACCGAATTGTCCTTGCCGATCGCCGAAAACGCGACGATCGCAGCGGTCGGATCGCCCTTTTCCGCCTCGACGGTGGCCGAGCGCATGCGCGCCAGCACCGCATAGGCGCCGTAGCCGTCGGTCTCCAGCGCAGCGAGCGCGGCCTTCGCCTCATCCGCCTTGCCTTCGTTGGCCAGCGTCAACGCAGCCAGGAACTTGTCGCCGGCATCCGACGACTGGCTTTCGTGCCAGTATTCGTAGCCGCGATAGCCGGCGGTGCCGACGACGATCAGCACGGCGACGGCGATGACGAAACGGCCGTAGTTCTTCCACGCGTTGCGGAACTGGTCGGAGCGGAGCTCCTCATTGACTTCGCGGATAAAGCTGTCGTTGTTGTCAACCATGAATGCTTCCGGACCGGCCGGCCTTTCGATGCAATGGGATGCGTGAGCGGCCTTCTAACCGATTTTTCCGCACTTGTAAGCGGAAAACGGCAGGAAGGCCGGTTGGCGGGCGCGATGCCTCACAGGGGAAGCGGCGCTACGCCGAACAGAAGCGCATGCAGCTTCCAGATGAACAGCCCCCAGACCAGCAGGCCGACGACCACGGCGGCGAGGTCCCACTTGGCCGAGACGAAGGGACGAAGCGTCACTTCACCGGCACGCTGGCGGCGCTTCAGCGCGATGCG
>JAHRYZ010000260.1 GCA_020621905.1 Rhizobium sp.
GCTTCTTGTCCCAGCACTCACCGATGTTCGGGCAGCCCGCCTCCTCGCACACCGTGACGAGCTTGTTGTCCTTCACGATCGACCGCGTCTCGGCATAACCCTTGGAGGTCGGCGCCTTGACGCGGATCCATTCCGGCTTGCGCATCACCTCTGTATCCGGGCGATGGGCCTTTTCCGGATGCCGGACGCGGGCCTGCGGATCATTGATCTTGTCGAGAATGGTAACCACGTGTCGTTACTCCGCGCCGCTTCTGCCGGGCGCTCTTAGCATTGATGGCTGTGGGTGAAAACCAGCGTGTCGAGCGGCCGTCGTGGCTCGGGCAGTTGTCCGCAGGCGCATGCGGTGCGGACATGACGGACAAAGCGCCTCGTCTGGCGATCCTCACAAACATGCCCTGCCCCTTCCCCTTTCGAGCGAGATCCGCCGCATCAGCGGCGAATGAGCTTGACCGCGTATAGCAGAAGGCTGGCGCCGACGAAGCTGGTCAGCAGGAAGCCGAGCCAGTCGCCCTGGACCATGATGCCGAAGCGCCGGAAGATCGCCGCGGCCACCACCGCGCCGACAATGCCGATGATGATGTTCATGATGATGCCGTAGCGCATGTCCAGGAACTTGCCCGCCATCCAGCCGGCAAAGCCGCCGACGATGATGGTCAGGAACCAGCCAATTTCAAACCCAGCCATTGCCTACTCCTTCGATTGAACAATCCCGCCCCCATATAGGCGGCGGGAACCGGCCCCACAACTCGCCTTTAGGCGTTGAGCGCCCTGCCATAGGCGTCGAGCACGCTTTCCTTCAGCGTCTCGGAAATGGTCGGATGCGGGAAGATCGTGTGCATGAGCTCTTCCTCGGTGGTTTCGAGGTTCATCGCCACGACAAACCCCTGGATCAGTTCCGTCACTTCCGCTCCGACCAGATGCGCGCCCAGCAGTTCGCCAGTCTTCTTGTCGAAGATCGTCTTGACCATGCCCTGGTCCTCGCCGAGCGCGATCGCCTTGCCGTTGGCGACGAAGGGGAAGCGGCCGACGCGGATGTCGCGGCCTTCCGCCTTCGCCTTGGCTTCGGTCAGGCCGACGGAGGCGACCTGCGGATTGCAGTAGGTGCAGCCGGGGATCTTGGCCTTGTCCATCGGATGGACATTCGGCAGACCGGCGATCTTCTCGACGCAGATGACGGCCTCGTGCTCCGCCTTGTGGGCCAGCATCGGCGGGCCGGCCACGTCGCCGATCGCATAGATGCCCGCGACGTTGGTCTTGCCGTAGCCGTCGATGGCGATGACCGCGATCTGTCTTCACGCCAGCGCTTCAAGCCCGATATTCTCGATATTGGCCTGGACGCCGACCGCCGAGATCATCCGGTCGGCGGTGATCTTCTCGACCGTTCCATCCTTCTTCTCGACATGGGCGGTGATGGAATTGGCGCCCTTCTCGACCTTGGCGACCTTGGCCTCCAGCAGGATCTTCATGCCCTGCTTGTCGAACTGCTTCTTGGCGAAGGCCGAGATCTCGGCATCCTCGACCGGCATGACCTGGCTCATCACCTCGACCACGGTCACGTCGACGCCCATGGTGCGGTAGAAGGAGGCGAATTCGATGCCGATGGCGCCCGATCCCATGACCAGCAGAGACTTCGGCATGGAGTCCGGGTTCATCGCCTCGAAATAGGTCCAGATCAGCTTGCCGTCCGGCTCGATGCCGGGCAGTGCGCGCGGGCGCGCGCCGGTGGCGACGATGATGTGCTTGGCGGTGTAGGTGCCTTCGCCCAGCGTGTTCTTCGGCAGGGGCGCCTGCGGCTGGACGATCGTCTTGGTGGTCTTGGAAACGACGACTTCGCCCGGCTTGGTCAGCTTCGCCTCGCCCCAGATGATGTCGACCTTGTTCTTCTTCATCAGGAAGCCGACGCCGCCGTTCATGCGCTCGGCGATGCCGCGCGAACGGGCGATGATGGCCTTCAGGTCCGGCGTGATCTTGCCTTCCAGCGTCAGGCCGTAGTTCTTGGCGTGTTCGGCGAGATGCAATACTTCCGCAGACCGGAGCAATGCCTTGGTCGGAATGCAGCCCCAGTTGGAGCAGATGCCGGCGAGGTGCTCGCGCTCGACGATCGCGGTCTTCAAGCCCAGCTGGGCGGCACGGATCGCGGCAATGTAGCCGCCGGGGCCGGAGCCGATAATGAGAACGTCATAGGCATTCGACACTGGTCTTCATCTCCTCTTTGACGGGCGGGCTCCACCTTCGAGGCGGAGCCCTTCCGGGGGATGAAGCCAGGCCGGATCAGGCCTTGGTCAGCATCCCGTAGATTTCATCCTTCAAAACCATGCGCTGCTTGCGCATCGTTTCCATCTCGACGTCACCGACGGGCTCCACTTCGGTTTCCGAACGATGGATGGCACGGTTCACGTCGCGATAATCCTCAAGCAACTTGGCAAAACGCTCGTCGCTCACCTTGAGCGCATGCATCTTGTCCGCATATTCCGGAAACTCGTCGTGGATTTCGTGCGGGGTATTCGACATTCGGTATCTCCTCTTGTGTCGGTCGATACCTGTAGACTATTCACCCGCAAACGCCACTCCCTTGATCTTGATCAACTTTCGCCGGGTATTCGGTCAGATCCCCAACAGCATGCGCACAACCGGTTCGATCCCGCGCCCGATCGCCCTTGTGTTGTCGGCATCGAGATGGATGCCGTCGAGCGGGCTGGTCTGCGACACCGAACCGGCATCGAAAAAGCCGCAACCGGCCTCGTCCGCGAGGTCGCGGTAGAAGCTCGCCAGCATCGCCGATTCGTCGAGCGCGCCGCGGAACATCGCGGCGAAATGCACGTTCGACGTCGCGCAGATCGGCGGCGGCGCAACGATCAGGATTTCCGGCACCTCGAAGCCAAAGCCCCAATCGTGGTGCCGGATCAGCTTGACCAGCCGGTCGATGCCCTTGGTGGCGCCGATGGCCGTGCCGGCGATGCCGCGCTTCATGTCGTTGGTGCCGAGCAGCAGGATCACCAGGTCCAGCGGCTTGTGGCTCTCCAGGACGCTCGGCAAAAGCTTCACGCCGTTGCGCTCCGCATCGGCGAGATGGTCGTCATAGGCGGTCGTGCGTCCGTTCAGGCCTTCGGCGATCACGTTGACCTGAGGCCCGAGCGCCGCACCGAGCACGCTCGGCCAGCGATCCGCAAACGCGTACCGACCGACCGTTTGCGGATCATATCCCCAGGTTAGGCTGTCGCCGTAGCAGAGCACGGTTTTCATACTACACCCCGCATCAAGCCGTCGTACCGATGAGCGCCCATGATCTTGAAAAACGCCCAATGCGCGACGGTCATGACCAGCCCCGGAATGAGCGCTCCGACGAGATACATTTTGTCGGAAGAGGAGCCCGCATCTGCATAGTTGTGATACATGCTGAGCAACCCACGAACAAGACAATGGCGACAGCATCGCCAAATCGACAGCAACTCGCTTGGACGCCAGTTGGGCGAAGAAGGACAGCAGTCCCAACGCGACAGAGACCAGCGGTATGTTGACGATCACCAGGAAGAAGTCCTGATCTACGCCAGCCTCGTCACCGCCTTGTGGCGCAAGAACCATGGCCAATATCCAAAACGCCAATACTCCGGCAAGGCCGGCGAACAGCGCTGCACAAAACGACATCCCGAGAGAGCGCCTCAAGCGCACTCCCCAGGACAACGTTTTCTGCAAGTCGGCCACGTCCGCCTCCGCCCTTAGACGAGCATGCCCATCGGGTTCTCGATGTAGCGCTTGAAGGCGCCGAGCAGTTCGGCCCCGAGCGCGCCGTCGACGCAGCGATGGTCGGTCGACAGCGTCACCGACATGACATTGGCGATCTTCATCTCGCCGTTCTTCACCACCACCCGCTGCTCGCCCGCGCCGACCGCAAGGATCGTCGCATGCGGCGGATTGATGACGGCGGCGAACTGCTTGACGCCCATCATGCCCATGTTCGACACCGAGGTGGTGCCGCCCTGGTATTCTTCCGGCTTCAGCTTGCGGTCCTTGGCGCGCTTGCCCAGGTCCTTCATCTCGTTGGAGATCGCCGAAAGCGTCTTCAGCTCCGCATGCCGGATGATCGGCGTGATCAGGCCGCCCGGGATCGACACGGCGACGCCGACATCGGCGTGCTTGTGCTTGACCATGTTGGTCTCGGTCCAGGAGACGTTGGCATCCGGCACTTCCGTCAGCGCCATGGCCATCGCCTTGATGATCATGTCGTTGACCGAAAGCTTGTAGGCCGGTGCGCCTTCCTTGCGGGGGGCGGCGTCGTTGAGCTGGGCGCGCAACGCCAGCAGCGCATCGAGCTCGCAATCGACGGTGACGTAGAAATGCGGGATCGTCTGCTTCGACTCGACCAGCCGCTTGGCGATGGTCTTGCGCATGCCGTCATGCGGCACGAGTTCGTAGGAACCCGGCTCGAACAGCTTGAGCACGGCCTCTTCCGATGCACCCTTGGCCATGGCCGGTGCAGCTGCAGCCGGCGCTGCGGCAGACGCCGCCGTCGGCGCAGCCTTGGCGCCACCGCCGGCAACCGCCTTCTCGACGTCGCTTTTGACGACGCGGCCATGCGGACCGGAACCCGACACGGCAGACAGCTCAAGACCCGCTTCCTTGGCCAGGCGACGGGCGAGCGGCGAGGCAAACACGCGCTCGCCGGACTTGGCGACGGGTGCCGGCGTCGAAGGCGCCGGTGCCTTGTCGGTGATCGGTGCAGACACGGCAGGTGCCGCTTCCGTCTTGGCCGGCGCAGCCTCGGCCTTGGCCGGTGCGGCAGAACCGCCGCCGGCCGCGGCGGCCGCGACGTCTTCGCCGTCAGCCGCGAGAATGGCGATCAGGGCATTGACCTTGACCCCTTCCGTGCCGGCCGGGACGACGAGCTTGGCGACCGTGCCTTCATCGACGGCTTCGACTTCCATCGTCGCCTTGTCGGTCTCGATCTCGGCGATCACGTCCCCCGACTTGACCTTGTCGCCTTCCTTGACCAGCCACTTGGACAGATTGCCCTCTTCCATGGTCGGGGAGAGTGCCGGCATCGTAATGTTGATCGGCATGTGCTGACCCTCCCGTTACTTGTAGCAGACGGTTTTGACCGCCTCGACCACTTCGCCGACATTCGGCAGAGCGAGCTTTTCGAGATTGGCGGCATACGGCATGGGCACGTCCTTGCCGGCGATCGTCAGGATCGGCGCATCGAGATAGTCGAAGGCCTGCTGCATCACGCGGGTGGCGATTTCGGTGCCGACGGACGACTGCGGGAAGCCTTCCTCGACGGTCACGAGGCGGCCGGTCTTCTTCACCGATTCGATCACCGTCGGCAGGTCCATCGGGCGGATGGTGCGAAGGTCGATGATCTCGACGTCGATGCCGTCCTTGGCCAGTTCTTCCGCCGCCTTGACCGCATAGGTCATGCCGATGCCGAAGGACACGATGGTGGCATCCTTGCCCACCTTGTGGACCCGCGCCTTGCCGATCGGCAGGACGAAATCGTCCAGTTTCGGCACCTCGAACGAGTGACCGTAGAGGATCTCGTTCTCGAGGAAGATGACCGGGTTCGGATCGCGGATCGCCGCCTTCAACAGACCCTTGGCGTCGGCCGCCGTGTA
>JAHRYZ010000261.1 GCA_020621905.1 Rhizobium sp.
CGAAGACAACAAGATACTTTGCCTTACAACCCGTCCACATAACCACCTTATGTGGTCGCATTACGCAGACGCACATCAAGGCGTAGTCCTGAGATTTAGATCCATACCCGCTCTCAACGCGCCGTATGGAATGGCTAAGCCGGTTCAATACGTTGACGAAATTCCGCCTTTGCTGGATGAAGAGCAATTGGCAAAGTTGTTTGCGGGGGTCTTTTCACTTCAGGATGCAGGAATACTAGACCGAACGATCTATACAAAGTCACGGCACTGGGAGTACGAGGAGGAATGGAGGATCAGCGCCGGTGCAGGAAGAAACCCTGGAGCGCAATTTGAAGATTGTCCATTTGGCAAAAACGAGCTTGACGGCGTTATTTTCGGACTGAGAACGAGCGCGGAGGATCGCGCGCAGATACTTGCGTTGGCCGCCGAATACCCAAATGTTGAGATGATGCAGATCCAACGGGAGGCATCGAGTTTCAAATTGCAGGTTTCGCAATTGGCCTAATCTGTATTCGTCAGGCGTTCGCTGTGACGGATTTTGCCTGCAAGAAAGTGGCGACGGTGGACTGGTTCACAAGCTGAGGAGGGTGCGGAAAGTGGCAAACGATTGCCAAGGAATAACGTGTTTTTTTGACAGCGCGAGTATCGGTGCATTTTCTTCAGTAGTGACAGCATTTGCTACAATTGCGCTGCTCTATGTGACTCGGGTCCTCGCACAAGAAACGAAAGTCCTTTCACGAGCAACGTCGCAAGCACATGTCACAGCTACCATCGAGCCAAATGCTTGGGGCGTGACATATGTTGATATCTTCGTGACGAACTCGGGAAATGCCGTCGCATACGACATCCAACTCCAATTTGACCCGCCTTTGCCTCATTCCCAGGGCCATCGGCGGGACCTATCGGCACCGTTGCATCGCATCAGCATCCTTAAGCCAGGACAGACCCTGCAAAGTAACCTCGCCGCCTTCTCGGACGTGAGCAAGCAAGAGTACTTAGTCAGTATCAGTTGGAAGGGAAATCCTAAAGATACCAAACGAGAAACCTTTTCGTACCAGCTGTCAATGCGTGACTATGAAGGCGTCTCATATCTGGGGGCAAGAAGCCCTGCCGTTATGATGGCGGAGCAGATTAAGAAAATTCGAGAGGACTGGAAAGGCGTCCCATCGGGTCATAGCAGGATAAAGGTCGATGCATTTTCACGCCAGGAGCGCGATGAGGAAGCACGAGCACAAGCAGAGTGGATCGAGCAGGTTAGACGAGAGAGCGAGGGAACAGACGGATCCGATGGCCCTTAACGCCAAAGCTTCAGGTTTACGCGTAAGGTAAGGGGGTCTCGTACGGTGGGAGGTTCATCTGGCTTCCAAAGAACATAAGCCACAAAGGCTTTCACTACCGCCGTCGGCCGGTGCAAGAACTGTTCGGCGTGCTGCTCCAAACCGCCACCCTTCAAGCCCTCCGGTCCGCACCTTTCGGCCGCCCAACCCGCACCGCCGCCGCGTCCAGCTTTTCGCGCCACGGGGCTACGCTGACGTCAGGCGCGTCGTCCTGATCCTGCCACGCGTTCGGTTGAGGTTTGCTCTTCTCGGTCATCGGCGTCTCCCACTCCCAACACCAGAATGACAACCTTCGCCGTCGCAATCAAGGCCCTCAATCCCCCTCCGGCGCAGACGCCCCACACCCCTCCAGCCTCCCGCTCCCTCTCGCCGCTCAGCGCGGGCGGGGCAGGCAAGTGGCGAGGAAGCCTGCGACGTCGGTGACCGCGCGGTTGTTGCGCAGGTCGGCGTGATAGGTGACGAAGGCGTCGCGGTCGATGTGCTGGGCCGCGTCGCCGAGCGGGCAGAGTCCGTAGAGTTCGCCGAGGAATTCCGGCAGGGCGGCGATCCCGAGGCCGGCGGCCGCGGCCGCGCATTGCACGCCGAGATCATTGGTCGTGAGCACGATCTCCCGCGCGCCGGCAATGCCCTTCATCCAGTGCTGTTGCGGCGTGTCTCTCAGCGTCTCGTCGAAGGCGATGAAGCCATGGTCTTCCGGCGCGCGGCCTTCGGCATAGGATCGCGCCGCATAGAGCCGGTAACGCATCGTGCCCGCCTTGCGGATCACCAGCGTCGGATCGGTGGGCCGGCTGAGCCTGAGTGCCACGTCCGCCTCGCGCCGGACCAGAGAGACATGGCGCGCCTCGGCCAGCAGCCTAAAGCGGATCTGCGGATGCTCGGCCTGGAAGGCCGGTATGCGGGGCGTGACGAGCGTGAGCGCGATCATCGGCGGGGCGCTGACGGATACCTCGACCATCCGCGCCGCATCGGCCGGTATCGTGCCGCGTTCGAGGGCGAACACTTCCGCCTCCATGCGCCGGGCGTGGTCGGCGATGCGTGTGCCCTCGGCCGTCAGCAGGTAGCGGCGTGGCCGGCGATCAACCAGCCGTGCGTTGACGCGCGCCTCGAGCGCCGCGATCCGCCGCGCCACGGTCGCATGGTCGACCTTCAGCCGCCGCGCCGCCGCCGAAAGCGAGCCCTCGTCGGCCAGGGCCACGAAGAAGCGCAGGTCGTCCCAATCCAGCATCGTGCATTTCCGCGCAATTGATGTGCTCTATTGGGGAATAGCGCGCATCTGGCCCGTCAGGCAAGAGATCGTCATCGACAGGAGACAGACAGGAGCCTGACACAATGACCGATCGACCATCATCGCCCGCCCGCCTGCGGCGCATCGTTCGCCTGACCATGGCCGAAGGCCGGGGCGGCGAGGCACGCCTGGCCCTGCTTGAACTGCGCAAGGCCACCCTCCCGGAGCCGGGCTGCGCGGAGTTCGAATTCTTTCAATCCCTGGCGGACGAGCGCGCCTTCGTGTTGATCGAGGACTTCGCCGACGAGGCGGCGCTGGCGCTGCATATGGAACAGCCCCATACCCGCGCCTTTTTCGCCCTCGGCCTGCTCCAGAGCGCAGAGCCGGTTGCGAAGGAGTGGCTCGCATGACGCACATTTCCCCCGCAGCTCCCGGCGCTCGCAAGGCGCGTCCGTTCAGGCTTTCCAGGCTCCCGGCGAAAAGCCGTTTCGTCGTCACGCCGATGATCCTATCGTTCCTGATGTCCGGCGTCGTCGCCTCGATCGCCACCATCCGCGCGCTGGGGCTCGCGCCGGATCTCGCATCCAGCATCCTGAAGGCCTGGGCCATGTCCTATGTGGTGGCTTTCCCCTCCGCCCTGGTGGTCATGCCGATCGTCCGCTGGATCGTCGATCGCCTGGTCGAGGCGCCGCAGGCAAAGGGCTGACCGGCACGTTCATCGAGGGAGCCGCCGCAGAGAGCCGGCGGCTCGCTTGTGCGGCGGCCCCCTCAATCCCACGCCGGCGCCAGATGCCCCGGGTTGACGATCCGCCCGTCCGGCCTCGCGAGCGCCGAAATGGCGTCCATTTCCTCGGCGTCGAGCGAGAAGTCGAAGACGGCGAAATTTTCCGCGAGCCGGCTTTCGGTCGCGGTCTTGGTCAGCGCCGCCACGCTCTGCTGCTGGATGAGCCAGCGTAAGCCCACCTGGGCCGCCGTCTTGCCGTGGCGCGCGCCGATGTCCTGCAGCAGTTCGTCCTTCGGCACGCGGCCGTCGGCCATGGCGTAATAGGCCGTCACCGACAGGCCGTAGGAGCGGGCGGCGATCAGCACCGCGGTCTGGTCGAGATAGGGATGATATTCGATCTGGTTGGTGACGATCGGCGCCTTCGACAGGCGCACGGCCTCGCCCATCAGCGCGCAATTATAGTTGGACACGCCGATATGGCGCACCTTGCCGGCATCGACCAGCGCGTTCAAGCCCTCGATCTGTTCCTCGAGCGGCACCGGGCTTTTCGGCCAGTGCAGGAGCAGCAGGTCGACGTGGTCGGTCTCCAGCTTCTTCAGGCTCTCGTCGACCGAGGGTCCCATGGCGCCTCGGGAAAACTTGTCGACCCACACCTTGGTGGTGAGGAAGATGTCGCCGCGCGCGAGCCCTGAGCGGGCGATCGCCTCGCCGACCGCGGCCTCGTTGCCGTAGATCTGCGCGGTGTCGATATGGCGAAAGCCGGTCTTCAGGGCGAGCGGCAGGATCCTGAGCACGTCGGCGGCGGGCATGCGGAAGGTGCCGAAGCCGAGCGCCGGGATATGCGCGCCGTTGGCGGTGACATATTTCATGGGAGAACTCCTTTTCTGCGCTGGCGCGGCGGCGGGGCCCGGGGCCGCGGCTCGATCGATACCCCTCTAACATGACCCTTTTGCCGCCCGCTGCAAGCCGGCGGATCGTCACGCCGGTCGATTGCCGCCGCCGGCCTTGGCTGCTAGCGTGGCCTCGCAAAAACGAGGCACCCATGCGCAGCACCAAGGTCATCCACGTCGTCAATTGCCATGCCGAAGGGGAGGTGGGCGACGTCATCGTCGGCGGCGTCGCGCCCCCGCCGGGCGAAACCCTGTGGGAGCAGTCGCGCTTCATCGCCAGCGACCAGACCTTGCGCAATTTCGTGCTGAACGAGCCGCGCGGCGGCGTCTTTCGCCATGTGAACCTGCTGGTGCCGGCCAGGGATCCGCGCGCCCAGATGGGTTGGATCATCATGGAGCCGGAAGACACGCCGCCCATGTCCGGCTCCAATTCCATCTGCGTCGCCACCGTGCTGCTGGACTCAGGCATCCTGCCGATGACCGAGCCGGTGACGAAACTGGTGCTCGAGGCGCCGGGCGGCGTGGTGGAAGTGACCGCCCAGTGCCGCAACGGCAAGGCCGAGCGCATCACGGTGCGCAACCTGCCGTCCTTTGCCGATCGGCTCGGCGCCGTGATCGAGGTGGAAGGGGTGGGCACGCTCACCGTCGACACCGCCTTCGGCGGCGACAGTTTCGTCATTGCCGACGGACGCGCCCTTGGCTTCTCGATCGCCCCCGACGAGGCGCGCGACATCGCCGTCATGGGCATGAAGATCACCGACGCCGCCAACCGGCAGCTCGGCTTTTCCCATCCCGATCCCGATCGCAACTGGAACCACATCTCGTTCTGTCAGATCACCGCGCCAGTGGTGATGGAAAACGGGGTGGCGACCGGGGCCAATGCGGTGGCCATCAAGCCCGGCAAGATCGACCGCTCGCCGACCGGCACCGGCTGTTCGGCCCGCATGGCCGTGCTCCATGCCCGGGGCG
Organism: Rhizobium sp.; assembly: GCA_020621905.1. GTDB lineage: Bacteria > Pseudomonadota > Alphaproteobacteria > Rhizobiales > Rhizobiaceae > Allorhizobium. The sequence goes on from JAHRYZ010000261.1 coordinate 5,146, forward strand.
AACTGAAGGTCGGCGACCGCTTCGTCGGCCGCTCGATCATGGGCTCCGAATTCCATTGCGCCATCGAGGCGGACACCGAGATCGGCGGCCGGCCGGCGATCGTGCCGACCATTTCCGGCCGCGCCTGGATCACCGGCACCCAGCAGCTGATGCTCGATCCGGACGATCCGTGGCCGGCCGGCTACCGCCTGTCGGACACCTGGCCGAAGCTTTGAAAGTTGAACCCGAAACGGGAGGCATGGACATGACGAAGCAAGAACGGCCGGCCTGCATTGCCCATTGGCGTGAGGTCGAGGGGCCGGACGATGGGCACTACGACGGTGACGACGAACTGATGGCGATCGGCGCGCCGCTGGCCCGCCGCTTTGGCCTGACCCGGCTCGGCATCCATCACGAGCGCCTGCCGCCCGGCCGCCGCACCTCCTATCCCCATGCCGAACGCGCCGAGGAGGAGTTCGTC
>JAHRYZ010000262.1 GCA_020621905.1 Rhizobium sp.
ACCCCCCTCTGTCGGCTACGCCGACATCTCCCCCTCAAGGGGGGAGATTGCCCGCTGCCGTCGGCGACGAGCGACACCAACCGCCGCTTCCCCCTTGATCCCGCGGTCCCCCCTTGCCATCTTGCGCCGCACCCGAAGAAAAGGACGACGACCATGACCAAGGCCCTGCTGCTGATCGATATCCAGAACGGCTTCTGCCCGGGCGGCAACCTGCCGGTCGCCGATGGCGACGCGGTCGTGCCCGTCGCCAATGCGCTGATGAAGAGCGGCCGCTACGACCTGATCGTCGCCTCGCAGGACTGGCACCCGGCGAACCATGGCAGCTTCGCCTCGCAGCATCCCGGCGCAAAACCCTTCGACTTGGGCGAGCTCTCCGGCAAGCCCCAGGTGCTCTGGCCCGACCATTGCGTGCAGAGCACGGCGGACGCCGAATTCCATCCCGGTCTCGATATCTCGGCCATCGCCTATGTGCAGAAGAAGGGCGAGAACCCGGCCGTCGACAGCTATTCCGCCTTCCGCGACAACGACCGCGCCGCACTCACCGGCCTTGCCGGCTATCTCAGGCAGAAGGGCGTGACCGAACTCGACCTGATGGGCCTCGCCACCGACTACTGCGTGAAATTCTCCGCCCTCGACGCGGTCGACATGCTGCCGGGCGTCAAGGTCCGCTTCATCGAGGACGGCTCGCGCGGCATCGATCCGCAAGGCGTCAAGGCCGCGATCGACGAGATGAAGTCCGCCGGCGTCGCCGTCGTGTCGAGCCGGGACATCCTCGCCGCCTGATCCGGCACATGCCCTTCCCCCTTCGGCCGATTGATTTCCCCGCCCATCCACGCTAGGGGACCGGCGCGCCATAAGGTATTGCGGAGGACCGATATGGAGACCATCACCACCATTGCCGACCTCAGGGAGAGGCTGGCCGTTCACCGGCGGGCGGGCCGCTCGATCGGCTTCGTGCCGACCATGGGCTATCTGCATCAGGGCCACCTGACGCTGGTCGGCCGGGCCAAAGCGGAAAACGCCGTCACCGTCGTGTCGATCTTCGTCAACCCGCTGCAATTCGGCGCCAACGAGGACCTGGCGAAATATCCGCGCGATCTCGAGCGCGACAGCGCCCTGCTTGAGGAGGCCGGCGTCGATGTCCTCTTCGCCCCCGGCGTCACCAACATGTATCCGCGGCCGATGGAAACGGTGGTCGACGTGCCGAAACTCGGCTCGGAACTCGAAGGCGCCGCCCGCCCCGGCCATTTCGCCGGCGTCGCCACCGTCGTCACCAAGCTCTTCAACATCGTCCAGCCCGACGCCGGCTATTTCGGCGAGAAGGACTACCAGCAGGTGGCGATCATCCGCCGCATGGTGGACGACCTCGCCCAGCCGGTCCGCATCGTGGCCGTGCCGACCGTGCGCGAGGCCGACGGCCTCGCCTGCTCGTCGCGCAATGTCTACCTGACGCCCGCCGAGCGCACCGCCGCCGTGATCGTGCCGCGCGCCCTTGACGAGGCCGCAAGGCTGATCCGCTCCGGCATCGCCGATACGACAAGGCTCGAACAGATGATCGCCGATTTCATCCGCGCCGAGCCGCTGGCCACCCCCGAGGTGGTGGCGCTCCGCCACCCCGAGACGCTCACCGAGATCGACACCGTCGCCGGCCCGGTCCTGCTGCTGCTCTTCGTGCGCATCGGCCAGACCAGACTTCTCGACAACCGGGTGATCGACATCGCATCCGAAAACGGCATGGAGGCCGCCTGACATGAGCACCCCGCCCCGCCAGAAGCGGCTGACCCCGAACGACATCACGGCACTCAAGGGCCAGCGTCCGGTCGTCTCGCTCACCGCCTATACCACGCCGATGGCGCGCCTGTTCGATCCGCATTGCGACCTGTTGCTGGTCGGCGACAGCCTCGGCATGGTGCTTTACGGCATGGACACCACGGTCGGCGTCACCGTCGAAATGATGATCGCCCATGGCCAGGCCGTCATGCGCGGCGTCAACCGCGCCTGCGTCATCGTCGACCTGCCCTTCGGCTCCTACCAGGAATCGAAGGAACAGGCCTTCCGCACCGCCGCCCGCATCATGAAGGAAACCGGCTGCGACGGCGTCAAGCTCGAGGGCGGCGAGGAGATGGCCGAAACCGTCGCCTTCCTCGTATCCCGCGGCGTACCGGTCTTCGGTCATGTCGGGCTGATGCCGCAGCAGGTCAACACCTCGGGCGGTTACCGTTCCAAGGGCCATACCGACAAGGAAGCCGACAAGATCCGCCGCGATGCCCGCGCCATCGACGAGGCGGGCGCCTTCGCCATGGTGATCGAGGGAACGGTCGAGCCGCTCGCCCGCGAGATCACCGGCACGGTTTCGGCCGCCACCATCGGCATCGGCGCCTCGCCGGCCTGCGACGGCCAGGTACTGGGCTCCGACGACATGCTCGGCCTGTTCAACGATTTCAGGCCGCGCTTCGTCAAGCATTTCGCCGAACTGGCCGAGGTCATCTCCAGGGCGGCCGAGGACTATGCGACGGAAGTGAGGGCCCGCACCTTCCCCGGGCCGGAGCATACCTTCCAGGTCCGTCCGAAGAAGTAGGTCCGGAGACCGGGCGCGAAATGGCCCGGCGACCTATTTGCCGGGTGTCTGCTCCAGCTGGTAGATCGCATCGTTGATCACCTCGATCTGGTTGGTGATCACCGCCTGTGCGTCGTAGAGCCCGCGATTGTAGAAATGCGCGCCGATCTGCTTGGCGAAGAATTCGAGCATGGCCTCGGCCTCGAACCGGCCGACGTCGAGTTCGAATTCGGTGAGGAAATAGTCCCGCACCTGAGCGACGATCGCCGCTTGATCTTCATCGGAGAAATCGAGTTTCGGCACCGGCCATTCCCCTTGTGTTGCCACATCGTCCAGATGGCAAAACACTAAAGCATGTCCGGGCAAAGTGCGAAGCGGTTTTCCGTCTGCCGGGGCGCGAAACCACAAGGATCGAGCATCACGGCCACGGCCTTGGAAGCGGAAGGCCTCCTTGATGACATGTCAGGGGAATCAATCGATCCATCAGGCTTATTCGTTTGTTCGCACGGCAGCTTGCCTCTAAGGGCTATCCTCAAACGAGGTGCGACATCCGATGAATTCCGACTTTACCGAGGGCCTGCGCGGCAGCACGCCGATCCTCGTCTCGACCATTCCCTTCGCCGCCCTGTTCGGCGCCATCGCCGTCAGCAACGGCCAGACCGTCGCCGAGGCGACGCTGATGAGCGCCATCGTCTTTGCCGGCGCCAGCCAGCTGGTGGGCATCGAGCTGTTCGGCCATTCGGTGCCGCTCTGGGTCATCGTGCTGTCGATCTTCGCCGTCAACTTCCGCCACATCCTCTATTCGGCGGCGATCACGCCCTTCATCGCGCATTTCTCCCCGCTGCAGAAAGCTGTGTCATTCTTCCTGCTGACCGATCCGCAATTCGCGCAGACCCTGACGCGCGGCGAGACCGGAAGGAGGGTTTCGTTTGCCTGGTACATGGGATTTGCCACGACGATCTATTTCGGCTGGGTCGTCGTCAGCGCGATCGGCGCCGGCTTCGGCAGGCTCATCGGCAATCCCGCCGCCTGGGGTTTCGACGTGCTTTTGCCGATCTACTTCATGGGTCTGGTGCTCGGCTTCCGCAGGCGATCGAACTTCCTCGCCGTGGTCTTCGTCAGCGCGGTGGTCTCGGTCCTTGCCCAGCAACTGGTCGGCTCGCCCTGGCATGTCAGCATCGGCGCGCTGGCCGGCGTCATCCTGGCAGCCCTGCTGCCGCCCAAGGCCGCAGCCGCAACTGCCGCCGAAGGGGAGGACAAGCCATGAGCGAGTTCTTCACCCCCTACATGACCCTGCTGATCCTCGTCGGCGCGGTCGCCACCTACCTCACCCGGATCGGCGGCTACCTGCTGATGAGCCGGCTGAAGAACGTGCCGCCGCGCGTCGATGCGGCCCTCAATGCCGTGCCCGCGGCGGTCCTGACCACGCTGGTCGCCCCCGCCCTCTTTTCCGGCGGGCTGGACGTGAAGGTCGCCATGGCCGTCTCGCTGGTGATCGGCCTTGGCGCCTCCTCCATCCCCATGCTGATCGGCGGATGGGTCGTCGTGATGCTCATGCGCCAGCTGATAGGCTGAACGGCTCGGTCGCCCGTTCCAGCCAGGCCTTCGCCTTTTCGTCGTGCATCAGCGGCATCAGCTCGTCGCGGGTCTTGGCATGATAGTCGTCGAGCCAGCGCAATTCCTCGTGCGTCAGCAGGTCGGTCACGACGAGATACTTGTCGATCGGCGCATAGGTCAGCGTCTCGAAGCTCATCATCGGCATGTCGCCGCCTTCCACAGGCTCGGCCTCGCGCACATAGACGAGATTCTCGATGCGGATGCCGAAGGCGCCCGGCCGGTAATAGCCGGGTTCGTTGGAGAGGATCATGCCGGGCAGCAGCTCCTGGGTGGCGAGCCGGCTGATGCGCTGCGGCCCCTCATGCACGGAGAGATAGGAGCCGACGCCGTGGCCCGTGCCGTGGGCATAGTCGGCGCCCGCCTTCCACAGCGCGATGCGCGCCAGCGGATCGAGGTCGCAGCCGCGCGTGCCCTTGGGGAAACGCGCCGTGCTGATGGCGATCATGCCCTTCAGCACCAGGGTGAAGAAGCGCTTCTGCTCGTCCGACACCGCGCCGATCGCCACCGTGCGGGTGATGTCGGTCGTGCCGTTGACATATTGCGCGCCGCTGTCGATCAGGAACAGGTCACCCGAATGGATCGGCCGGTCGGACGTGGTCGTGGCGCGGTAATGGATCACCGCCCCGTGCTCGCCGGCACCGGCGATCGTGTCGAAGGAAATGTCCTTGAGCGGGTTCTGCATGCGCTCGCCGACGCGCATGCGCGCCTCCTCCAGCGCCTCGGCCGCACCGATCTCGGTGATCGAGCCCGGATGCTGGTCGTCCAGCCAGGAGAGGAATTCGACGACCGCCGCGCCGTCCTGCAGGTGGGCGGCGGCCGAGCCGTTGAGCTCGACCGAGTTCTTCACCGCCCGGGCGATCTTTGCCGGATCGGCACCGGTCACGACGGTCCCGCCATGGCCGCGGATGAGTTCGACCAGGGCGAAGGGCGCAAGTTCCGGGTCGACCAGGATGCGCTTGCCCTCGACGGCAAGCTTCTCCAGATGCGCGACCAGCATGCGCGGATCGATCTGGCGGCACATCTGCCCGAGATAGGCCTCGACCTCGATGCCGGTCTTGCGCTTGTCGAGGAACAGCTCGGCCGAGCCGTCGGCCTTGATGATGGCGCGCGCCAGCGGATGGGGGGTGTGCGGCACGTCGCTGCCGCGAATGTTGAAAATCCAGGCGGCCGAGGACGGATCGGTGATCAGTGCGGCGTCAACGCCCTTCTCGGCAAGATCGGCGGCAATCCGGGCGATCTTGTCCTTGGCCAGCACGCCGGAATAGGCAATCGACTGGATGGAAACCGAACCGAGCGGCTCGGCCGGGCGATCCGTCCAGATCGCGTCGAGCGGATTGGCGGCCAGCACGACCAGCGCTCCACCCTGCCCGGCCAGCGCCTGTTCCAGTCGCTCCACCTCCTTGCTGGTGTGCAGC